>JBBAVU010000047.1:0-17225 GCA_040397565.1 Pirellulales bacterium | reverse complement strand
GAAGTCTGCATCCGAGCGAGCGGAGGGCAGGATGCCCGTAGCGAGCGTCCGGCGAGCGGCATACGGGCAGTCCCGAACCCGTCCCGAAAGTCCGTTGTCCAGCGAGGGCACACGGGCAGCCCCGAACCCAGCACGCTTGACGAGCAGTCAGCTCTTTTTCTTCTTCGGCGGGGAGAACTTGATCTTCTTGACGAGTTCGATGATCTCGCCGTTCTCCACGCGGCCCGACACGGCCGAGATCGCATTCACGACGTTCTCGTACTTGAGACCGTAGTCGCAGTCGAGCTCCGCCTCGGTCTTCTCGGCGATCGAGTTCGGCCCGGTGTCGGTGCCGACGAACTTCAGGACTCGCGACCGCAGCTCGTCGAAGTCGGCCACCGGCGAGCCGTTCATCGTGATCCCGGCGAGATCGCCTCCTTCGCCCGCCGTGAGCTTCAGCTTGATCGGCGGAACCTGCTGCTCGTCGGGCGGAGCGGCCGAGACGCCCAGCGGCATCCGCACGTCGAAGTCCCCCTCGGCGGCGATGATCTTCAGCGACATGATGAAAAACGCCAGCAACTGAAACACGATGTCGATCATCGGCGTCATGTTGATGTCGATCTTGTCGGCAAGCTGTGCCTGTCGCTTGGCCATGGCCGAAACCCTTCCGTTACTTGGGCTCGTCGTACTTCGCCCGCAGGGCGAACTTCTCGAAGCCCTTTTCTTGGCAGACCTTGATGATCTCCTGCACCTCGCCCGTCTTCGCGGAGCCGTCGGCCCGCACGATGATGGTCGATTCGACCGGCTCCTTGCCGGCATCGAGCAGGGCCGACTTTTCCCGCTCGAGATACGTGCCCAGCTCGCCCAGGCCGATGAGTTCGCCGCCGTACACGACGGAGCTCTTGTTCGTCAGCTGGAGCGTGATTGGCGAATCGATCGGCGCATCGCTCGGCTTCGCCAACTGGCTCTGGGGCAGCTGGATGCGGTCGTCCTGCTCCGCCTCGGAGAAGTTGCTCACGAACATGAAGAACGCGATCAGCTGGAACGTCATGTCGATCATGGGCGTCATGTCGATCTCGGTCGAGTTCGGCCCGCCGCTTTTTCTTCGTGCCATGTGTTCAGCCCGTACGGAAGTGTCGTTTCAAAGCCGCCGGATCACTTCTTTCCCGCGGACTGGAACCGGCTCATGAGCCGCATTGCCTCGGCATCGGCGTCGGCCGTCAGCCGCTGGAGCCAGTTCTTGAACATCGCAAAGAAGCCGATTGCCGGGATCGCGAGCCAGAGGCCGACGAGCGTCGTGATGAGGGCCATCGAGATACCCATCGCGAGATCCTTCGGCTTCGGGGCGGTCGTCGCCCTCGCGATCTGCATGAAGCTCGCCACCATCCCGTCGACCGTGCCGAGCAGGCCGAACATCGGCGCGAGCGCCCCGATGAGCGCCACGTAGCTCACCTTGTGCTCGAGCTTCATCGTGTCGTCGGCAGCCGCGTCCTGCATCGACTCGATCGCGGCAGCGTAGCCCGACTGGAGCTTCCCCATGCCGGCCGCCAACTGGTGGCCGAGGTAGGAGTCGTCGGCCTTCACCAGCTCGAAGGCCTGCTGGTATTCCTTGGCGTTGCAGTGTGCCTCGAAGGTTTCGGCAAGCCCCGGCGGAATCATGACGGACCTCCGCAGCTGCATGAAGATCATCACCATGATCGCGACGAACGCGAACGAGATGGCGAGGAATACGATCGTGTAGCGGATGCCGAGCGCGTTGTAGAAGAAGACGAGCATGCTCTCTCCCTCGGCCTCTCCGCCGCCGTCCTCGCCGCCGCCAACGTCCTCGTCCTGAGCGACAGCGACCGACGGCATCACGAACACGGGGGCGGTCATCACGGCGGCAGGACCGGCCATGCACGCCAGCCAGGCGAGCAATGGGCACGCGACCGCCGCGAGTCGCGAGGACAGGCTTCCGCGGGATTCTTTTCCGACAACCGACTCCATGCTCATCTCCTCGAAAAGATACTGTGGTTTCGTCCGTTCAATGGTTCCGTTCACACATTGCCCGGTCACATCTTGCTGACCGTCGCCTTCGCTGTTTTCACCCAGGGGCTGTCCGGATAGGTGGTCTCGAGACTCTGTATCGCCTGCCTCGACCGCTCCGGATTGTTCGCCTTCTGCCACAACTCGACCAGGTTCGCAAGGGCCTCCGCATGGGCCTCGGGAACGGAGTTGTACACGAGATCGACCGTGAGGAACGCGATCAGGGCGTCCTGGTCCTTGCCGGCGGCCCGCTGGGCTGCCCCGAGCGTGTTGTAGGCTCCGGCGAGCATCTCCTTCTCCTCGGGGCTTGCCTGCCGGATCGCCGAGAGCACGAGCGAGACCGCCTCGGCCGCCTTGCCCGCCTGGGCCAGGCACTTCGCCTTCCCCAGGCCGGCAGCGCGTTTCTGAGCCTTGCTCGCGTCGTCGCTGGCATCGACCGCGATCGCCTCGTCGAACGCCTTGCCCGCCTCGTCGAATTTCTTTTGGTCGAACAAAATCCTCGCCTTCGCGGAAGCCGCACGGACCTTGAAGGCGGGGGGCCCCTGGGCGACCTTTTCATAGGCGGCGGCCGCCTTGTCGGGCAGGCCGGCCTTCGCAAGCAGGTCGCCGAGCAGTTCCTGGAGCTCGTACGTGTGGTGGCTCTTGGCGTTCTTCGTGAGGAAGCCACCCACGAGCCCTCCGGCCGCCTTCACGTCGCCGCTGCCGAGCAGGGCGGCCCGAGCCGCAGCCGCGGCCTCGACGTATTCCTTCTCCTGGACGACGAGCGGATCGGCACCGTCGAAGTCCGCCGACGTGAGCTTCTTGAGGTCCTCGAGTGCGTCGGCGGGCCGGCCCCGTGCGAGCAGAGTGCGGGCGGCCTTCAGATCCTGCGGCTCGCCCCCGAACTGCACCTCGCGGATCTTTTCGATCGGAATCTTCTGGACTTCTTCACCCTTTTCGACATCAACTCCTCCGGGCGAGGTGGCGACGACCTTTCCGCTCACGGAACCTGACGGGCTGAGCATCACCCGGTCGGACGACTGGGCGAGGGCGGCCGACGGTGCGAGCATCGCTGCGACGAGCATCATCGCACGCGTTCCGGATTGCCACCGTGAACTGCACGGTGATGCCCCGAGCAGCTTCTCGATCGCTTCGTTGATCACCACCGCAGTCGCCTTCTTCATCACGGTCATCGCCCCCAATCTCTTCTCGTTCTACTGATCTTCTCGTTCTGTCGGTCTTCTCATTCCGCCGGCTTTTGAGCCTGTTCCGCCTGGAGTTCCGCGTCGAGATCATCGACCCCCCGCTTCGACGGGCGGTCGAGCTGCTTTTGGATCTCCTCCAAAAGCTTGTCGAACTGCCCGCGAAACTCCTTGCCGCCCATGTCGGGGTAGAGCTTATGGGTCAGGACGATGTCGCGTTCGGCCATCTCGAGCTGCTTCGTCCGATCGGCTGCCTCGCCAACCTCAGCCCGTGTCAGCCTGGTCTTCGGGACGTTGAGCCGGGCCTCGAAGAACCGCCTGCGGCTCTCCGCCGCCTTCTCGTTCGCCCCGCCCGCGAGGGCCTGTTTTTGGAGCTTGTTGGCGATGCCGCTCCAGCCCCAGAACACGACCTCCCCCTGGCGGCCCATGACGGCCTGCTTGAGGTAGTCCACGGCCTTGGCCTTGTCCTTCTCAACCGCACCTGCCGCCGCGAGAAACGTCGCCGCCTCCCACTGCGCCGAAAGCATGTTGGCCCCCTTGGGCTGGCGGACGATCCACTCGAGGTGGCCGATCGCTTCGTCCCATCGCTCGAGCTCACGGTAGACCGTGGCGAGCTTCAGCCGGATCGAAAGCTCGCTGTCCTTGATCTTCTGGTCGTCGGACTTCAGCAGCGACTCGTAGATCGCGGCGGCACGGGCGAGATATTCCTGACGCTTGTCCTTTGAAACGACCTGGACGATTGCGGCACCCTGCTGGCCGGGACCGGCCCCGAGGGCCATGAACTGGCTCGCCACCCACATCTGCGAGGAGACCTTCTTGTCCTTGGCGGCGACGCGGTCGAGAAACTTCACCAGGCCGGACACCACCTTCCCGGCACGGGCGCGGGCCTCGCCACTCACCTCGCCGCCGGCAATGCCACCGGCACCGCCGGCAATGCCACCGGCACCGCCGAGGATGCCGGCGAGCTGTTCCTGAAGGTCCCGTCCCATCGCGAGGTACATCGACGCGAGCTTCTCGGCAGCGTCTTCCCCTTCGCCGGCCGCGGCCTCGAGCAGGTCCATCGCCTTCTGGGCGTCGTCGAGCTTCTCCGTCTGGATGAAGTACCGTAGCGCGAGCCTGAGCGCCTCCTCGGCCACGGCCGGATCGACGACCGAGGCGTCGCCGCTGGTGACGACGGTCCATGGACCGTAAACCGGGTTCGTGAGCGTTTCGAGCACGAGCTTGTCGTCGCCGGCCTCCATGCCGATCTGGCAGCGGTAGAGCGCGGCGGCGACCGCCAGCTTGTCGGGCTTGCCGGCGGCCGCAACGGCGCCGAGTCCCGCGTCGATCGCCTGGGTCGCCTTCCCGAGCACGTTCTCTACGGGCTGCTCCGCGGCATCACCCTGCGCATCGTCGCCGAGACGCCGCCGATCGACCACGGCCTTCCACAGCGCGCTGCCTCCGCGGAGCAGCACCTCGGCCCGGCGGGGCGAATCGGCCGGCACCGCTTCGACGAGGTCCATGATCCGCTTGACGTCACCCTGCTCGGCGGCCGACGCGATCGCGACGACCGCGGCGTCGGCACTCGAACCATCGGCAGGCCAGATCTTGACGATAAGCCCGGCGAGTTCCGCCGACCGGCGTCGGGCGTCGGCCGACCAGCCGGGCTGCCCTTCCTTCGCGAGCATCTGCCAGCTCGCCATCGCCACGCGGGCGGCGTCCTTACTGCCGATCGCATTCGGGTAGCGCTCGGCCAGGAATTCGCCGAGGGCCGCGGCTTCGTGCAGCCGCTTCGCATCGTAGAGGAGGAACGTCGTCAGGTAGCGGGCCTTGTTGAGCCGGTCGAGATCCTCGTCGGTCGCAGTCGGCATCGCCTTCACGAGCGACTGGATCGCCTTGTCGCGGAACGCAGCCGCCTCCTCCTTCGCCTTGCCGGCTTCGTCGGCCTTGCTCGCCTTCTCGAGCTCCTTCGCCTCCGTCGACTTCGACTTCCAGTTGCCGACGATCACGCCCACCTCGTCCATCGCCGCCTCGAACGACTGCGCCTGCTCCTCGCCGACGCTCTTGCCGAGCTTCGTCAACAGCTCGCGGGCCTCCTTCGCGTAGTCACGATTGACCTTTGCGACCTCCATCGCGGCCTTCTGCGCGGTCTTGAGCTTTGGCCGGCCCTTCGGCCCCTCGGCCTCTGCCTTCTGCGCGAGGAGCGCCGCGCCCCGGTATTTCATTCCGAGCCAGTCGCCGCCGTCGATTCCGACGTACTTGTCGGGCGACACGGCCGCCGCAACGGCCTTCTCGGCGGCTTCGTCGAAGCCCGCGACGTCGTTCAATTCCATCCAGCACTCGAACGTCGTGTTGTAGGCCTTCGCCTTGAGCGCTGGCACGAATCCGCCCCCTTCCAGCAGGCGGAGCTCGACGAGCGTCTGCACGGCCTTCTCGAGGAGCTTCTTGCGATCGTCGGGCTTCTCCGCAGCCTGTGCCATCACGGTGTAGTTCCGCCCCTCGTAGTAACGGGCGAACAGCCCGACGCCGCGGTTGCCGTACTTGGTGTAAAGCTCCGCGTACCGCTTCGTCGAGTCGTCCATCGCCTGCTTCCAGCCCTCGCTTCCCGGGGCGAACGCCTTCGATTTCTCGAACCGCGCGCTGGCCAACAGCAGTCGGGTGCTCAGCAACTGCCCGCGGAGCCGCTCCTGTTCCTCGGAGAGCTCCTCGACCTTCGCCGCATCACGCTTCTGATCGGCCGTGGACCTTCCTTTTCGCGGGGGTGGTGCCTTCTTGCCCTCCTTGCCTCCGTCCTTCGCATCCGCCCCGTCGGCCTTCTTGCCGACGTCGAACGCGGCGAGCTGCTCACCGACACTCCGGAGCCTCACGAGGACTCCCTTCTCGGCAGCCTCGAAGCTCGCGAAGGCCTCGTCGAAGAACTTGACGGCCGCCTCGAGCGACGCCGCGGGGTCGGCGCCGGACAACTTCGACTGCGCGACCGCGAGCCGAGCCCGCTCGACGAGCACGCCGCCTTTCTCCGTGAGAGCCATGATCTGCTCGTTCCCGACCTCGGCGTCTCCCGCCTTGGCGGCGAGAAACACGTCGAAGCACTTCAGGGCCTCTTCCAGCAAGCCGGCTTTCTTCTTCGTGTCGAGTTCCTTGCGGCTGAGCGAGACGAGCGACCCGCCCCGCCGCAGCGGGCTCGAGGGGCGGAGCGACTTGAGCGAGTCGTCGGCATCGACACGGTCGAGCACCCAGAGCACGACGTCGTGCATCCCTTTGTCACCCTGCTCGACGAGCTTTTCGAGCAGGAGTTCCGTCGATACCTCGAGCGCGGTGCGTTTCGCGGCCGCGGCATCGGAGACGTCGTCCTGGGCGACGGCCAACCGGATTTCCCCAGCGGCGCCGACCAGTGTCACCGCGACCGCCACGGCCACCAGTCGCATCCAAGGCAGTCCGACGGCCCGAGACGTGGGATTGGGCGGTTCCACCGAGGGCGGTTCGGGGCGAGCAGCGAGCGTGGGCATCGAGGCGGTCGCAGGCGGGCGGATTGGCGGATGGAGAGGCCGAGAAGGATATTGTGGAACGGCCGTCATGTGCCGTCAAACTCCGCGGTCTTTCAGAGTGCGGTCCAGATGGCGTGCAGCCGACGCAGCATCGAGCCGTCCCAGCCGGCGGGAGCTGCCGAGCCGTTGCCAACCCGCTCGAAACTCAGCCGTATGGCTTCCCGAAGCCGTTGCGGCGACTCCACGTGGGCCGACCCAGCCGCCAGTTCGGCGATCGCCACCGACAGCCACACAGTCTGGGCCCGGGAATCACCGCTCGCCGGATCGACGGCGAACTGAGAAGCGGATATCCCGGCGACGGCCCGCGACTCGGAGCCTCCCCCGGCATGCTGATACCGACACGTGGCCGTGGCGACGAACGCCTGGGGAGGGGAGGGGTTCCGACCGCGTGGATCGCGTTCCCGCAGCACGACCTCGTAGACGGCGCGGACGCACTCGCCGTCGGCCAGATCGACCGCCGACGACTGCGACGACGCCATCTCGACGACCTGCCTGCGATGGCCGACGAGCCGATAGGCGGCCACCTGTGCGGGGTCGAACGCCATCTCAAGGCGGCAGGCTTCGAACCTCGGCGCCGAATCCGGCCCAAGGGCGGCCGCGACGATGGACCGGCGAATGACCATCGAATCGAGCCCGACGCCCTCCACGAGCGACGCACCATTTTTCTTGGCGTCCTCGCCTGTCGCACCGGAAACCGCGTCGATCTCCACGACTTCGAGGACCGGCGGGGCATCCCCGTCGCGGGCCAGTTGCTGCGACCGCCGCCACGCGGCGAGGTCCGGATCCCCGTCGCGCTCGGCCCGCGCGATCGAACCGGCGTGGGCGACGACCACGCATCGCGGCGACGTCTCCCGCCTCGCGATCATGTCGCGGACGATCGCCATGCAGCCGTGCAGGTCGCCGCCGCCCCGCGGTCGCACCTCCACGAGGCGGCGACGCAGGTCGAGCATGTCACGAGCCGGCGCCTGGTTCGCGATGACGACGGGCCGTTCGGCAAAGGCGACGACGGTGATCGACGCCCCAGGATCGAGCTGGCGGACCGCATCCTCGACGCCGCGACAGACGGCGGGCCACGCCTCGTCGGCGCCGGCGGCGGCCGAGGCGTCGAGCACGAACAGCAGGTCGCCCGTCGGCCGCGACGCCGACCGCGGCGCCGCGATGCTCACCTCCAGCAGCCTCGCATTGGGCCGCCCCGAAATCGAGGCTCCAGCGGCGAGGCTGACCACCGGTGCGGCAGCAGGCGAGACCGCCGGAAGGGCGGCAGGGGAGATCGCGGCGAGAACCTCCTCGACCCGCAGGCCGGCGATCGCCTGCCGCAGCCGGTCCCGCCGCAGGCCGCCGGCGGCCAAAAGCTGTTCAACCCGATCGAAACTGTCGGTCCGCCGCGACAGCGGCGGGGAATCCATGGCGAGCGCCCGCGTGAGCGATGGGTCGACGAACGGCGACTCGCCGCTGTTCATTTCGAAGGCGAGATCGTAGCCGCGGTGGTAGGGCACGAACCGACCGATCGCCGGACGCGTGGCGACGACCTGCAGCGACTCACCCGCCGGCCGGGATGGCCTGCGTCGCGAAGAAGCCGCCCGGAGGTCGAGCCCGGGAACCGACACCGGCGCAGCCCTCACTTCCGGCGGCGGCCCACCCGGCAGCGACGAAGACCCGGCATCGCCGGAATCGTCGGCTGCGATCCGCGGGCCGTCGGTCCCTTCGCCTTCGGGGAGGTTCGCCGCGTCGGCATCGGCGATCGCCTCGATCCCACCGTCCGTGGGAATCGAAGAATCGGATGGGCTGCCTTCGTCGGCGGGCGAAGCGAGCGGCTCGAAAGCCCGGCCATCGGCGACGACGGTGACGACCGTATCGCCGGGGGCAGCGGCGGACGCGGAGAAGTCGAGGCCGTACGGCGGCGTCGCGGCCATCCGCGCCATGGGCATCGCGGTCACCCGCGCCATAGGCCTCGAGAGCAACCGCGACGCGACGACGCTCGCGGCGAACATCGCGACGACGACGGACAGGACGGCCACGACGTTGAACGCGTCGCGAGCGACGCCGATCGCGGACCGCACCAAACGGCTCGGCCGCGAGTTGAACCCGGCCGCGGGCCTGGGCGGTTGCCGATCCAGGCCGGCGACGACCGCTCGCAGATCGACCGGAAGCGGTCGGCCACCCGGGGCGGCGAACGGCCGAATCGACTCCATGCGGCAGGGGACGTCGCGGAGCATGCGGTCGATCGCGTCGTCGGAAAAGAGCTCGACGAGGTCGGGCTGCCGCATGCCGCGACCTCCCGTTTCCCTCAGGAGAGAGTCGATCCGCGGGTCGGCCTCGGGGCGGCGCGACCTCGGCTCCCCTCGCATCCCGAGATCATCGCGACGGACCGGATCGTCGGGTGAACGACTCATGCTCCCCTCCGCTCGATGTCGCCGGCCTCGATGAGATATTGCCTCAGCCGAGTCCGCCCGCGGCTGACCCGCGAGAGCACCGTACCGAGTGGCACGCCGAGCATGTCGGCCGCCTCCTGGTGGGTGAGTTCTCCCACCACGACCAGCAGGAGCGTCTCGCGGACCTCGGCGGGCAGCCGGCCAAGCGCTCGCTGCACGTGCGACGAGAGCTCGTCGTCCAACGGATCCGGCGACCGCCCTGCCGCGACATCGAGGGTCCCGTCTCCCATCGGAAGCTCCCGGACCTGCCGCTTCCGCCACGCATCGGCGACCCGGCGGCGCAGAATCGCCACGAGCCAGGCCCGCTCGCTCCTGGAGGCATCGAAAAGGTGGCGGCTCACCCACGCAGAGCGGAACGTGTCCTGCACGACATCCTCGGCATCATGGGGGTTTCCGAGCAGCCGGTAGGCGACGCGGTGGAGCACCTGGAGGTGCTCGCCCGCCCAGCGGGCGAACTGGGCCTCCGCCAACGCCACGGCCTGCGAAGATGGATGCTCCTGCGAGGCTGGCACGGCGGACTCCTCCGGTCCCATGAAGGCTTTCGCCGCTTTCTCGGGGAATTATTGCCGCCGTTCCGCTCCCCTCGGCTCGGCACGCCCCTACTGGGGCCGCCGGGCCCCCGACAGCCAGAGTGGCAGCTGCCCGGCAGGGGGCAGCCGGACCACCCTTGCCGACCGCACCCCGGGGCAGGCGAGGACCTGTTGGATAGCCTCCCGGCTGGGCTCCTGGTCGAGCCTGCCCGGTTCCAAGTCAATATTGAGCACGCCGATCGCCTCGCCGCCCGGTGCCGTCCGGCCGACGGACATCTGGGCGATGTTCACGCCGAGCCCCCCGAAGGCCGTTCCCACCCTGCCGATGATGCCCGGCACGTCCTGGTGGGTGAACACGAGCAGCGTGCCGTCGAGATACGCCTCGAGCCGGTGCCCCTCGAGCTGCACCAGCCGCGGCATCGAATGACCGAAGAGCGTCCCCGCGGCACGGTGCACCCTGCCGCCCGACACGAGATCGACACCGACGACCGAGCTGAACGCCCCGGGATCGGTCCGGCTCTGCTCGACGAGCTCGATGCCCCGCTCCCGCAGCAGCATCTCCGCGTTGACGATGTTGACGTCCTCGATCGCGGCCTCGAGCAGGCCGGCCGCGAAGGCCGCCGTGACGAGCCGCGTGTTGCGGGAGGCGATCTCACCCCTGTACGCGATGGAGCACGACTTCGGCGGAGCTTCGTCGAGCTGCGCGACGAGCAGCCCGAGCCGCCACGCGAGATCGAGGAACCCCCGAACCCCCTCGAGCGCCGCCGGATCGATCGGGCTGGCGTTGACAGAGTGCCTGATCGACCCGGTGGACAGGAAATCGACGAGCAGCCCGACGCCCTCGACCGCGACCTGCGACTGCGCCTCCTCGGTGCTTGCACCGAGGTGAGGCGTGACGATCACGCCGGGCATGCCGAAGAGCGGCGAATCGGTGCAGGGCTCCTTCTCGAAGACGTCGAGCGCCACGCCGGCGATGACGCCCCGCGAGAGTCCCTCGGCGACCGCCTTCTCGTCGTAGATCCCGCCACGGGCGCAGTTCACGAGCCGCACGCCCGGCTTGAGGATCTCGAGCTCCTTCATGCCGACGAGGTGCTTCGTATCCTCCGTGAGCGGCGTATGGACGGTGAGATAATCGACCTGGGGAAGCATCCCTCGCACGCTCTCGACGAGCTCGATGCCCAGCTCCCCGGCCCGCTCGGCCGACATGAACGGGTCGTAGCCGAGCACCCGCATCTCGAAGGCCCGCGCACGGCTCGCGACCGCGAGGCCGATCCGTCCGAGGCCCACGATGCCGAGCGTCTTTCCAGCGAGCTGAACGCCCATGAACTTGCCGCGGTCCCAGGCGTGCGACTTGAGGCTCGCGTCGGCCTGCGCGATGTTTCGGGAAACAGCGAGCAGCATGGCGAAGGTGTGCTCCGCGGTGCTCACCGTGTTGCCGGCGGGCGTGTTCATCACGACGATGCCGAGCCGGGTGGCGGCATCCTTGTCGATGTTGTCGGTGCCGACGCCGGCTCGAACGATCGCCTTGAGCCGGTGGTTGCCGGCGAGCACGTCGCCGGTGATCTTCACGCCGCTGCGGCAGATCGCCCCGTCGTGTTCCGCGAGCGCCGCCTTGAGATCCGCTCCCGAGAGCCCCGTCGCCACGCGATAGCTGATGCCTGCCGGCTTCGCCGCCTCCAAGAGCGCAATGCCGTCGGCGGAGAGGGGATCGAGCACGATGATCGAGGGCATGGTTTCCTTTCGGGGTCAGGCATTGGCCCGCTGGAACTCGAGCATGAAGTCCCGCAGGGCCTCCACGCCCTCTCGGGGCATGGCGTTGTAGATGCTCGCGCGGATGCCGCCGACGGAGCGGTGCCCCTTCAAGTCGACGAGCTTCCGCTTCGCCGCCTCGGCCGCGAACCGCTTCTCGAGATCCTCGCCGGGAAGGCGGAAGGTGACGTTCATCGCCGACCGGCACTCGGGCCGGGCATGCCCGGAGTAGAAGCCGCCCGAACGGTCGATCACGTCGTAGAGCAGGGCCGCCTTCTCGGCGTTGATCGCCTCCATCCGGGCCAGGCCGCCGACCGCGCCGGACAGCCAGCGGCAGACGAGGCCCAGGATGTAGACCGCGAACACAGGGGGCGTGTTGGCCCGCGACTCGTTCTTCGCGTGCGTGCGGTAATCGAGCATCGTGGGGAGCGAGTCGCCCGACCGCGCGAGCAGATCCTTGCGGATGATCACAGCGGTCACCCCCGCGATGCCCGCGTTCTTCTGGGCACACGCATAGATCAGACCGTACCGCGACACGTCGATCGGCCGCGAGAGGAAATCGCTCGAGCAGTCGCAGACGAGCGGCCGGTCGCCGACGGCGGGCTCCCGCTTCCACTGGACGCCCTGGATCGTCTCGTTGCTCGTGATGTGGACGAACGAGGAGGCGTCGGACAGCTTCAAATCTCCGTCGGAAGGAAGCCGGTCGTACTTCGTCGACTCGCCGTCCCAGGCGACGTGGACGGGCCCCTCGCGACGGGCCTCCTTGAGCGCGAGGCCGCCCCAGGTGCCGCTGACGACATAGTCGGCGGGCTCGCTGCGGCCCCGCAGTAGGTTCATCGGCACCATCGAAAACTGAAGGCTCGCGCCCCCCTGGACGAACAGGATGTCGTGGGTGTCGGGCACCGACAGGAGCGACTTCAGGCCGGCCACGGTGTCGGCGAGGATGCGGTCGAAGGCAGGGCTGCGGTGGCTGATCTCGAGCACGGAGATCCCGACGCCCGGCAGTGAGAGCAGGTGTTCCTGCGCCTCCTGCAACACCTCGAGCGGCAAGACGGCCGGCCCTGGCGAGAAATTGAAGACCCTCTCGCCCCCATCGGCGGCCCCGGGATTCCTCCGGACGGCGGTCATTTCGCTCTGCGGCACGTCATGGCTCCTTGCTCTGTCAGCGGGTTTGCCAGCTCAGCGGAACGCCCCGGCGAGCGGGGCGGACCCTTCCCCGCGGAACTCCATGATTCCACCGGTGGCTCGCAGAATAGGACCGCCCGATCAGACGGTCAACGGGCCAGCGTGTCACCGGCCCCCACTGTGCCACCGGGGGCTGTCGTGCCGGCGGGGGGCGAGGCAACGAAGGGGACCGCCATGCCGCCGGGCGGGGGAGTGCCCGGAGCGACGACGGTGGGGGAGCCGCCTGCGGAGAGGCTCGCGACCCGAGCGGCGACCATCGGCTGCCGGCCGTCGATCGAGAGCGCCCGCGTGTAGTTGGCGAGCGCCTGCTGGGTGTTGCCCGACGACTCACGGAGTTGGCCGAGGGCCACGAGCGCCCGCGGGTTGTTTGGGTCCACCGCGAGGGCGTCGACGAGGTGGTTCTCCGCGGCCTGCGTGTCGCCATGTTCCTCGCAGAGTCTGGCCAGTTCGATCCGCGGCTGCGGATCGCCGGGCTGTCGCCTCGCCCACGCCTCGAGGTTCACGACCGCCTCGTTGCCGCGGTTCTGCTCGACGAGGAGCACCGCGAGCGCCCGCTGGCAGGAGGGGTGGTCGGGATTCCTCGCGAGGCAGAGGTGGTAGTACTGCTCCGCCAGCTGCATGTCCTGCGGACGGCCGAAGAGCTTCGCCTGCTGGTGGTAGGTAGCCCCGATGTTGTAGAAGCCGTCGGGACTGCCCGGCTGCTTCGCCAGCGCCTGCTGGAAGGAGTTCACCGCCCCCTGGTAGTTGCCCTGCTGGTAGAGCTTGACGCCCTCCGAGTTGTCGTTGCGGCCAAGCGAGCCGCAGCCGGCCGCCGCGATCACGAGGATCGCCGCCGCACCGACCCGCTCCTTCCACGAACGCACCAGCATCGAGACAGCTCCCGATTCGACCACCGGACCGTGCATGCCGGGACGGCCCCGGACACGGCCGGACAGTACCGGGCCACGGCAGGTCGCCGCAAGGCTTCTCGTCGCCGGTAAAACGGCCTTTTCAGCCGGCCGCGAGCTTCGTGTATCCGAGCGACCGAACCACCTGGAGGAGCTCGCTCGTCGTGGGAAACATCCGGCCGCTCGACCGCTTGTAGCGTTCGACGGCCTGCATGAACTCGACCTCGTCGTGCGAGTAATCGCGTTCGCAGGTGGTGGGATCGATGCGGCGGCGGCGGGCGGCGCGGGGCGAGGGAAGCGTGGCGGTGGGCATGAAAGTCTCCTGGCGATGGATGACGGCCGAGAAGGGACGGGACGACCGGCCTTAGAAGGATCGGAATCGCCGGGCGGGAAACTTTGCCGGCAGGGAAAGGCGTGCGGTCATTCCGGATTTCGCGGATGAGCGAAGGGCTGACGCCGCGCCAACCCGCACGACCCGCACGACCGGACGGCTACCGGTTGTTGAAGAACTTCTTGAGAGCCTCGGCGGCGGCCGCCCGGGAAGTATCGGCCGTCTTTTTCTGCCCGGCGCCGCCCGCGGTTCCCGGGGCGGGAGTCCGGCCGCGGATGACCGTGGCCTCGGGATCGGGCTTGTCCTGGGGCTTCTCCGCGGCCGCCTCACCGGCGGCCGGATTCTTCGGCGTCGCGTCCGGCGAAATCGGAACGGTCTGCTCGCTCGCGACCCGCAGCGCCCGCGTCGTGTCGTACATGCCCGCCGGCTCGTCGTCCGCCATCAGCCAGCGAGACACCTCGTCTTCGTTTTCGGACGGCACCGCGGCCCGTTGGCTCGGCGGTTCGGCGGCCGCACGGCACGCGACCTTGAGCTCGAGGTTGCCGATCCGCACGATGTCGCCGTCGACCAGCGGTCGTCGGCCCTCGATCCGCGAACCGTTCACGAACGTGCCGTTGCGGCTCCGGAGGTCCTCGACGACGAGCGAGTCGGCCTCGACGTGAAACGCGCAGTGTCGCCGGCTGACCTCCTCGCTGAGCGGCCTGACGTCGCACTCGTCGGCCCTGCCGACGAGCAGCTTCTCCCGCTTCACCGCGATGGTGCGGCCTGCGCTTTTTCCGGACGTGACGACGAGCTTGGGAGTCATGGCATCGATCTCGGAACGGGCTCTCGGTCGGGCCGCACTTGGACGGCCTCGCGGACGCTTCCGCTCGCTCCAGCACCGTATCTGATTTTCAATCGTACCAACAGACTGTTTTGCCGGACCACGACCCGCCCGAAGTTCGCCCGGTCGCGGGGTCAGCGCCGCCGCGTCCAGCCGTCGTCCCGGTAGCGGCCGACCGCGGCCCGCCAGGCCTCGCCCGACGCCTCCCCGGCGGGCCGCATGTCGGGGCGTGGATCGGCCCCCGCCGCCGCGGCGACGCCGGCGACCCAGTCCCGGCAGAGGCTCGGCAGGTCGACCCCTCTTCCGAGGAAGTCCTCGATGCCCGCACCATGGGCGGCCCGACGCAGCAACAGGCTGCCGTGCTGCACGACGGCCGCGCGGTGCCGCCGCTGCGCGCTGCCGAGCACCTTGTCGCCCTCGACGACGACGTCACCGGGTGATCGTCGATCGAAGCAGAGATAGGGCTCGCGGCCGGCCACCGGCGTCGGCCCGCCCGCCTCCACGAGCCGCGGCGCGAGCGAGAGCCCACGCAGCAACTCCACCGCCGCCCCGTGCACCGCGTCATAGAGCCGCTGCGCCGTCTCGCCCCAGGGATGGGAGCGGCAGACGGCGACGGCATACGTGAGGTCGGTGCCGTGGAGGATCGCACCGCCGCCGCTCGGCCGCCGAACGACGGGAAGCGTCGCGAGGCCCGGAACCTCGCGCCGTTCGTCGAATCGCTGGAACGCGCCGAGCGAGAGCGTGGGCTCGCTCCAGCCGTAGAACCGCATGGCGATGCCGCCGGCAGGCAGCCCTTCGGCGAGCAGTTCGTCGGCCGCCATGTTCGTCGGGCCGTCGGCCGCCGGATCCAGGCGATGGAGCAGGATCACTTCCGCCCCACCGACGCGTCGTAGGCGGCCTGGTCGAGGAGCTTGTCGAGCTCCTTCGGGTCGTCGATCCGCAGCTTCGCGACCCAGCCCTTGCCGTAGGGGTCGCTCGCGAGCGTGTCGAGGCTTCCGGGCAGGGCGGTATTCACCTCCACGATCTCGCCGCCGACCGGCGCGTAGAGATCGCTCACCGCCTTCACGCTCTCGATCTCGCCGAAAGACTCGCCCGCCTTCACCCGCCTGCCGACCTGTGGCAGTTGCATGAACACCAGGTCAGTCAGTGCCTCGACGGCATACGACGAGATGCCGATCGTTGCGACCGAGCCCGCCGCCGGAGACTCCTCGATGCGGATCCATTCGTGCGACGGGGCGAACTTGAGCGCGGCCATGGGAACTCCTCGTGGTGACGTGCGACCGATCAGGATGATGCCGTTTTTTTGCGGGAGTAGAAAGGGAGGGGGACGACCCGGGCCGGCTCGACCGCGTCGCGAACCCTTACCGCGAGCCGCGTCCCGGCAGCGGCGTGTTCGGCGGAGACGTTCGCCATCGCGATCGGCCCGCCGAGGGTCGGTGAGAAGCTGCCGCTCGTGACGACGCCGATAGGCGAATCCATGCCCGGCACGACCACCTCGTGCCCCTCACGGGCCGGCCGCTTCGACTCGACGACGAGACCCACCCGCACGACGGCCGGCGAGCCAGACGCATGCTGGAATCGCTCGACGCCGGGAAACGACCGTCCCTCGACGTTCATGGCGAAGCCGAGCCCCGCGGCGAAGGGATCGGTGTCTTCCCGCAGTTCGTGGCCGTAGAGCGGCATCGCCGCCTCGAGCCGCAGCGTGTCGCGGGCGCCGAGGCCGCAGGGCAGGAGCCCCTCCGCCGCGCCGGCCTCGCAGATCGCATCCGCCACCCGCTCGGCCTCGGCCGCGGGCACGACGATCTCGACGCCATCCTCGCCCGTGTAGCCCGTGCGGCTGACCGCCGCGGTCGCGCCCGCGACGCTCGCGGCGGTGCCGCGATAGTTGCCAAGCGCCGCCACCCGTTTCGCTTCCGAGGCGTCGCCGATGAGCCGGCAGACGATGCCGACCGCGAGCGGTCCCTGCACGGCGAGCATCGCCGTCTTGAAGGTGCGATCCTCGAACGCCACACCGGAATTCGGCAGCTGCGATGTGAGCCATTGGACTACGCGGCCGCGATTTGACGCGTTCACGACGAGCCCGACAACAGGATGGCCCGCGGCGTCGATCTCCCGCGACACGAGCGCGTCGTCGAGGATCCGACCGGCATCGTCGGTCACGAGCGTGTAGCGGATCATGCCCGACTGCATGTCGGCGGTGCGGCGGGTGAGCATCCGCTCGATGAACTCGACCGCGCCCGGCCCCGTGAACCGCAGCCGGCCCATGTGGGAAACGTCGAAGAGCCCGGCCGCCGTCCTCACCGCCGTGTGCTCGGCGATGATCGAGGAATACTGGACGGGCATCTCCCAGCCGCCGAACCCGACCATCCTCCCGCCCCGGCGCACATGCCAATCATGGAGCGGCGTTTTTAAAAGCGATTCGGTCATCGGATCCATTCAATGCGTGACACGACGAGCGGAACCCGCGGCAGTGTAACGAGTCGGATCGATTTCATGCATGGAATGGACACCGCATTGCCGCCGAGGGAGCGGACGCATCGTCGCTACGGTGAGGATACACCTGATGCTCCTCAACGTTC
>JBBAVU010000046.1:13760-17426 GCA_040397565.1 Pirellulales bacterium | reverse complement strand
AAAAGAAAAGGGCCGGTGGTTGGGGAAACCACCGGCCCAGTAGCGGCTATCGAGGTGTGGGTCTTTGGGGGGGGGGAACAGCCGCTGACGAGATTTGTAGCGAGAATTGTGGGTGTTTTGTTGGGGGCGGGGCGGGCTTCCTGTCAGCCGCTGACGAATCCCCGACGCCACCGAAGCTTACCCGACGATTCCGAAAAAGTCGAATTCACCTTTTCGAATTTTTGCCCCCGTGCCGAAAACGGCTGCCAGAGTCGGGGTTTTCCCGGTTCTTTCCAAGTATCCGAGGGATTCCGCGGCAGCACCGCCGCGGGTGGACAGGTTGCCCGGGCAGCCGCACAATCGCGATCCTGCAGGCGGCGGCCGGGCGACGATGACGCCCGGCGTTTCAATCCGAGCCCCCCCACCCCCCGCGAGATTCCATGGCTGCCAGCGATTTCGACCCTTTTTCCTCCGTCGCGACGTTTGAAACCGGCTCCGGCCCCGCCTCGCTCCACCGGCTACGGGCCCTCGACGACGCGGGCATCACCAACACCTCCCGGCTGCCCTACTCGCTCCGCACGATCCTCGAGGCGCTCCTGCGGACCTGCGACGGCTACGAGGTGACCGAGGCGGACGTGCGGTCGCTTGCGACCTGGAACGCCGCGAAGCCGGCCGAAACGGAGATCCCGTTCAAGCCCGCCCGCGTGGTCCTCCAAGACTTCACCGGCGTGCCGTGCGTCGTCGATCTCGCCGCGATGCGGGCGGCGATGAAGCGGCTCGGGGGCGATCCCGCGAGGATCAATCCGCTCGTGCCGGTCGACCTGGTCATCGACCACTCCGTGCAGGTCGATTTCTTCGGCACGCACGAGGCGCTCGAGCAAAACGTCGACATCGAGTTCAAGCGGAACGCGGAGCGTTACGCCTTCCTCCGCTGGGGACAGCAGGCCTTCGACAACTTCCGTGTCGTGCCGCCCGCGATCGGGATCGTGCACCAGGTCAATCTCGAGTTTCTCGCCGGCGGCGTCTTCCTCCGCGATCCCGCGAAGATGGTCGGGGGCGGGAAGCGGACGCTGCCCGTCGCGGTGCCCGACACGCTCGTCGGCACCGACAGCCACACGACGATGATCAACGGCCTCGGCGTCGTCGGCTGGGGCGTGGGGGGCATCGAGGCGGAGGCCGTGATGCTCGGCCAGGCGATGTCGCTCCTCTTGCCGGAGGTGGTCGGCTTCGAATTGACCGGCCGGCTGCCGCCCGGCGCGACCGCCACCGACCTCGTGCTGACGGTCACGGAGATCCTCCGCAAGGAGGGGGTCGTCGGGAAATTCGTCGAGTTCTTCGGCGCGGGCCTCTCCACGATGTCGCTCGCCGACCGGGCCACGATCGCGAACATGGCCCCGGAGTACGGGGCGACGATGGGCTTCTTCCCGGTCGACGCCGAGACGCTCGCCTACCTGCGGCTCACCGGCCGCAGCGAGCAGCAGGTGCAGCTCGTCGAGCGGTACACGAAGGAGCAGGGGCTCTTCCGCACCGACGCGGCACCGATTCCCGAGTTCACGAAGCGGCTCTCGCTCGATCTTGCGAGCGTCGTGCCGAGCCTCGCCGGGCCGAAGCGGCCGCAGGACCGCGTCGCGCTCGCGGACGTGAAGCGTTCGTTCGCCGAGTCGCTCTCCGCCCCGACGGCGAAGCGGGGCTTCGCGCTCGACGCCGCGGCGCTGCACCGCACCGGCACGGTCCGGGAGAACGGCCACGCCTCCACGATCCACCACGGCGCGGTCGTGATCGCCGCGATCACCAGCTGCACCAACACGAGCAACCCGAGCGTCATGGTGGCCGCGGGGCTCGTCGCCCGGAAGGCCGTGGCGAAGGGCCTCACGACGAAGCCGTGGGTGAAGACGAGCCTCGCTCCCGGCAGCCGGGTCGTCACGGACTACCTCGAGAAGTCGGGCCTCGCGAAGGATCTCGACGCCCTCGGGTTCGAGACGGTGGGCTACGGATGCACGACCTGCATCGGCAACTCCGGCCCGCTGCCCGACGCGGTCGCGAAGGCGGTCACGGAGGGGGATCTCGTGGCCGCCGCGGTGCTCTCCGGCAACCGCAACTTCGAGGGGCGGGTCAACCCGCTCGTGAAGGCCAACTGGCTCGCGAGTCCGCCGCTCGTGGTCGCCTACGCCCTCGCCGGCACGACCGACATCGACCTTGCCCGCGAGCCGATTGGCCAGGGCAAGAGCGGCGAGGACGTGTACCTCAAGGACATCTGGCCCACGGCCGACGAGGTTCGCCAGACCGTCGCGGAGGCGGTGAAGCCGGAGCAGTTCCGCACGCGGTACGGAAACGTCTGGGAGTCGAACCCGCGGTGGAACGCCGTCCCGACGAGCACGGGCGAGCTCTATGAGTGGGACGCCGCGAGCACCTACATCCAGGAGCCGCCGTTCCTCGCCGACCTCTCCCGCGAGCCGACGCCGCCGAAATCGATCCACGGGGCGAGGGTGCTCCTGGCGCTCGGCGACAGCGTCACGACCGATCACATTTCCCCCGCCGGCAGCATCGCGAAGGCGAGCCCGGCGGGCGCATACCTCATCGGCCACGGCGTCGAGCCGTCCGACTTCAACAGCTACGGCGCCAGGCGGGGCAACGACCGGGTGATGACCCGCGGCACGTTCGCGAACATCCGCATCCGCAACCTGCTCGTGCCCGGCGTGGAGGGGGGCGTCACCCGCCTCCTGCCCGGCAAGGAGGTGATGCCGGTGTACGACGCGGCCATGAAATACCGCGACGCCGGCACGCCGCTCGTGGTGCTCGCCGGCGCCGAGTACGGCACGGGCAGCTCCCGCGACTGGGCGGCGAAGGGAACGATGCTCCTCGGCGTGCGGGCCGTGCTCGCGACGAGCTTCGAGCGGATCCACCGGTCGAACCTCGTCGGCATGGGGGTCCTGCCGCTCGTGCTCCCGAAGCCGTGGCAGGAGCTCGGGCTCACCGGCGAGGAGACCTTCGACATCCCGATCGACTCGGGCCCCGTCAACTCGGGATTTGGGCCGAGGTCGACGGTCGCCGTGAAGGTGACGTCGCCCGACGGCAGCGTGCGGGAGATTCCCTGCCTCGTGCGGATCGACACGCCCGTCGAACTCGACCAGTTCAGGGCCGGTGGGATCCTCCCTTACGTGCTGCGGAAGCTTTTGGCTGCTGGCTAGGCTTTGTCGACGCTAGGCTTTGTCTACAAGGTGGAGCTCGTCGGGGTCGACGATCCAGCCTCGGCACGTGGAGGAGCCGCAGCGGCAGGGGATCGCGGCGTCGGCCGGCCAGCAGTAGTCGATCGAAAGCTCCTCGCCCGGGGCGATCGGGCGGACCGTCTGGAGCCAGAGCCGGTCTCTCTGGGACGGGTCGTCGGCGTCATCCCAGTAGAAGATCTCGCAGTTGGGGTCGCAGTTGTGGTTCACGAACCGGAAGGGGGACGCGGGCTCGAGGAGCCTGCCGCTCTGCAGTTCCATGCAGTAGCTTGAGTCGGCCGGGTGCGTGTCGAGCACCTCGCCGTGGATCTCGCCCAGGATCGTGCCGGCGGCGATCCGCTTCCTCGCGAACACGCCCCGGCCCACGTGGGTTTCACCGATGCGGACGAGTTGCAGTCCTCGGCCACCGGGCGACCTTCGGGAAAACGCTTGCTGTGGGCTCAAAGCTGTGGTGCGATCGTCG
>JBBAVU010000046.1:0-13660 GCA_040397565.1 Pirellulales bacterium | reverse complement strand
GGGCGACCTTCGGGAAAACGCTTGCTGTGGGCTCAAAGCTGTGGTGCGATCGTCGTGTTCGTGGAAGGATCGGGCGGGAGATCCGCGGATCAGGCCACGCATTGTACGGGCCACGCGTTGTATCGGCCGCGCAGGGGGGCGTCAATGAGCCAGCGATGGCGAAGGCCGCCGCCGCGTCGGCCGCGGCCGGTCAGGCCGGCAGTTCCTCGCGGATCCGCTCGAGGAGCTTCTTCGTGGCGAGGATTCCCTCTTCCTCGGGCAGGGTCTTCCCCTCGTACTCGATGCCGACGTGCCCACGGAAGCCCGCCTTCGCCACGATCGCGAGCATTTTTCGGTAGTCGGTCCGCACCTCGTCGCCGGCCGCGTCGAACTCGTGGCTCTTGGCGCTCACGCCCTTCGCCCATGGCATGAGCTCCTCGACGCCCTTGTAACAATCGTAGTCGTGGAAGTTGCCGAAATCAGGAAGCGTGCCGCAGTTGGGCCGATCGACCCGCCGCATCACGCCCGCGAGCCACTCGCCGTTGCTCGAAAGGCCGCCGTGGTTCTCCACGATGACCGACATCTCCATCTGCCCGGCGTATTCGCACAGCCGCGAGAGGCCGTCGGCCGCGAGCTTCTGCTGCTCCTCGAAGCTGCCGTCGCTTGCGGCGTTCACCCGGATCGAGTGGCAGCCGAGCCGCTTGGCCGCCTCCACCCAGGGAAAATGGTTCTCGATCGCCTTCGTGCGGGCCTGGCCGTCGGGGTCTCCGAGTCGTCCCAGGCCGTCGCACATCACGAGCAGGTTCCGCACCCCTTCGTCGGCCGCACGCTTCGCGAGGTCGGCCAGGTAGGCGATATCCTTCGCCTTGTCCTTGAAGAACTGGTTCACGTATTCGACGGCCTCGATCCCGAACCGCTGTCGGGCGAGCCGCGGGAAGTCGAGGTTGTCGAGCTTTCCGGCGAAGAGCGTGCGGTGGAGCGACCACTCGGCGAGCGAGATCCGGAACGCCACGTCGTCGGCGGGGGCCGTCTTCGCCCCGGCGTTCTTTGCGGCCGCGTTCTTCGGATCGTCCGCGACCGCCGAACCACCCGCGACGGCGATCGCGGCGGCGAGGAACCGGCGCCGGGCCATGGACCGGCCGTCGGCGGCAGACCACCCTCCAGCCTCGTCGAACGACGCACCGTGCATGACCGTTCACTCCTTCGCCGTACTATAACGTCGATCATCGCGAGAAGAGACTGCAGTTTTGTCACGAACTTCGAAACTCGATCCGACGCCGGCCCGGCTCGTCGCCGTGACCATCGACTGGCTGCCCGCATGGGTGCTGCCGGCGTACGGTGCCACGTGGGTCGCCTCGCCCGCGCTCGACGCGATCGCCGCCGCTGGCGTCGTCTTCGATCGGGCGCTTGCCCAGTCGGTCTGCCTCGCCGAGACCCGCAGCCTGCTCCTCCCCTTCGAGACCGCCCCGGAACTCGCCGGGCAGGTCGCCCGGGCCGGCGATCTCGACGAGGCCGCGGAACTCGTCTCCAGGGGCCGCCATCGCGTGGTGCTCTGCCACCTCGACCGGCTCGGTCGAAGCTGGGAAGCGCCGGCTGAACTCAGGGAGCGATATCGCGATCCCGAGGATCCGCCGGCGATGGAGGGGACCACGCCGCCGAGATTCGCGATCGAGGAGAAGACCGACCCCGATCTTGTGACCACCGTGCGGCAGGCGTTCGCCGCCGAGGTGACGGCGATCGACGGGCGGCTCGGCCGCCTGCTCGACGCGATCGCCGGCTCCCCCTCGCCGTGGCACGTCTGCGTGGCGGGAACGGGTGGGATGCCGTTGGGGCTCCACGGACAGGTCGGGGCTTCCGCGGAGGACACCTGCATTCGGCCGTACGGCGAGCGGGTGCATCTGCCGGTGATCCTCCGCGAGGCCGGCGGAGGGATGGCAGGCCAGCGGTTTCCGGGAATCGTTTCCGCGGCCGACATCGGGGCGACGCTCGCGGCATGGCTCGGGATCGGCCCGGCATCCCGTCCACCGGGGGCCGAGAGCCTCGAGGGGCTCTTCGAATCGTGGTCCGTCCCGGGCCGCGAGCGGCTCTTCATCCGGGGCAGGGCGGCCGCTGCGTTGGCCACGCCCGAGTGGCATCTCGTGGCCGCCTGGCCGCGGGGGAAGGACGCGGGCGTGGAGGTGTCGCTCTTCGCGAAGCCCGACGACTGGTTCGAGGTGACGGACGTGGCCGACCGCTGTCCCGCGGAGACCGATGCGATGCTCCGGGAATGCCTGGCCCACCCCGATCTTCCGGCCTGAAATACGGGGCCGAAAAGCCCTTCACGGCCCGCCATCGGCCCGCTACGATCCCGACCCATTTTTGCCGGAGGTCAGGCGGCCGTGCTGCCACTGCGCGCTACGAAGATGTCCCGGGATCGCATCCGGTCCGTCCATCGGATCACCGCCACCGCGTGGCTGCTGGCCGCGACGATCCTCTCCGGTTGCCGTGGCTCGGCGTCCGCGGGCGAGGCGATCGTGACGGACGCGGTGCCCGTCGCCATCCGCGTGACCTGGGGCGGCGGCAAGCCGCGTCGCTGGGCGGGCCGTATCGCCTTCGGCGGCCCTGCCACGATACTTCGGGCTCGGTCGCTCTCTCCCGAGCCCGATGCCAACGCCGGCTTCCATGTCGTCGATGGCGAGGTGGCCGTCCACCAGCCGTCGACCCGGTCATTCGACGGGATCGATCTCGTGGTCGATTCCGGCGACGGCGGCCGGATCGTGGTCGAACTCGAGGCCGACGGTCGGTCCAACGAGCGGACGACGCTCGAGCTTCCCATCGACGACGTGCTCGCGTCGTCGCGGCAGCAGCCGCTCGACCAGGACGGCAACCGGCTGCTCGTGCGGCGAGTGCCCGGCGATGCGATCCAGGTCGCGTTCCGCCCCTCCCGCGAAACGGCGGTCGGAGACACGCCGCCCGACGAGCCTGCCGCCGCGTGCCTGCGGCGGCCGGGGGAGATCGTTCGGCTGTGGATTCGTCCGTCGCTCGACTCGAAGTCGGCCAAGGCCGGCGACTGCGAGCTGCGGCTCCGGCTGCTCGGCGGCGGAAAGCAGCTGTTCACCGCCGCGATCCCGCTCGCCGCGACCGATTCCGGCGATTCAAAGCCGACGATCCGCAGGTTCGCCGAGGTGCCCGTCGAGGTGCCGCTACCGACCCGCGAGGGGGCTTACGATCTCGAACTCGACGTGCTTGAACGGGGCAGCCTGCGATGGTCGCGGGCGGTCGCGAGCCGCACGGTCCAGTTCGTGGCGGTGGCCGCGTCGAGCGCGGTGGCCTCCACCGAGCGGATGCAGGTCGTCTACGAGCTCGATCCCGGCAGCCCGCGGCTGCTCGATCGCCTGCGGCGGCTTCCGGGGGTCGCGGTGCCAACGTTGAACGTGCCGCAGCTTCCGGTGCCGCAGATTCCGAAGCCGGGCGCCGGTGGCATGCCTCGCTTGCCCGCCGTCGAGGCCCTCATGCCGCGCGGGGGCGGGCTCGTCGCCGCGGGCGACTCCACGGTGGAGCCGCACCCGCTCGGGCCGGTGCTGAAGCTGCCGGCGGCGGGATCGTCCGGAGAGCCGTCCTGGGAGGGGATCGCGATCCCGGTAGCGCGGCCGGGCAGTCCCCACGTGATCGAGCTGGAATACCCGACCGACCAGGACGCCACCGTCGCCCTGGCAGTCATCGAGCCCAACGCATCCGGCGAGGGCGTGGCGATCTCGACCGAGGGAGGGTTTCGCGTGGAGCCTCCCGCGTTCGGTGGCGGTGCGGCCCGCATGGAGGTGCATCGGCTCGTCTTCTGGCCGAAGACGCGGTCGCCGGTCGTCGTGCTCGCGAATCCGTCGCCGGGCCGCGCCGCGGTCGTCGGTCGCCTTCGCGTGCTCGCCGGTCCGGACCGGCTACCGGCCTTGGATCGCCCGGCCGGCGCCGCCGCGAACCTGGCCGGCCGCAAGGTTCACGGCTACCTCGCGAAGCCCGACTTCTCCCGGTTCTGCGGCGTCGATGCGGTGGACCCGGAATCCGGTCGGCCGATCCACGATTGGGGGGCGGCCCTCTCGGGCATCGCGAGGTGCGCCGAGCAGCTCAAGGGGCAGGCCGCCGACGGGGCGATGGTCGCTTTCTACGCCGATGGTGCCGCCGCATGGCCGTCGCGGCTCGGCGTGGGCGGAACCCGCTGGGATGGCGGCGCGTTCGCGGAGCGTGGCGCGGATCTCGAGCAGAAGGATCTCGTCGCGCTGGCGACCCGCGTCTTCGAGCGGGAGCGTCTGGGGCTCGTCGCGGCGATCGAGTGCTCGGGACCGCTCGCGACGCTCGAAGCGGCCTTGGCCGACCCGTCGGCCGACGTCGCGGGCATCGAGTGCGTGGGCCGCGACGGGCGGCCAGCGTCCTCCGGCCGCGGCCGTTGGGGTCGGCACTACAACATCCTCGATCCCCGTGTGCAGGACGCCGTGGTCGGGCTCGTTTCCGAGCTGGTCACGAGGCTCGGCGATTCTCCGGCCGTGGCCGGGCTCGCGGTCATCCTCGGCCACGACGGCTGGATGCACCTGCCGGGCGTCGCCTGGGGGCTCGACGACGAGACGATGGACGCCTTTGGCCGCGAGGCGCGGATCGAGCTGCCGCGCGAGGGGAGCGACCGCTTCGCCCGGAGGGCGGCGGTCGTCGAGGGGCCGGCGCGGGCGGCTTGGCTCGAGTGGCGGGCCGGCAGGATCGCCTCGCTCCACGCGCGGCTGGCCGACGTCGTCGCGCGCCGCAGGCCCGAACTCGACCTCCACGTCGTCATGACGACGCTTCTCTCCGAGGGTCCCGCCGCCGCGCGATTCCGTCCGACGCTCGGGGCCGCGGCGTCGGAGGCGGGGGCGCTGCTCGACCTCGGGATCGACCCGGCGCGGATCGCCTCGCATCCGCGGATCGTCTTCGTCTCACCGCAGCAGCGGGTCGCTGCCGAGGACATCGTCGCCGAGGGCACGATCGAACGGACCGTCCGTTCCCTCTCCGTCGTGAAGGAGTTCGCCCGCGTCCCGCGGCGGGGTGCGGTCCTGCTCGACCGGACGCTCGACGTCGATCTGCGCCGGGCGGGGAGGCTGCTTGGCGGCGGTGCCGGCACGGGGACGCTCTCGGCCGTGAAGCTCCATGCGGTTCCCTCCGGAGCGGACCGGTCGCGAGGGATCGCCGCATCACTCCTGCCGGCCGACTGCGAGCGGCTATTCGACGAATCGCTCCTCCTCGACCTCGCTCCCGAGGCGGCCGCGGAGCGGCTGCGGGCGTTCGCCGCGCTGCCGGCCGCCACGATGGAGACGGTGGCCGGGCTGCCGGCGCCGATCGTCGCGAGAACGGTCCGCGAAGGCGACCGGCTGTCGGTCTGCCTCGTCAACGCCTCTGCCGCCGCGTGCACGGCCCGCCTCACGCCCGACAAACCCTGGGCTTCGCTCGTCGATTCCGTCCACGGCGGGCCGGTCGTGGCTTCCCTTCCCGCGAGCGGGGCGGGCGACGCCCGTCGCCCCGTCTGGCAGGTTCCTCTCGGCCCATGGGAGGTGAGGTCGCTCGACGCGACGGGCGAAGGCACGGTCGCGTCGGTCGGCGTCGTCCACGACGAGGCCGTGCGAAAGGGCGTCGAGGAACGGCTTGCCGCCCTGCGTCGCCGGCGGGCCTCGCTCGAGATGCCTCCGCCGCTCGAGTCGCTCGACAATCCCGCGTTCGAGCTCCCCTCGGCCGGCGGCGCCGTGCCCGGCTGGGAGCTCGTCGAGGCAGGCCGCGGGGCGATCGAAGTGGTCGCCTCCGGAGCCTCCGGCAGTCCGCAGGCGATCCGCTTCGCGAGCGAGCATGGGCTCGCCACGCTCCAGAGCAACGCCTTCGCGGCGCCGCGGACGGGGCGGGTGAGCGTCGCCGCCTGGCTGAAGCTCGACGACGACGGAGGGCAGCCGCCGCTGCGGATCGCGGTCGAGGGCCGCGAGGGCGACCGCCAGTACTACCGGTTCGCGCCGGTCGGCGTCGGAGCGGGCTCGATGCCGCTGAAGTCCGAGTGGGCGCAGGTGGTGCTCCAGATCGACGACTTGCCGACGAGCGGGATGGAGTCGCTGCGTGTGCGGTTCGACCTGCTCGGCCCGGGCCGCGTGCGGATCGACGAGGTCCGCGTGTTCGATCTCGCCTTCGAGGAGTCGCAGCGGGTGCAGTTGTCGAAGTCGCTCGCCCTCATCGACCACCACCTCGCATCGGGCGACGTGGGAGCCTGCCTCGTCGAATTGGACGGGCACTGGCCCCGGTTCCTGATGGAGCTCGTGCCCGAGAAGCCGGGGAACGCGGCCGTCACGCGGCAGGAATCGAAGGAGATGGAGCCGCAGAAGGGCTCCGAGAAGGCCAACGAGGTCCGGTCGACCATGATCGAAAAGATGCGCCGCTTCTGGCAGTAGCGGTCACTGCTCGGCGGTCTTCTTCGATCGGTTGCGGCGGCGGGGCGGCCGAGGCATGGCCCACTCCTTCGTGAGCGCCTCGAACACCTCGGGCGTCTCGTACCGCACGATCGTCGTGCCCTCGGGCATCGGGCCGATGAGCGACCGAAAGACCGGCGCCCCTCGGAGCTCGAGGTCGGTGCTGCAGTCGTCGGTGCCGATCTGGAGGTGGGTGCGGAGGAGCGGGGCGGGGGAGTCGAAGTCGTGGATCACCAGTTCGCCGTCCGCGCCGCGGGTGACCACCCGCCATGTCTCTTTCGCCATCGCTCTGGTATTTCCTGCTGGGAGTGACCGGACCACCCGTTCATTCATCGGTATCGCGGGCCGGCAAACCCGACCCAAGCCGCGGCGGGCCGCGCCTTCGGCACGGTCGGTGCGACAGGACCTCGGGTCTGCGGGCACGTCCGCGGCTCGGCGACGGGCGATACGGCTTGAGGGCGGAGGTCCGGCGGCGTACATTTCAGGTCGCTGGAGGGTAAGCGAATTGGCCAGCGGTCTGACTCGAAATCAGATGCCCCGAAAGGGGTTGTGGGTTCGAATCCCATGCCCTCCGCTCGATGTTGCCCCGAGTTCCTTCGGAACTCGGATGCCCCGCCTCCGGCAGGGCATGGCCCCGAGTTCTCCCGGAACTCCGATGCCGTGTCGCCGACACGGCATGGCACCGCGGAATCATGGGCCGACGCGGAATCCTTCGCGGCTCGCCGCCTGTCGCAGCCTATCGTCACAGGCCAGGAAACCGGCGTTGGCGGTGCGACCGCCGGCCATGACGATCGCCGCGGCGAGTTGCATCGCGTCCGCCGCCCGCAAGGTATGCACCCGCAGGAGACGGCAGGCCGTCTCCCGCACTGATTCGGCTGGCAGGATCTCGTTCCATCCGCTGGCGATTGTCTGCAAGACCTCGATGGCCTCTGCCGCCTGACGGGGAGTGAGGGCCGCGGCCCGCTCGAGCCGCGCGATGGCCGAGGTGCACTCGATCCGCGTGCCCCACCACGTGACGATGCCCGCATCCTCCGCCAGGGCGGTGCGCACATCGCCGGTTCTCGGTTCGAGCACCAGCAGCGGAACAATCGCCGAGGCGTCCCAGTATCGCATTCCCGCTATTCCTCACGGTCGGCCCGCAGCGCATCGACGATGCTCAACGGCTTCGTGGGCTTTACGGGCTTGGGAAGGCTTCGAATTGACAACGGCTTCCCAGCCGGCGCCAGCAAGCCGTCGCGAACGAGGCTGGCCAGCCATGGTGCGTCCGTTGTGCCCACATCTCCCGGTCCCACCGGCTGGAGTCGCGCGACGGGCCGGTTGCGATCGCAGATCAGCACGGTTTCCCCGCCGCGGACCCGGTCGATGAGCGCGCTCAGGTTGTTTTTCGCCTCGGTGATGCTTGCGCGTTGCACGACGACAAACCTCCTTGGACCGACAAGGCTATTCTAGCTTGATCGCGAATCTCCATCAAGCCTTTTCGTCGCTCTTGGAACCCCGGTCGCTGGTACCCGCCCGGTCGATCACAAGCGGGTCGTGGCTGCGGGGGTCGCCGATCCGCAGCGCCGCGCGGCCGGCGAGGAGGTCGTCGATGATGGTTCCGACAACCTCGGCCCGCCATCCGCTCGCGAGCAGTGGCTCCCCCTCGTCGACGTCGTAGCCGAGCTTCCAGGCGAGCAACTCCCGCATGTCGGAGACCGTGCCCACCATGGCCGGGGCGAGGCTCATCTGCCGGCAGAGGCCGGCCACGGCGGTGGAGAGAAACTGGCCGAGCACGGCCAATTGTGCCGGCGGAGCGCGGTGCCGTTCGCCGCCGGGCAGTTCCCCCTCCGGCAGCGAGAGCCCGCGGTCGATCGCGTCGGCGATCCCCTTGATGATGTGCCTGAAATCCGACCGCTGCATGCCGCGGATCGCCTGGATCTCTCGCTCGTCGGCGCTCTTCCGCTTCGCGAGTTCCACGAGCAGGTCGTCGCGGAGCACCCGCTTCGGCGGCATGTCGCGGCTCTCGGCGACCGCATCCCGCCAGTGCCACAGCTCCCTCGCGATCGCGAGCTCCCGTCGCGAAAGCCCCGTGAGCCCCGAAACCCGCCGCCATCGCTTCCGCTGGAAGCTCTCCACGACATCCGACTGCCAGGAGGCCATCTCCGACTCCATCCAGGCCTCGCGGCCGTGCTTCGCGAGCCGTTCCTCGAGCACCCGCCAGAGATCCTCGAGGTGCCGCACGTCGTCCATCGCATAGGCAAGCTGCGCGTCGGAGAGCGGCCGCTTCCGCCAGTCGGTGCGGGTCTCCCCCTTGTTGGCCGTGCGGCCGAGCAGCCGCCGCACGAGGGCGCCGTAGCCCGCCGGAAAGTCGTGGTCGACGAGGCCGGCGGCGATCTGCACGTCGAAGAGCCTGGCCGGAAGCCGGCCCGTCGCGTGGAGTGAGAAACCGAGTTCCTCGCGGCCGGCGTGGACGACCGTGGTGCGGTCGCCTTGTGACAGCAGGTTCCAGAAGGCGTCGAGCTCCCGGACGGCGAGCGTGTCGACCGCGGCGAGGACGCCGGGGGCCGCGATCTGGATCAGGCAGAGCTGGCTACGGTAGGTGTGCTCCGACACGAACTCCGTGTCGAAGGCGATGAACGGGTGCTCCGCGAGCCGCTCCACGAGGCGGTCGAAGGCGGGCTGGCTCGTGATGAGGTCGAATCCAGCGGCAGGGCCGCCGGACCGCGGAGGTGTCATGGGGTGCTTCAGAGGAAGAGCAGCGAGACGGCCACGAAGACGGGCAGCAGGATTCCGAAGCTGTAGGCCATGTACCCGAAGAAGCTCGGCATCTTCACCCCCGACTTTTCGGCGATGGCCTTCACCATGAAGTTGGGACCGTTGCCGATGTAGGTCATCGCCCCCAAGAATACAGCCCCGAGGCTCACGCCGGCCAGTCGCATCGCGTCCACGCCCGCCATCGTCGTGGCCGGGTCGGCGGCGGGGTCGCCGATCGCCTGGGCGGTCTTGAAGAACACGAGATAGGTCGGGGCGTTGTCGAGCACCGAGGAGAGGGCGCCGGTCGTCCAGAAGAACGCCCTCGCCGATTCGATCCCGAGGCTCGCCCCCCGCTCGTCGAGGATCGCCAGCGCCGGCTGCATGCAGATGAAGATGCCGAGAAAGAGCGCCGCCACCTCCACGATCGCCCCGTAGCTGAAGCCGTTCTGCCGACGGATCTCGGCCGAACCGCCCGCGAGCGACACGAGCACGATCCCCAGGAGCACCGCCTCCCGCAGGAAAACCCACGGGTGCCAGGAGGTTCCCGGAAACGGCTTCGACGGATCGAGCAGGGCCACCGCCGCGATCACGGCCAGGAGCAGCGGCATGTTGGGCATGAGGCCGCGGATCGTGAGCTTCCGCGTCAGCGAGGCATCCCGCGCAAGATCCCGCGGCGTCTCCGCCGGATGGGCGAAGAACGTGTCCCACCCCCAGTAGATCGCGACGAGCACCGCATTCGTGAAGATCCAGGGCTTCCAGAGTGAGAGAGTCCAGAAGAAGTCGACCCCCTGGAGGTAACCGAGGAACAGGGGCGGGTCGCCGATCGGCAGCAGGCATCCGCCGCAGTTGCAGACGACGAAGATGAAGAAGACGACCGTATGGGCGACCCGCCGCCGCTCGCGGTTGGTCTCGAGGAGCGGCCGGATGAGGAGCATCGCGGCGCCGGTCGTGCCGATGAAGCTTGCAAGCAGGCCTCCCACGGCGAGGAACGCGGCGTTCGTGGTCGGGGTCGCCTCGAGGTCCCCCTCGATCCTCACGCCGCCGGTGACGCAGTAGAGCGCGAAGAGCAGCACGATGAACGGCACGTACTCGGCGAGCATGGCGTTCGCGAGCACCGTGCCGACGAGCCCCCAGGAGAGGCCGGTCGCCGCGGCCGGCGTCACGGCGTGTGCCGGGAAGTGGAGGTCGACCGGGTGGCGGTGGAGGAAGGCGTAGTAGGCGAGCGTCGCCGCCCCGAGGAGGCAGGCGACGAGCAGCCGGTTCGAGTTGTGCTCCCACCAGTGCTCGATCGAGGGCACGAGCGGGAAGATCGCGATCGCCGCAAGAAGCAGCAGGAACGGCAGCACGGTCCAGATCGGCGGAGCGGTGGCTTCGTCGGCTCCCTCCTCGTGCGGATGCCCGTGCTCGTGGTGCCCCGGCGGGTGGTCCGACTGGCACTGCACGATGAGGTCGCGGCCATGCTGGGGATAGCCGAGGAACGCCGAGCCCGCGTAGCCGAGGATGACGGCCGCGAGAGCCGCGATGATCAACCGCGAGTCGGAGGATCCGTGCGGGGCATGAGCGTGCGCGTCGTGCGACATGGGGGCCCGAGGTGAAGAGGGGCGGAACGAGGGCGGGGTGTGCGAGCCTTGAAACCGCAGTATGGTAATCGCGATGGTGCGATCATGAAAGCGGAACGGCACGGGCGAGCGAGCGAGCGGAGCGAGGTCTGGGTCCGCGGCAATCCGCGGCCGCTCGTCGTGCTCGCGGTCGCGTTCGCCCTCGGCATCGCGGCCGTGGCCGGCACGGGCGTCGCCTTGGGCAGCCGGGGGCTCGTCCTCGCCGCGGTGGTGGCGGGCGTGGTCGCGATCCCTCCGGTCGTGGCCCTCGCCTTCGCTGCGGCGCTGCCGCGGATCGAGCGCCGGGGCGGAGCGCTTCGGCTGCGGGTCGCGCCGACGCGTGCTTACGACGTCCCGCTCGAGGCGGTCGAGTGCTTCTTCCACGGCGCACACGCGATCGGCCGGCCTGTCGAGCCCTGCACGGGCGAGGCGAGCGAACACGAGGAGCACGCCCCGGAGCATGGCCGCCGCCGCGGCACGATCGCCGTGCGGATCGCCGAACGCGCACGCGACTGGCATGAGCGGCCGACGTTCCGTCCGTGGGCCGGCTGGAAGCGGGGATCGATCGTGCTCGACGGCCTCTGGTACGAGCCGCTCTCGATGGAGCGATTCGGCGAACTCGCGCAGCGGCTCGTCGAGGCGAAGCGGTCGCTGCGGGCGGGCGAGGAAACCCGGTGACGCGTCTGCTCGTGAGCGTGCGGGATGCCGCGGAGGCCCGCGAGGCGATCGCGGGAGGCGCCGACGTGATCGACGTCAAGGAGCCGCACGCCGGTCCGCTCGGGCGGGCGGGGATCGACGCCACGCTCGCCGTCGCCGCCGCCGTCGACCGCGCGGACCGTCCGGTTCCCTGGACGGTCGCCTGCGGCGAACTGTCCGAGTGGGGCGGCGACGACGTCGTCGCGCACGCCGCGTCGCTCGTCGGCCGGCTTCCCGACGCTGCGCCGCCGCCGTGGCTCGTCAAGGTCGGCCTCGCCGGTGCACCGCGCGACTGGGAGCGTCAGCTCGCCGGGATCGATTCGCAACTTCCCGCCGGCGTCGGGCAGGCCTGCGTCGTCTATGCCGACTGGCGTCGGTGCGACGCGCCGCCGCCGGAGAAGGTCGTCCGACTCGCCGGAAAGCTCGCGGGCCGGATGGTGCTCGTCGACACGTTCGACAAGCGGGCTGGCGGCCTCTTCGACGTCTCCGAACCGGGGGAGATCGAGGCCGCCGTCGCCCTCGCCAAATCGCTCGGGCTCGCGGTCGCCCTCGCCGGCCGGATCATGCTGGCCGACGCCGACAGGGTGGCCGCGATCGGCCCCGACATCGTCGCCGTGCGAACCGCCGCATGCGGTGGCGATCGACTCCGGGCCGTGGCGGCGTCCCGGGTCGAGGTCGCCCGCCGGACGCTCTGCCGCGGTATCATGACGGCCGCCGAGGAGACCATGCGATGAACGATCTCGAAGTTCGCCTGCCCCACGGGCTTTCCGCGGAAGAGATGCGAGTGCGTCTCGACCGGGCCGTCGTCGTGGCTCGGGAGCAGTACTCCGACACGGTCGGGCCGATCGAGGCCGTGTGGGCCGGCGAGGTGATGACCGTCCGGTTTTCGACCATGGGCATGGACTTCAACGGCCAGGTCGAGAGCCTGCCCCAGGAACTCGTCGTGAAGGTGCGTCTGCCGATGATGGCGTCGCTCTTCGCCGGGAGGATCCGGGAGGGTATCGAGGAACGATTGGGGAGGTTGGTCGCATCGTGACGGTGCCGCGGTTCCGGCTGGGGAAACCGCGCACGCAGGAACGCCGAGACTCGACTCACGGGAGCCGCGCCGCCGATGGGAAAAGCGTGTCCGAGTGTCCTCCGTGGGACGGTTTCTCAGGGCCCGATGAGCCATCGACGCTTTCCGATCTCGTTTTGCCGCCGACTCGCCGGCGGCTTCCGACGCCTGTTCGTCGTGCTGGCCGGGCTCGCCTGCGTTGCGGCGTCGATCGCGGCTGATCCGGCGACCGCCCAAAACATCGACCGCGGCGGCCTGCCCGAGGACGACCCGTTCGCCGACGAGCTCAACCCCTTTGGCGGCAGGGCGACGCCTCCGAGGACGCCCGCTCCCTCGTCGCCGCCGCCGCGTCCGGCCACCCCGACGCCGCCGCGGCCGTCGATCCCGTTTCCGGAGCGGACCATCCCCGGCGAGCCCGCGGAGCAGAAGCGGCCGAGCCCGCCGACCCGTTCGCCGGCGCCGCTCGACGCGGAGCTCGCCCCTCGCCGCCCAACGCTACCGATGCTCCAGGAGGGCCGCTCGCCCGCCCTTCCGCTCGTGGCCCGCGCCGAGAAGCTCGCCGAGGAGGGAAAGAACGCCGAGGCCCGCGAGGCGCTCCTCGAGGCCGTGAAGCTCGACCGTGAATTCGCGCCCGCCTACATGGGCCTCGGCATGGTTTCGCGGTCGCTCGGCCGCTACGAGGAGTCGGTCGAGGCCTACTCGAAGGGGCTCCTGCTCGAGCCCGACAACCCCGAGCTGTCGTTCCGCCGCGGCATCGCCTGGTACCAGATGGGCCAATACGGCATCGCGCTCGAGGACTTCGAGGACGCCGCGGGCATGGCCTACGACGACCCGCGTCCCGAACTCTGGCGGGGCCTCACCCTCATGCAGCTCGGCCGGCGACTCGAAGCCATCAACGCCTACGCCGCGGCGATCCGGCGAGATCGCAACTACATGGTCGCCTACCTCAATCGCGGCCTCGCCTACCTCGACGCGGGCGAGCCGCGCAAGGCCGAGCTCGACTTCGACCACTCGATCCGCCACGAGCCCGCGAACGCGACCGCCTGGTTCAACCGTGGCGTGGCACAGGCGAGGCAGCGAAAGTTCCAGCAGGCCGTCAGCTCGTTCGACCTCGCGCTGAAGATCGACCCGAACCACGAGCCGTCCCGCCGCAACCGCGA
>JBBAVU010000045.1:0-17801 GCA_040397565.1 Pirellulales bacterium | reverse complement strand
GCCCCACACGCGGCGGCCCCACACGCGGCGGCATTGACCACCGCGGCGATGCGGACGGCGTCGTGGCAGGCGTCCTCGCTCACCCCCAGGTGGAGCAGGCTCGCCTCGTGGTTCTTGATGCACAGCTCGCACCCGGCGAGCGCCGCGCAGGCGAGGCTCATGAGCTCGAAGTCGGCCTTGCTCGTGGCGGGCTGGGCCATCCGGCCCATCCGCAGCCGCGGGGAGCGGGCGTCGTAACTCTCCTTTCCGAGCATGTGGCGGAACCGGTAGTAGACCGTGTTCATCGCCATGAGGCCCGACGACGCGACGGCGTCGGAGACGACGGCCGCGGCCGAATCGCCCGCGCCGCCGCGGAGATCCGCCTCGATCGCTTCGGACAGGGGCTTCGACCGGACGAACCGGGCGGCGGCGAGCGCCACGCCGAGGGCCTGCACGGCGGAGAGGTTCTCACCGGCCAGAACGGCCGTGAGATTCAGCCGGATGTCCTTGAGATCGTCGGGAAGCCTGTCGCGGCAGGTGTCGAGCGAGGGGGTGGGGATGCTCATGCGGGGCTCCAGGTGAGCGTGAGGTTCGCGAGGATTGTAGCGGTTCGTTGATGACCCGCGGGGGTGGATGCTACGCTCTGGCAGTTTTGCGCGCATCCGGGATTTTTGCATGCCCCGCCGAGACGATCTCCACACGATTCTCCTCATCGGATCAGGGCCGATCGTCATCGGCCAGGCCTGCGAGTTCGATTATTCCGGCACCCAGGCCTGCAAGGCGCTCCGCGAGGACGGCTACCGGGTCGTGCTCGTGAACTCGAACCCGGCCACGATCATGACCGATCCGGGCACGGCCGACCGGACCTACATCGAGCCGCTCACCTGGCAGATGGTCGAGAAGGTGATCGAGCTGGAGAAGCCCGACGCCGTGCTGCCCACGCTCGGCGGCCAGACGGCCCTCAACCTCGCGATGGAGCTCGACCGCCGCGGCATCCTCGCGAAGCACGGCGTCGAGATGATCGGCGCGAAGGCCGAGGCGATCCGCCGCGGTGAGGATCGCGAGATCTTCAAGTCGACGATGCAGAAGATCGGCCTCGAGACCTGCCGTGGCCGGATCGTGAAGAGCCTCGCCGAGGCCCGCGAGGTGCTCGGGGAGATCGGCCTGCCGGCGGTGATCCGGCCGAGCTTCACGCTCGGCGGCTCGGGGTCGGGCGTGGCCTTCAACCGCGACGAGTTCGACCAGAAGGTTCAGCGTGGGCTCGACCTCTCGCCGGTGGGCGAGGTGCTCGTCGAGGAGTCGATCCTCGGCTGGAAGGAATACGAGATGGAGGTGATGCGCGACGCCGACGACAACGCCGTCGTGATCTGCTCCATCGAGAACTTCGATCCCTGCGGCGTGCACACGGGCGACTCGATCACGGTCGCCCCGGCGATGACGCTCACCGACAAGCAGTACCAGCGGATGCGGGACGCGAGCTTCGCCGTCATCCGGGCGATCGGCGTCGAGACGGGCGGGTCGAACATCCAGTTCGCCGTCGATCCACGGACCGGCCGGATGATCGTGATCGAGATGAACCCGCGGGTGAGCCGATCGTCGGCCCTGGCGAGCAAGGCGACCGGCTTTCCGATCGCGAAGATCGCGGCCAAGCTCGCCGTCGGCTGGCGGCTCCACGAGCTGCAAAACGACATCACCCGCAAGACGAAGGCCTGCTTCGAGCCCTCGATCGACTATGTCGTGGTGAAGGTGCCCAGGTTCGCCTTCGAGAAGTTCCCCGAGGCCGACAGCCGGCTCACGACCCAGATGAAGAGCGTCGGCGAGACGATGGCGATCGGCCGGACCTTCAAGGAGGCCTTCCAGAAGGCGCTCCGTGGGCTCGAGGTGGGGTCGTTCGGCTTCGGCTGCGACGGCAAGGACCTCTGGGGCACGGCCGCCGAGCCGTCGATCGACGAGATCCGCGCGAGGGTCGCCACGCCCGACCCGGATCGCGTCTGGTATCTGCGGTACGCGATCAAGGCGGGGCTCGGCACCGAGGAACTCCACGAACTCACCGCGATCGACCCCTGGTTCCTCGACCAGCTGCGGCAGATCGTGGAGTTCGAGAGCCTGCTGCGGTCGGTCGGCAGCCTCCGGGCGGTGGACGACGCCCTCCTGCGGCAGGCGAAGCAGTATGGTTTCTCGGATCGCCAGCTCGCGGTGATGCTCGGCGGGTCGGAGCTCGAGGTGCGAGAGGAGCGGAAGCGGCGGGGCATCATCGCGACCTTCAAGGCGGTCGATACCTGCGCGGCCGAGTTCGAGGCCTTCACGCCCTACTACTACTCGACTTGGGAAGAGGAGAGCGAGGTCCGGCCGAAGCAGCCCGGCCGGAAGCGGGTGATGATCCTCGGCGGCGGCCCCAACCGGATCGGCCAGGGGATCGAGTTCGACTACTGCTGCTGCCACGCGAGCTTCGCCCTCCGCGAGATGGGGATCGAGAGCGTGATGGTCAACTCGAATCCCGAGACCGTGAGCACCGACTACGACACGAGCGACATGCTCTTCTTCGAGCCGCTTACCTGCGAGGACGTGCTCAACATCGCCGATGCGATCCAGCCCGACGGTGTGATCGTGCAGCTCGGCGGCCAGACGCCGCTCAATCTCGCGCGGGCCCTCTCGTCGGCGGGGCTGCCGATCATCGGCACGAGCGTGGAGACGATCGAGACCGCCGAGGACCGTGAGAAATTCCGTGAGCTGCTCGACAAGCTCGAGCTGAAGCAGCCGGCCAGCGGCATCGCCCGCACGCTCGAGCAGGCCCGCCGCGAGGTCGCCCGGATCGGCTACCCGTCGCTCGTTCGCCCGAGCTTCGTGCTCGGGGGGAGGGCGATGGAGATCTGCTACGACCAGGTCCAGTTCGAACGGTACGTGGCCGAGGCCTTTGCGGTCGCTCAGGGACAGCCCGTGCTCATCGACCGGTTCCTCGAGGACGCGATCGAGGTCGACGTCGACTGCATCTGCGACGGGAAGGACGTGATCGTGGCCGGCGTGATGGAGCATGTCGAGGAGGCCGGCGTGCACTCGGGCGACTCCGCCTGCTGCATCCCGCCCCACAGCCTCTCTGCCGAAGTTGTGGACGGCATCAAGCAGGCTGCGACGGGCCTCGCCAGGAGTCTCGGTGTCGTGGGGCTGATGAACGTGCAGTTCGCCGTGAAGAAGGAGCCCGACGGCAACGGCGTCCTGCGTCCGACGCTCTACGTGATCGAGGTCAATCCTCGGGCCAGCCGCACGGTGCCGTTCGTGGCGAAGGCGACGGGCATGCCGGTGGCGAAGGTGGCCGTGAAGGTGATGGCCGGCATGAGCCTCGCGGAGCAGGGGATCGAGAGCGACCCCGTGCCGTCGCACGTGAGCGTGAAGGAGAGCGTCTTCCCGTTCGTGAAATTCGCCGGCGTCGATATCGCGCTCGGGCCGGAAATGCGGAGCACGGGCGAGGTGATGGGGGTGAGCGATCGCTTCAGCATCGCCTTCGCCAAGAGCCAGGTCGCCGCCGGCATCATGCTCCCGGAGAAGGGGCGGATTTTCCTGTCGGTGGCGAGCGACCAGGCGAAGGAGGCGATCGTCGGGCTCGGCAGGCGGCTGGTGGCGCTCGGCTTCGAACTCATCGCCACGAGCGGCACGGCGCGGGCCCTGACCGCCGCGGGCGTCGCGGTCGAGATCGTGAAGAAGCTCCAGGAAGGGCACCCGAACCTGATCGACCACCTGATCGACGGGCGTGTCCACCTCATCCTGAACACGCCGCGGGGCAAGGGGGCCCGCACCGACGAGGGCCGCATCCGCGCCGCGAGCGTGCTCTACGGCGTGCCCTGCATCACGACGCTCCCGGCCGCGGAGGCGGTCGTGCGGGCGATGGAGGGCCTGCGGACCGAGCCGATGGGGGTGCAGGCGATGCAGGACCGTTTCCAGGAGCCGTCCGCCGCCCGGACCTGAGGCGGAAATCTTGTTCGATCGGCGATACTGACTCTGCGAGGAGTCCGCCATGCACGATCGATCGATCGACGACGTCGCCGCGGCGCTCCGGACGGACGTCCGGGGCGGCCTGTCCGAGGCGGAGGCCGCCGAAAGGCTTCTGCGGATCGGCCCGAACCTGCTCGCGGCGGCGCCGCCGGTGCCCGCGTGGGTGCGGCTCGCCGCGCAGTTCAAGGATCTCGTCATCTGGATCCTCGTCGTCGCCGCGGTGATCTCCGGCGCGCTCGGCGAGTGGGCCGATACCGCCGCGATCCTCGCGATCGTGATCGTCAACGGGCTGATCGGGTTTCTCCAGGAGGAGCGGGCGGAGGCGGCGCTCGCCGCGCTCGAGAAGCTCGCCGCCCCAACGGCGAGGGTCGTCCGGGGCGGGCAGCCGCGGCAGGTTCCGGCCCGTGAGATCGTCGCCGGCGACCGGCTGGAGTTGGAGGCCGGCGACGCCGTGCCGGCCGACGCGAGGATCGTCGAGTCGCATTCGCTCAAGGTCCAGGAGGCGGCGCTCACCGGCGAGAGCGTTCCGGTGGAGAAGGACGCCCATGCCGCCGTCGCGGCGGACGCGGCGGTCGGCGACCGGCTCACGATGGTGCATGCCGGCACCGTCGTCGCCGCCGGCCGCGCCGCGGCGATCGTGACCGCGACCGGCATGGCCACCGAACTCGGACGGATCGCCGGCCTCCTCGAGCGGGAGCACCGCGAGCCGACGCCGCTCCAGCGGCGGCTCGCGGAGCTGGGCCGGATCCTGATCGTGGCCTGCCTCGCCATCGTCGGCGTGATCGTCGTGCTCGAGGTCTGGCGGGGGGAGCCGCTCTTGAACGTGCTCCTGCTCGCATCGAGCCTCGCCGTCGCCGCGGTTCCGGAGGGGCTGCCGGCGGTGGTGACGCTCGTGCTCGCGATGGGCCTGCAGCGGATGGTGCGGCGCAACGCGCTCGTCCGCCGGCTGCCGAGCGTGGAGACGCTCGGGTCGGTGACGGTCGTCTGCTCCGACAAGACCGGCACGCTCACCCGCAACGAGATGACCGTGCGGGAGATCGTCACCGCGGACGGCCGCTATGCCGTGACCGGCTCCGGCTACTCGCCCCGAGGTGATTTTCAAAGGCTCGACGGCCACGAGACCGATCCTCCGCTCGAGGACCGTGCCCTTCGGCGGCTGCTCGAAATCGCCGCCTGGTGCAACACGGCGTCGGTCCACCCGATCGGCGACGGCGGGGAGGGCTGGGAGGTCGTCGGCGATCCGACCGAAGGGGCGCTCGTGGTGGCGGCGATGAAGGCGGGCATCGCGGCCGACACCGAGACGGCGAGGATCGAATACGAGATTCCGTTCGATTCGCAGCGGAAGCGGATGAGCGTGGTCCTTCGGAAAGAGGGCTCTCGGATGCTCTTCACGAAGGGCGCGGCGGAGGTGGTGCTCGCGGCATGCGATTCGGAGCTCCGGGGCGGCCGGATCGTGCGGCTCGACGACGATCGCCGCCGCGACATCGCGAAGGCGAATTCCGCCCTCGCGGGCGAGGCGCTGCGGGTGTTGGGATTCGCCTTCCGCGAACTACCCGATGGACGGCTTCCGGATGGCGATGGTATCGAGCACGAACTGGTCTTCGTGGGGCTGGCCGGCATGATCGACCCTCCGAGGGACGAGGCTCGCGAGGCGGTAAAGATCTGTCGGTCTGCCGGCATCCGGCCGGTGATGATCACGGGCGACCACCCGGCGACTGCGAGGGCGATCGCACGGGAACTGGGCATGGCCTCCGACGAAGACGAAGTCGTAACGGGATCCGAACTCGACCGCATCGCCGACGACGCGCTCGCGCGGCGTGTCACGGGGATCGCCGTCTACGCCCGCGTCTCCGCGGAGCACAAGCTTCGGGTCGTGCAGGCGTGGAAGAGCCGTGGCGAGGTCGTCGCGATGACTGGCGACGGTGTCAACGACGCGCCGGCCGTGAAGGCCGCCGACATCGGCATCGCCATGGGCATCACGGGCACCTTCGTCACGAAGGAGGCCTCCGACATGGTGCTCACCGATGACAACTTCGCCTCGATCGTCGCGGCCATCGAGGAGGGTCGAGGCATCTACGACAACATCCAGAAGTTCATCCACTACCTGCTCTCCTGCAACGCCGGGGAGGTGCTGCTCATGTTTTTTTCGTCACTCGTGGGCTGGCCCGTGCCGCTCGCGCCGATCCAGATACTCTGGATCAATCTCGTGACCGACGGGCTGCCGGCGCTCGCGCTGGGCGTCGAGCCTCCGGAGCCGGATATCATGAAGCGGCGGCCACGGCCGCCGCGGGAGCCGGTCATCACCTGGGAACGAGGGGCCACGATCCTCGTGCATGGCGCGCTGATCGCCGTCGCGTGCGCCGTCGGGTTCTGGATCGAGTGGCAGGGGAAGGAGGAGAGGCTGCCGATGGCCCGGGCCGTCACGTTCTGCATCGCCGCGTTTTCCCAGCTCTTCTTCGCCGTCGGCTGCCGCAGCGACACCGCCACCGCCCCGGCCCGCGGTCTCTTCACGAATCCCGCCCTCGTCGTCGCGATCACGATCTCGGCGCTGCTGCAGCTCGTCGTGGTGACGATCCCCATCGCCCAGCCCGTCTTTGCCGTCGAGACGCACCTTGGGAGGGAGTGGATGCTCGTGTTCGCGCTCTCCCTCGTGCCGGTGAGTCTCGTGGAGCTTTCCAAGCTGGTCGCCCGCGGTAAACTCGGCGGGTGACGACTGCCCCCGCCTTTCCAGAGATTCACGAGTCGCCGCGGCCGCTGCCGGCACCGCGGGCCGACGCGCCGCCGCGGCTCACCGCACGGACGCTCGAAGGGCTCGAGTGGGTGCTCGCGCGGGAACTCACGTCGATCGGGGCGACCGATCTCGTCGTCGGCCGCAGGACGATCGAGTTCTCCGCGGCGGCGGGACTCGAGAAGGAGACACTCTACCGGGCGGTGCTCGAATGCCGCACGGCGATCCGGGTGCTCGAGCCGCTCGGTCGGTTCACGGCATCGTCGCCCGAATCGCTCTACGCAGCGGTGCAGGAGATCGACTGGCGGGAGCAGTTGCGAAGCGATGACACGCTCCGCATCGACGCGGCGATCCACGACACGTTCCTCACCCACTCGCTCTACGCGGCGCAGGTCGTGAAGGACGCGATCGTGGACCAGTTGCGGACGCCGAGCGGCAGGCGGCCGAGCGTGAATCTGCGGGGGGCGACGCTGCGGGTCGCGTTGCACCTCGTCGGCGACGTCGCCACGGTCTGCCGCGACGCCGCCGGCCGCTCGCTCCACCAGCGGGGCTGGAGGGTTGGCGAGGTCGAGGCGCCACTTTCGGAGGTGCTCGCGGCCGGCATCCTCTCGATCGCCGGCTGGCAGCCGGGGGAGCCGCTCCTCGACCCCTTCTGCGGGTCGGGCACGCTCGCGATCGAGGCGGCGACGATCGCGGCGGGAATCGCCCCCGGGCTCCTGCGGGCCCGCAGAAACGGGCATGGCTTTTTCCGGTTTCGCGACTGCGACCGCGATCTCGCCGGACGGCTCGTGGCGGAGTTGGAATCACGGGTGCGGGAGCCGGCCGGGAGCTTCGTGGCGAGCGATCTCGACCCGCAGGCGGTCGAGGCCGCGCGGGCATCTGCCGAGGCCGCTGGGGTCGGCCGGTTCATCACGATCGAGAAGCGTCACTTCGAGGAGGTCCGGCCGCAATCGCCTCGCGGCCTCGTCGTGATGAATCCGCCCTACGGAGAGCGGCTGCCGCTGCCGCGGGCGACGGCGCTCATGCGGCGGATCGGCGACTGGCTCGTCCGGCACTGCGGCGGCTGGCGGGCGGCGATCCTCGCGGCCGACACGCCCGCTGCGAAGCAGCTCGGCCTGCGGACGAGCGGACGCGTGCCGCTCTCGAACGGCCCGATCGCCTGCAAGCTGCTCGAAGTGGAGATCCGAGAACGGGCTGAAAAAAGTGACAGCGACCGAATCCAGTCGCTTTCAGAAAGCGGCAGCGGCGAAGCATCATCCAGCCCCCCCGGTGTCGGTGGCCGGCGCCTTTCTTCCGGCCGCACCGTCGACGACCAGATCGGCGACTTCCGCCGGCGGCTCGCGAAGCGGCAGAAGCACCTCGCCAAGTGGGCGCGGCGGCAGGGGATCGAGGCCTACCGCGTCTACGACCGCGACATTCCGGAGATTCCGCTCGCGATCGATCTCTACGGGGGGTGGCTCCACGCGGCCGAGTACGAGCGGCCGCACGACCGGACGGAGATCGAGCACGACGTCTGGCTCGACCGCGTCGTCGAGGCGGCCGCGGCGGAACTCGGCATTCCCCCGAACCGGACGTTCCTCAAGAAACGTTCCCGTACCCGCGGCCTCTCACAGGTGGAGAAGGTCGCCGGGCAGAAGGCGACCGTCGCGGTCAGGGAAGGGGGCCTGGTCTTCGAGGTGAACCTCTCCGACTACCTCGACACGGGGCTCTTTCTCGACCACCGCACGACGCGGTCGATGGTGCGGGCCGAGGCCGCGGGCAAGCGGATGCTCAACCTCTTCTGCTACACCGGCAGCTTCTCGGTCTACGCGGCGGCCGGCGGGGCGACGGAGACCACGAGCGTCGATCTCTCGAACACGTATCTCGACTGGACGCGGACGAACCTCGCCGCCAACGGGTTCAAGGACGCCGGCACACACCGCACCGTGCGGGACGAGGCGAGGGCCTTCCTCGAGCACCGCGTGCGACGCGGAGAGAAGCCGTTCGACCTGGTCGTCGTCGACGCCCCCACCTTCTCGCGGTCCGCGAAGAGCGAGACGCCGTGGGACGTGCAGCAGGACCACGCGGCGCTGCTGGCGGCCGTGCGGGAAAACCTCTCCGACGGCGGCGTCGTCTACTTCTCGACCAATTTTCGGCGGTTCAAGCTCGACGAGGCCGCAGTCGGCGGGCTCTTCACGGTCCGCGAGATCAGCCACCGCACGATCCCCGAGGACTTCCGCAACGAACGCATCCACCGCTCGTGGCGGCTCGTCGCGGGCGACCGCCGGCCGGCGGTTGCCCCGGCCTCGGCGAGGCCGTAGAGTGCCGGTTGCGAGAGGTGTTGCATGCCGAGCAGCGTGAAACGGCGTGGAAGCATGATGCCGGTCGGCGCGGCCGCGGCCTCGATCGCCGCTGCCATATGGGCTTCGACGTTCGTGATGCACGACCGTCCGGAGGCGGCCGACCCGCAACCGCCGGCCGCCGATGCCGCCCCGGGAGCGGCCGACGGCGGTCTCCACGTCCGCTACGCCGAAGCCCGGCTGCGGCTGGCGGAGCTGAAACTCGCGAGGGCCGAGGAACTCAATCGGCACACACCGGGCCTCCTCACCGAGACCGACATGCGGCGACTTCGCAACCGGGTCGAGGTCTTGCGATCGCAGGTCAAGGCGACGCGGGAGCATCCCCACGGCAACGCGCTGGAGATGCAGCAGTCCAAGGCGAAGGCGATGGTCCGCATCGCCGAAGAGGAGCTTGCGGCCGCCGCCGCGGTTCACCGCCGTCAGCCGACGGCCCTTTCCGAGAACGCCCTGAGGCAACTCGAGGCCAGGGTCGAGATCGCACGGCTGCGGGCGGCGCTCTGGGACGATCCCTCGTTTCACCGCTCTCCAGTGGACGTCATGCAGATGCAGATCGACCAGCTCGCCGACCTGCTCATCGACGCCGTCGACGATGTCGATGCGGCCCCGACGATCAATCGGCGGTGACGGCAACCAGCGGAGACGGCGGCCCCGGCGGGACGCGGGAGCATCACGGCGTCTTCCCGCGGGACAGGATGGAATCCTTCAGCCGGTGGTAGCGACGGGTGAAGCGGGCGGCCGTCTGCGCCTCGCGGAGGTCGAAGCCGAAGGCCCGCTTGCTCACGGCGATGATCGGCGGGGCCTGCACCCGCTTGAAAAAGCTCCCCTTGAACCGCCTCCAGCATCGCTCGAGGTCATCGATGAAGGCGGCGGCATCGGGGAAGAAGCCGCCGACGATCGCGCTGCCCTCGGGCAGCCCGAGCGACCGCTCGAGCGCGCCTGCCGCGAAGTCGGCGAGGATGTCCTCCGGGTCGCGCCGCCACTCGATCCACTGCGAGAGCAGCCGGTCGTGGTACTCGAACTGGAACGGGTCGCCCCCTCCCCGCTCCGGATTTTGAAGCTCCGAGAGCTCGGCCGACGGCTTCACCGCGAGGATCCCCTCGGGAATCGGGCCGCCACCGGTCGCGTTGAGGTGCCGAGCGAGCCGGTAGACCTGCGTCTTGTAGAGGTCGGCGATCGGGGCCACCGCGCCGTTCACGTCACCGTAGAGCGTGCAATAGCCCTGCGCGACCTCGGTCTTGTTGCCGTTGTTGGTGAACACGACGCCGCAGCGTTCGATGGCCCCGATCTGGGCGGCGAGCGCGGCCAAGAGCCTGCTGCCCCGGTCCCGGGCCTGGATGTTCTCGTCCACGATTCCCGCGACCGGCGAGCCCGTGAGCCCGGCGATCTGCCGACGGGTCGCTTCGACCGCCTCCTCGATCGGCGCGACGAGGAATCGGATGCCGAGGCCGGCGGCGAGTTCCGCGGCGAGCCTTTGGGTGGTGGCGGTGTTGTAGCGGCTCGGCATCGTGACGCCGATGACGTTCTCGGGCCCGATGGCCTCGACCGAGAGTGCCGCGACGACGGCCGAGTCGATGCCGCCCGACAGCCCGACGAGGATCTTCGCGGCCTTGAGCCGCGCGAGCGTCGCCCGCAGGCCCGCGACCACCGCGGCACGGACCCTGGCGATCTCCACCGCCTCCGGCCCTTTCGTTTCGGGACCGTTCGCCTCGGGCTGGACGGGCGTGGCCTTGCTGACGAACGCCTCGCGGAAGCCGGGCCCCTGGGCCACCTTTCGTCCATCCACGTAGATCGGACTCGCGCCGTCGAAAACGAACACGTTCTTGCCGTTGTCCTGCGAGCCGGTGCAGTTGGCGTAGTAGAACTCGCAGCCCCGGCTCTTCTCCTCGAGGATGCGGTCGCGTTCCGCCTGCTTGCCGATGCCGAAGGGGGAAGCCGACAGGTCGAGGATGATCCCTGCCCCCTTGGCGACGAGGGTCTCGACCGGCTTGAAGGCGTAGTCGTCGTCCCACATGTCCTCGCAGAGGATGACGCCCACCTTCCTCGCCTTCCCGGCGATCACGATCTCGAAAGGCTCGAGCAGGTCGGCAGGCCGAACGCCGACCTCCTGCGCCAGCTTCAGGAGCGAATAAAAGTGCCGCTCGTCGTCGAACTCCCGGTACTTCGGCAGGAGTGACTTCGGCGTGAAGCCCGGGAAGACGCCGTTGCCCACGAGCGCCCCGTCGGCGGCCACGAAGGCGGCGTTGTACTTGCGGGTGCGGCCATCCTCGCCGCGGGAGCCGAGCGGCGGCACGTGTCCGAGCACCGGGAAGTGGCCGCCGAAGACGGGCCGCACGCTGCCCCAGACGGCGGCGGTGCGGCCACGGGTGTGGGCGATGATCTCGTCGTTCATCGCCGAGAGGTCGCGGAGGAAGGCGTCGTTCTCCCACTCGTCGCCGAGCAGGTAGCCGGGCAGGGCCATTTCGGGAAAGACGACGAGCGACGCGCCGCCACCGGCGGCCTCGTCGATCCCCCGGAGGATGCGGCGGAGGTTCGCCTCGGGGTCGCCCGGGATCACCTCCATCTGGCAGACGACCACGGCCCCGTCGACCACGGCCCCATCGTCGGAGGCTCTCATGCCGACTGCGCCGCCCGGTGCAGCACGAAGCCCTCGATCGCCTCGTACTCGGGCAGGCCGAGCTTGTCGTAGAGCTTCGCCGTGTCGCGGTTGCGGTCCTCGGCCCGCTGCCAGAACTCCCGCGGGTCGCTCGGACCCGGGAAGAGGGCGCGGTCCTTCTGGCTCTCGTGCTTGAAGATCGCCATCCGCTTGCGCTCGACCTCGTCGGGCGAGAGGGGAACGGCCATGTCGATCTCGTGCGGCTCCCATTCCTGCCACGCCCCGCGGTAGAGCCAGAGCTCGCAGCCCTTCGCCCACTCGCGGTCCTTCACCTGCTCCACCGCCTCCATCACCGCCGCGAGGCAGACGCGGTGGGTTCCATGGGGGTCGGAAAGGTCGCCGGCGGCGTAGATCTGGTGGGGCCGCACCTGCTCGAGCAGCTTCACGGTGATCGCGACGTCCTCGGGACCGATCGGCTTCTTGCGGACGCGGCCCGTCTCGTAGAACGGCAGGTCGAGGAAGTGGATGTGGGCGGGCTTCACGCCCGAGTAGCGGGCGCCAGCGCGGGCCTCCGTCCGCCGGATGAGCCCCTTCACGGCCTGGAGTTCGGGGATGTCGACCGCTCCGGCGGGCTTCGATTTCAGGAACGCCCGGATCTTCTCGGCGATGGCTGTCGCCCCCGCGCCACCGGCGGATCCCGCGCCGACGCCGAAGGCGCGGCAGAACTCCTCGACGAAATCGACGTGGCGGTCGGCCGACTCGTCCCACACGGCGATGTTGCCGCTCGTCTGGTAGGCGACATGCACCTCATGCCCCTGCTCGCAGAGGCGAATGAACGTGCCTCCCATGCTGATGACGTCGTCGTCGGGGTGCGGGCTGAACACGATCACCCGCTTCGGGAAGGCCTCGGCATGCGGCTCGGCGGTCGGCCTGGAGACGCCCCTCACCCGCCGCGGCGACCCCGGCTTGCCTCCCGGCCATCCGGTGATCGTGTCCTGCATCCCGCGGAAGACCTCGATGTTGATGTCGTAGGCACGCCCGCGGTTCGAGAGAAGGTCCTGCAGCCCGTGCTCGTTGTAGTCCTCGTCGGTCAGCTTCAGGATCGGCTTGCCGAGCGAGAGCGAGAGCCAGATCACCGCCTTCCGCACGACCGCGTCGGTCCACGCGAGGCCCATCGAGTCGAGCGGACCCACGAGCCAGGGCGACTCGAAACGGGTGAGCCTCGCGGCGGCGGCACGGTCCAGCACGAACCGGGCGTCGGCATGCTGCTGCAGGGCGCTTGCCGACACGTGGCTGCACGGCGGCTCCTCGACCGCCTTCCGCACGATCGGCGCCTTGTGCTCGCCGAAGGCCAGCAGCACGACCCGCCTCGCGTCCATGATCGAGCCCACGCCCATCGTGATCGCCTGGCGGGGCACGTTCCATTCGCCGAAGAAGTCGCTCGCGGCGTCGGCCCGCGTCACGCCGTCGAGCGTGATGAGGCGGGTGCGGCTCTCGACCGCGCTGCCGGGCTCGTTGAACCCGATGTGGCCCGTGCGGCCGATGCCGAGCAGCTGCAGGTCGATCCCACCGGCCTCGCGGATCATCGCCTCGTAGCGGCTGCAGGCCTCGCCCACGGCTTGCCGCGGGAGCGTGCCGTCGGGGATGTGGATCTGATCCGCGGGGATGTCGAGGTGGTCGAAGAGGTGCTCCCGCATGAAGCGGCGGTAGCTCTGCAGGGCGTCGGGCTGCATCGGCCAGTACTCGTCGAGGTTGAACGTCACGACCGACCGGAACGACACCCCCTCCTCGCGGTGCAGCCGGATCAGCTCGTCGTAGACGCCGACGGGCGTGCTGCCCGTGGCGAGGCCGAGCACCGTCCGCTTCCCGGCCTTCGCACGCTCGCTCACGAGGTCCGCGATCTCGCGTGCGACGGCCCGGCTCGCGTCGCCGGGCTGGTCGTAGACCGTCACCGGCACCCGCTCGAGCGTGTGGACGTGGGGCAACGGGCCGCGGTAGATCGGCGACGACTGCGCTGCGGGCATCGGGCTTGTCACGGCATCACCTCCTGCTGTCGGGGGTCGACTGTTTGCGACAAATGTAACAAGAGTCGGCTCTCGGTGCAGCTTTGGGCGAGGGGGCGGCCGGGGAAATTGTCGATGCTTTCGGGATGGGTTAGCATCCGTCGTGGACAGCAGGAGTTTGCCGATGCGATTTGCGAAGCATGTCGGTTTGACGTGCGGCTTGGCGGCCGTCGTCTTCGGTGTCGCCTGCACGGCGGCCGATGCGGAGGTTCCGTCCGGATTCACCGCGATCTTCAACGGGAAGGATCTCTCCGGCTGGCACGGCGAGACCACGATGGATCCCGCGAAGTGGAAGGCGATGCCGGCCGACGAGCTCGCGAAGAAGCGGGCGGAGGACCAGGCCGACGCGCTGAAGCACTGGCGGGTGGACGCCGGCGGCGAACTCGTCAACGACGGCGGCGGCGTCTACCTCACGACCGACAAGTCCTACGGCGACGTCGAACTGCTCGTCGACTGGAAGCTCGTGCCGAAGGCCGACAGCGGCATCTACCTCCGCGGCACGCCGCAGGTGCAGATCTGGGATTTCACCGACCCGTTGAAGGCCGGCGCCGGCGGGGCGAAGGGATCGGGAGGGCTTTGGAACAATTCGCCCGGCAGGCCGGGGAAGGATCCGCTCGTCCTCGCCGACAAGCCGCCGGGAGAATGGAACCGCTTTCGCATTCTCCAGGTTGGCGACAAGACCACGATCCACCTCAACGACAAGCTCGTCGTCGATGCGGCGACGATGGAGAACTACTGGGATCGCAAGCGGCCGCTCGATCCGCGGGGGCTGATCCAGCTGCAGACCCACGGCGGCGAGATGCGGTGGAAGAACATCTTCGTTCGCGAGATCCCGGCGGAGGAAGCGAACAGGCTCCTTCGCGGCAGCGATCCCGAGGGATTCGTCGAGCTGTTCAACGGAAAGGACCTGTCGGGCTGGGCCGGGGCCGTCGACGGCTACGAGGTCGCAGACGGCGCGATCGCCTGCAAGGCCGGCAAGGGGGGAGTTCTCCACACGCAGGATGCCTTCGGAGACTTCGTCGTCCGGCTCGAGTTCCAGCTGCCGCGGGGCGGCAACAACGGCCTGGCCATCCGCTACCCGGGAGAGGGCAACGCGGCATATGCGGGCATGACCGAGCTGCAGGTGCTCGACAACGAGGATCCGCAGTACGCGAAGCTGGATGCCCGACAGTACCACGGGTCGGCCTACGGCCTGGCCGCCGCCCGCCGCGGATACCTGCGGCCCGCCGGGGAGTGGAACTACCAGCAGGTGACCGTGAAGGGCTCCTCCATCAAGGTCGAGCTCAACGGCGTCACGATTCTCGACACCGACCTCGCGCCGATCGGGGAGTTCATGGCGAACACACCCCACCCCGGGAAGGACCGCACGGAGGGCTTCTTCGGCTTCGCGGGCCACGGCGACCCGGTGAAGTTCCGCTCCATCGCGATCCGCCGGATCGAGCCCTGACGCCGCCACCGCCGATCGGGCCCGTTTGACGGTGTTTTGGCGGCGCTTCTACATTCGTTCGCATGAAGCGCGAGCAATCCCGGGCCGCGGTGTCGCCGGCCATGCTGCTGGCCGTCGTTCTCGCGGCGGTCGCGGCCTGTCGTCCCGCCGACCCGACGCGGGTGCGGGTGGTTTCGAGCCTGCCCCGCACGGGCAGCGCCAAGCAGCAGACCGACGCACTCGTCCGCGGCATCCGGATGGCGATCGACGAGGCCGGCGGACGGGCCGGCCCCTTCACGATCGACTACCTCGACCTCGACGACGCGACGGCCGCGGCGGGGCAGTGGACGAGCGAGGCGGAGGCCGCCAACGCAAGGAGGGCGCTCCAGGATCCCGACGTGGTGGCCTACATCGGCACCTACAACTCGGGGGCGGCGAAGGTGTCGATGCCGATCCTGAATCTCGGCGACCTGCTCATGATCTCGCCGGCGAACACGGCGGTGGGCCTGACGAAGCCCGGCCTCGGCGAGCCGGGGGAGCCGGAGGTCTACCGCCCCACCGGGCGGATCAACTACGTGCGGGTCGTGCCGGCCGACGACCTCCAGGGACCGCTCGCGGCCGATTGGGCGAAGAAGCGGGGCGTGAGGCGGGTGTACATCCTCGACGACAACGAGGTCTACGGAAAGGGGCTCGCAGATCTCTTCGACGAGCGGTGCCGGGAGATCGGTATCGCCGTGCTCGGGCACGACTCGATCGACGCGAAGGCGCAGGAATTCAAGTCGCTCATGGCCAGCATCAAGTCGAAGTCGCCCGATCTCGTCTACTTCGGCGGCACGACCCAGAGCAAGGGCGGCCAACTCGCCAAGGACATGGCGAGCGCCGGGATCTCGGCGATGCTGCTCGTGCCCGACGGCTGCCGCGAGCAGGTGTTCATCGAGTCGGCGGGGGCCGCGAACCTCGAGGGGCGGTGCTTCGTGACCTTCGGCGGTCTTCCCCCGGAGAAGCTCACGGGGAAGGGCCGTGACTTCGTGGAACGCTACCGCAAGAGGTTCGGCGAGCCGCCCGAGGCCTACGCCGTCTATGGCTACGAGGCCGCGAGCGTCGTGCTCCGCGCGATCGCGGAGGTCGGCCGGAAGGACCGCCGCGCGATCACGGAAGCCGTGCGATCGATCAGCGACTTCGACGGGGCGCTCGGCCACTGGGGCTTCGACGCCAACGGCGACACGACGCTCTCCACGCTGACGGTGAGCGTCGTGCGTGGCGGCGAGTTCCGCTTCGAGGAGGTCCTCGGCGGGGAAGGGGGGGCCGCGGGATCACCCTGACGGCCGAGCGATGTTCGACACCGAGTTTTTCCTGCAGCAGTGCTCGATCGGGCTGACCAACGGCGCCCTGATCGCGCTGGTCGCCCTCGGCTACACCATGGTCTATGGCATCATCGGGCTGATCAACTTCGCCCACGGCGACCTGATCATGCTCGGGTCGTGCCTGGCGCTCTCGCTCGTGACGGCGCTCGGGCTGGCGGAGGCGGGCCCCTCGGCCACCGCCTGGGGCATCCTGCTCCTGGTCGCCGCCTGCGGGCTCTTCTGCGGCCTGGTGAACGTCGCGGTGGACCGGATCGTCTACAAGCCGCTGCGAAAGGCGCCGAAGCTCGCGCCGCTCGTTTCTGCGATCGGCGTCTCCTTCATCTTCATGAACATCGGCCTGTTCTGGATCGGTCCTGCCGACCGTTCGTTCCCGGAACTCGTGCCCGCGACGAACCTGCTGCCGGTCGAGTCGCTCCGCTTCACCGCGAAGGACCTGCTCGTGGCGGCCATCGTCGTGCCGCTCATGCTGCTCCTCTCGGGGCTCGTGAAGTTCACGCGGATCGGAAAGGCGATGCGGGCGGTGTCTCAGGATCCGACCGCCGCGGCGCTCGTCGGGATCGACGTCGACCGCGTGATCGCGACGACGTTCTTCCTCGGCGGCGCGCTCGGCGGCGCGGCGAGCGTGATCTACGGGCTGTCGATCAACACGATCGGCTTCCAGATGGGATTCCAGAACGGTCTCTACGCGTTCACCGCGGCGGTGCTCGGGGGAATCGGCAGCATCCCGGGGGCGGTCGTCGGCGGCCTCGTGATCGGCCTCGTGCGGGCACTCGGCAGCGGCTACGTGGGAGAGCGGTGGACCGGCGCGATCGTGTTCGCGATCCTGATCGTGATCCTGGTCTTCAGGCCCGAGGGTCTCCTCGGGCGGCGAACGAGGGAGAAGGTATGACGGCGATCGCCCCAATCGGAACGCAGACGCTTCTGCGGAAGCTTCTGGCCCGACTGGCCGGACGGTGGGAGATCGTGGCGCTCGTGGTCTTCGCGGCGCTGCCGCTGGTCGTGCCGGCGCTGGGCGGGGCGCTCGGTGGGCAGGTGACGACGCTCTTCATCTACTGCATCCTGGCGCTCGGCCTCAACGTGATGGTGGGCTACACGGGCCTCCTGCACCTGGGGATCGCCGCCTTCTTCGGCATCGGCGCCTACGTCCTCGCGATCCTCACGGTGCCGATGTTTCCGTTTCAGGTCGGGTTTTTGGCGGCTGCGATCGTGAGCGTGCTCGTGACGGCGGGGATCGGCCTTGCGCTCGGCGCCCCGACGCTCCGGCTGCGCGGCGACTATCTTGCGATCGTCACGCTCGGCTTCGGCGAGGTGGTGAAGGTCAC
>JBBAVU010000044.1:0-18121 GCA_040397565.1 Pirellulales bacterium | reverse complement strand
GCGTACTGCTCCCGGTAGAGCCAGGCGATCGCCATGAAGTGCGGAAACTGCCAGAGGTAGAGGATCGTGCCGAGCGCCGCGACGGCGACCGCCTGCCCGACGGCTCCGGCCGCGAGTCGTTCCGGCCCGCCCGCCGCGCACCAGCCGATCGCCACGGGCATCGCGCCCGCGATCGCCCCCACAGCGGTGTTGAGCGGGGTCGCGCGTTTCATCGGCGTGTAGGCGACGAGGTAGAGGGCCCACGTGAAACCCGCCGCGATCGCCGCCCATGCCCCGGCCGCGACGACGATCATCGCCGTTCCCACCGCGAGCGAGGCCGCGGCCCAGGCCCAGGCGAACGCAGGGCTCATCCGTCCGGCCGCCAGCGGCCGTCGCGCCGTGCGAGGCATGAGGCGGTCGGTGGAACGCTCGATGATCTGGTTGGCGATACTCGAGCTCGCGGCGACAAGCGCGGTGCCAGCGAGGAGGATCGCGACGGCGAGCCTGCCCGGGGCCGCGACGACCGCGGCATCCTGCGGACCGGCGACGGTGAGCCCCATCGCGGCCACGACGGTGACGAGCACCATCATGGCGATCCGGGGGCGGACGAGCATCGCGACGTCACGGAGCGTCGAGCGTGCGGGAACAGCGGCGGCGGGAAGCGACGAATCGACGGCGATGGCGGATGCAGCCTGGCTCATGCGACGGCCCCCGCCCGCTGCGGTGTCGCGGGCTCCAACCGGGTCGAGGCAAGCGTCGACCCGCCGGCCCGGATGGCGAGCACGACGCTCGCCGCGAGGATCGCCATCCCGGAGACGACGTGGAGCGTCACCACGACCGATCCCCGGAGGCTGCGGGCCACGACGGGCCCGGTGGGCGCGAGCGAATCCAGCACGGTGCCCTGCGCCACCGCAGGCACACCCCAGTTGGCGACCCATGCCGCTCCGCCGAGCAGCACTTGGAACGCGACGAGCAGGAAAATGACCGTCGCCCAGCCACGCGGGGCAGGTCCCGTCCGCCGCCATGCCGCCGCGGCCGAGACCGCCGACAGCACCGCCACGACCGCCGCTCCGAGCAGGTGCACGATGACGATCTGCCGGAAAGTCTGCGGATCGAGCGAGGCATCGAGGTGACGCAACTGCGCCCCCGCCACGAGTTGGATGTAGCTTGCGGCCAGGAGGCCGGCCGACGCCGCCGGGAGGACGTTCCCGTCGCCCGGTCGCACCCCGGACTCCCCGGACCGGTCGGCCGCCGACCGCCCGGCCGCCGTGGAACCGCTCGACGTGAGGGTGGCGATCGCGACGGCGACCGCGAAGAACAAGGGGCCCGTGCAGGCGTGCACCTTCGCGATCGTGCGATCGTCGAGCAGCACCCTCGCGCCGCCGAGCAGCCCCTGGACGATCACGAGCGCGACCGCGGCCACGACGAGCCAGCGGACGATTCGTCGACGCTCCTGCAGGAACGTCGCCGCGGCGAGCACGAGCGAGACCATCCCGGCCGCCGCGCCAAGGAGCCTGTGCCCGTGCTCCAGGAAAAGATCCCAGGGCCCGTGGAGCCACTCGGCGAGCGGAAACAGGAACATGTTGTGGCCGTAGGTCGCAGGCCAGTCGGGAACCGCCATCGCGGCGTCGAACGTCGTGACGAGCGCCCCGAAGCAGAGGAGCACCCACGTCACCGCCACGAGCAGGCAGGCGACGAAGTGAGGCCAGTGGATGGAGCGAATGGACATCGAAGAAAGAACCCGACCTCGCCTAATGTGCCACGGCGGGCATCGCGACGGGCGGGTCGGTCTGCATGAGGTGATCCTTCTCCATGCCCGGCACCGAGAACTCGTAGGGCCCACGGTGGACCACCGGCTGGAAATCGAAGTTGCCGTGGCCGGGAGGGCTCGGGGCCGTCCACTCGAGCGTGTTGGCGTTCCACGGGTTCCTTCCCGCGACCGGACCGAAGAACATGCTCCAGAAGAAGTTCACGGCGAAGATCGCCTGCGATGCCACCATCCCGATCGCGCACCAGGTCATGAAGGCGTTCATCGGCTGGAGGTGGTGGAACGTCTCGTAGTGGTAGGCGTCGGCGAGCCGCCGCGGGAAGCCGACCGCCCCGAGGATGTGCATCGTGAAGAAGGTGCCGTTCAAGAAGATGAACGTGAGGAAGAAGTGCACCTTCCCCCAGAACTCGTTCATCGTCCGCCCGAACATCTTGGGGAACCAGTAGTAGATCCCCGCCCAGACGCCCATCGCGGTGCCCGCGAAGAGCACGTAGTGGAAGTGGGCCACGATGAAGTAGGTGTCGTGGATGAAGATGTCGACCGGCGTCGCGGCCATGAAAATGCCCGACAGGCCGCCGATGATGAACATCGACACGAATGACATCGCGAAGAGCATCGCCGTCGTGAACTGGATGCGGCCGCCCCAGAGCGTTCCGAGCCAGTTGAACGTCTTCACGGCACTCGGCAGGGCGATCATCATCGTCGAGACCATGAAGGTGATGCCGAGGGCGGGGTTCATGCCCGACATGAACATGTGGTGGCCCCAGACGATGAAGCCGAGCCCGGCGATGCCGGCGATCGAGTAGACCATCGGCCGGTAGCCGAACAGCGGCTTCCGGGCGAACGTGGTGAGGATGTCCGACACCATGCCCATCGCCGGCAGGATCATGATGTAGACGGCCGGGTGGCTATAGAACCAGAAGAGGTGCTGCCAGAGCAGCGGCTGGCCGCCGCCCGCGCCGACCATGGCGTTGTTGACGACGTTTCCCTCGGGGGAAAAGAAGCCCGTGCCGAGCATCCGGTCGGCGAGCTGCATGAAGCCGGCGGCAGTGAGCACCGGCAGGGCGAACGCCTGGAGCACGGCGGTGATGAACATCGCCCAGATCGTCATCGGCAGGCGGAACATCGTCATGCCGGGCGCCCGCATCAGGATGATCGTCGTCATGTAGTTGACGCTGCCAAGCATCGACGACACGCCGACGAACGTGAGGCCCAAAAGCCAGAGCGTCTGCCCCATGCCGCTGCCAGGGCTAGCAGCGGGATTCGTGGAGAGCGGCGGATAGCTCGTCCATCCGCCGGCCGCGGCGCCTCCCTCGACGAAGAAGCTCGCGCCGAAGGCGATGAACGCCGGCCACATGAACCAGTACGACAGCATGTTGAGCGTCGGAAACGCCATGTCGTCGGCGCCGATCATGAGCGGAATCAGGAAGTTGCCGAACGCCCCCGCCAGGATCGGGATGATGACCAGGAAGATCATCACCGTCGCGTGCATCGTGAAGAGCATCGTGTAGAACTCGGGGCTCATCTGGCCGCCCTCCTGGGCGAACAGCTTGCCGAGCACCGGCACGTCGGACCACGGCCAGGCCACCTGCCAGCGGACGGCGAGCGCGAGCAGACCTCCGATGAGGAACCACAGGAGCGTCGAGAACAGGAACTGCAGGCCGATGACCTTGTGGTCCTTCGAGAAGACATAGGTCGAGAGGAACTCGGCCACCGGCCTCGGCCGCCGGGACGGCTTCGAAGGGAGGGTCGCCGGGCCTCCGGCTGTGATCGTGGCGGTGCTCATGACGATGGGTCTCCGTTCTCGTGGCTCTTGATCAAGTGTCGTGGCTCGAATCGGATCGGGGCTGTCATTCGGATGCGGCGAACGCTTCCGCCTGAGGCTGCGTCGCCTCCTGCTCGAGGTACATCCGCTCGAGCCAGGCGTCGAACTCCGGCCGGGTCACGAACGTGACACGGCCCTTCATCTTGTAGTGGCCCCAGCCGCACAGTTCGGCGCAGACGAGGTCGTATTCGCCCGTCTCCTTCGCCTTGAACCAGACCGGGATTTTCATGCCGGGCACGGCATCCTGCTTCACCCGGAGGTTCGGCAGAAAGAAGCTGTGGAGCACGTCCATGCTCTTGAGCTGCACGAGAACGTCCTCGTCCACCGGAAGGTGGAGGTCGTTCACGAGGAAGAGATCGTCGGGCGTGCCGAGCTGGCCGTCCCGCCCGGGATACCGCAGCCGCCACTCGAACTGCCTCGCCACGACCTCGACCGTCGGGGCCATGACGGGCCGCCGCATCTTCACGTCGGCCCAGGTGTTCATTTGATAGATGGCGAGGAACAGCAGCACGACCGCCGGGATGATCGTCCAGACCACCTCGAGCGTGTGGCTGCCGTGGATGTAGGTGGCGGGCCCTTTCGCGTTCGACTCGTCGTACTTCCAAATGAACCAGAAGAGCATCACCTCCGTCGCGATGAAGACGACCCCGGTGAGCGCCAGGATGAAATAGAACAACGAGTCGATCTGGCTGCCGTGCTCGGACACGTCCTTCGGGAGCCAGACGTCGATGGACGGCGCCACCGCGAAGACCGCGACGCCGAGCACGGGCACGGCGAGGAAGAGAAGGCTCCAGAAGATTCCGGCGAAGCGTTTCATGGGCTCGGCGAAGCCTTTCGTGAGGTTGAGGGACTCAGCGGCCGGATGCGACCATCGACTTGTCGGCCCCGAGCTCGCCGTCGAACTCGTAGGGGAGCGAACGGATGTAGTTCACGATGTGCCAAATGTCCTCGGGCGGAATCGTGCCCTTGGCTGCCGGCATGGGCGCGCCGTTGATCCCCGCGTGGATGCGATAGTAGAGATCGAGCGGACGCCGGCCGCCGCGGTAGACGGCCTGCCGCAGGTTCCGCGGCGGAATCGTCCGCGGCCGAAGTGCGTCGCCGTCGAGCACATGCCCGCTCTTTTCGAGCCAGGCGAGAGTGGCCTTGTGCTCCGTCAGTTCGTCGGGGCTCATGTCGGCCGTGGAGGTCTTCGCCGCCTGCTCGCGGCCGCCCGCGATCTCCTTGCCGAACTCCACGATCGCCTTGTTCCAATCGTCGTAGTCGTTGGCTTGGCCGTCGCCGAGTGCGGTGACGCCGTGGCACTTGACGCAGTTGGCCTTGTCGCCGTGGAACAGCTCCTTCCCCTTGGCGATCGAGGCGGCAAGGTCGATGTCCGCGGGCATCTCGGGCACCGCGATCGACGCGTCGGCCGCCGACTTCCACTTTTCCGCCACGCCGGCGAGCACCTCGTCGACGAGGAACTCGCGGGTTTCAGGCAGCTTTCCCTGGTCCTCCTCGTCGAGCTCGAAGAAGGCCTGCATGAGCGTGATCTCCGTCTCGCCCCGCATGCTGAGATACTTCACGTACTCGACGAGCGCGTCCACCTGGGCGTCGCCGAGCAGCGCGAAGGATGGCATCGACGTGCCGACGATACCGTTGTGGAGAATCCGCTTCAGATCGGCGTGGGTCGGCTTGTCGGCCCGCTCCGTGCTCTTGAACTTGAACACGCCCGGGCGGTAGTCGCGGGGATAGGGATTGAGAAAAGCGGCCGTAGGACCGAGACCGTCGCCCGTGATGCCGTGGCAGTGGACGCAGTGCTCACGATAGAGGCCGTTCTTCCGGCCCACGATGTCGCTCCTGACGGGCCCCGCCGCGAGCAGCAGTTTTGCCTCGTCGAGCCCCGTCTCCGGCAGGGCGATCGGCTGGTCGGGCGTGCCGAACATCGCCTCGACGATCGTCGCAACCTGCTTCTCTTGATCGGTCGTGAGCCGCTGCTTGGCGGCCATCACCATGTTCGTCCGGAACGAGGCGGCGGGCGTCGCGCCGCAGCCGGCCGCGAACGGCGACACCACGACGCACAGCATCGCGGCAGCCCGCAGGGCCGGGAGGCAGCGATCCGACACAGGATTCTTCGAAGGATTCGTCTTCTTCATGGCCTTCGTCATCAACCTCCCAAGAGAGCGGCTGGCACCTCGATCGTGCCGAGATCCATCGTCCCGTCCGGCTCGATCTTCACCTGGAACCTGCCCTTCGCGTTCCACTTCACGGCCGGAACCTCGAGCCCCAACACCTGATTGGCCGCCATCGACCGGGGATGCCAGGCCTGGAATTCGATCGTCTCGCCGGCCGGCAGGTCGGGGATCGTGAACGAGCCATCGGCGGCGCTCACCGTGACGTATCCGTCCTTGCGGAAAATCATGTAGGCCTTCATCCAGGGATGGATGTTGCACGTCACCGACTGCGGCATCCCCATCTCGCCCGTGGGAATGTACGAAACGGTCTTGCCGACCTCGATGATCTGATTGAACGCCGATCCCGCGATGTTGGTGTTGTGGCCGATCGGGTCGCTGTTCTTCACCGCGATCGGCCGGCCGACGCGGCCCGCGAGCACCTGCGTGAGGAACTCGCATTCCTTCTGGTCGAAGACGAGCGGTTCCGCAGGCGGGGCCGCATCCTTCACCCGGCTGGTCTTGCGGGCGAAGACGACGACGTCGGCGAGGCCCTTGCTCGACGGGTCCACCCTGAGCGACCTGTCGAGAAGTTTCTTGCCGCCCTTCGTGCAGACCTCCGTATCTTTGTCGACCACGAGCGGCCGATCCGCAGGAACGGCGCCGACGAAGACGAAACGTCCCTTGAGCGATCCCCAACCGGTCCCCGTGGGGGCGGCTGTCTCCGCGCCGCCGGCGCCGACGGCGGCCGTGACGAGTTTCTCGCGGATCGCCGACGCTGCCTGACGGTCGGGACCAGGCGTGGCCACCCTCGACTTGCTGCAGCCGACCGAAGCGATCGACAGCCCGATCGCGACGACGGCGAACGTCCGGCGAGCGATCCGCACGGGACTATTTCTGGAACAGCTTCGCATCGAGCACGATCTCTCCGAGGTCATTGTCGCCGGCGGCGACCTTGAGCTTCTTGCGGCCCTTGGCCATCTTCTCGGCCTTGCCGCCGACCGTTGCCTCGCCGAGGTATCCGGCCTTCTCATGCCAGAACTGGAACTCGAGTTCACCGGCGGGCAGGTTCTTGATCTCAAACGAACCGTCCGGCTTCGAGACGGCGGCGTAGGGATTGTCGCGGATGACGACCCACGCCTTCATCCACGGATGGATGTTGCAGGTCACCGCCGCTGGAATCGCTTCGTCGGACTTGAAGGTGGAGGTCGCCTCACCATTTGCGGGAATGAGGTTATTGCTCGCCGGATTCTTGATCGTCTGAACGTTGCTGTTGTGGCCGACCGTGTCGGAATTCTTGATCACGAATGGCTGACCCGTCTGGACGAACAAGACGTGCGGATCGAACCGGCAATTCTGGTTGTCGAGGACCGCCTTCTCGTTCTTCGTCGCCGCCAGATCGGGATGGACCTTGACGCTCTTGTCGCGGACGAACACCACGACGTTCGCCACGCCGCCGTCGGCCCCGACCACCAGTTCTTCGGCGACCAATTTGTGCTTGCCGCAGACTTCGACGTCCTTGTCAGCCTTCAGAGCCGGAGCCTCGGGCGCCGAGCCGCCGAACTTGAACCGCCCCTTGAGCGTGCCCCACTCCTCGGCCGTGGCGACGGACGAAAGGAAAAAAAGCACACAGACCGACGAAAGGACACAGCCGAGACGATTCATGAATGGACTCGCTTTCAATGAGGCCGGGAGGGTCACTGCGGCGGAGCCGTCCGGGCTGCCTCCGGAATCGGCCTGACACCGACCTGTTCGATTGTACGTTCGGGCACCCTGAGGGGGAGGGTCGCCCTGCCGCCGGCAGGAGCCGCGGCCCCGCTTGCCGCCCCTGGCTGCCGCAAAGATGCGGCGGGCGCGGCCGCTGGAGGACCCGCAGCCGGGGCAGGCTGCCGGAGGAACGCGTCGAGCGACAGGTTCCGCTTGGCGAACGCGTCGAAGTGCATGAGCAGGTCGGTGAGCGCCGCAACCTGCTGCTCGCTCGTGCCGCGGTAGAGATCCTGGCTCACCGGCTGGTCGAACGGAATGTTCACCGGCATGCCCGTGTAGGGAAGGAATCGCTTCGGATTGGCGATCCAGTCGTGGGTGTAGTCGGGCCTGAGCCTCTGGTGGATCCGCTCCAACTGCGGTGCGAGCGCCTTCGGATTGCCGGGGGGCGAGTAACTGCCGAGCAGATGGCACTTCACGCAGTAGTTGCCGTTGGTCACGATCTTCAGGGCGTCGGAGAGGTGCCCGGGGTGCGACGCCTCCACGGCGGCGAGCGACGACTGCTCGTAGCGGGCGTCGTAGTCGTAGGGGAAGTCCGCCCCGTCGACCGCGGCAAAGTAGTTCACGAGCTTGCCGGACTCCTCCGAACCAAAATGGAACTTCGGCATCCGCAGCACGGCCGCCGGCCGGATCGTGTGCGGCTCGAGCAGGAAGCGGTGGAGCCAGCCGGTCTGAACCTTCCTTCCCTCGCCCACGAGCGGCGGCGGCAGCCAGCCCCAGGCGTCGTCGGGCTTGACGTTGGGATTGATCGCCTTCTCGTCCTCGATCACGACCGGAAAGAGCAGCTTCGCGAGATCGCCGCCGCGGGCCGGGTATCGCTTGCCGGAGACGAGAGCGTCGTCGGGGACGAGCAGGTTTTGCGCGCCGACTGGCCGCGGCTCGCCATCCACGAGGACGTCGGTGAAGAGCATGAATGGATGATGGACCGCCGCCTCGGCATCCCCCTCCTCGACCGGCACGCCATCCTCGTCGACCTGCTGCGGCCGGCCCGTCTCCGGGTCGAGCACGGGCATGCCATGGAGCACCGCACGGCGACGACCACGATGGTCGACCGACAGCGAGGCCGCGACCTGCTCCGGCGTGAACCGCGGCGCGAGGAACGGATAGTCGGCCACGGTCGGCGCCTCGCCGAGCGATTCGGGCCTGTACCGGATGTCCCAGCGGTCCATCTCGAGCGTGTGGCATCCGCCGCAGTTGTACTGCTCGGCGACCTTGAGGCCGTCGAGCCTCGCCTGCTCCCGTGGCGCGGGCACGTTCACAAACTGCGGCGCGGGCGGCTCCGCCACGAGCCCCAGCACGAACGTCATCACCGCCTCCCGCTGCTCATCGTTGAACGGGAACTTCGGCATCCTGTACCGCTCGTTGTAGGTCTTGTTTTCGGCCTTTTTGTAGTCGTAGCTCCGCGGCGCCCTCAGCTTCTGCCAGAGGAAGCCCTGGCGGTCGTGGGCGAGCAGCCGCTCCAGGAAGTAGCCGGTGTCGGGGTCGACCGACTCGGGGCTGACGTGCGTCTCGGCCGTGCTGGCGTAGGCAAGGTCGGCCGCCACGGGCGGATCGGTCGGGACCGTCTTTCCGCTCTTGTCCATGGCCGCCGGCCCGTGCGGATCGTTTCCAGCGCCATGGTGACCGTGCTCATGGTGACCGTGCCCAGCACCATGGGGATCATGCCCGGCGAGCTGCGCCGTGACGAAATGCACGACCTGCTCGAAGGCGATCTTCGACGATTCCTTGCGGCCCCAGTCGGCGAGCGCCGCTCCGGCCGGCTTTGCATCCTCGAAGCCCGGGATGTCGTGGCAGGAGTAGCAGGCGAGCTTCGCGATCGTCTTCTTGCCGACGTACTCGAGCAGCCGTCGATCCCGATCGGCGGCATTCGCCGCGAGCCCGAGGAGCATCCGCTCGTCACCCTGGATCGAGGCCAGCTCGGGTGGGAGACCGCTCTTCGAATATTCCTCCGCCTTCACGGCGGGGAAGCGGTCCTTGAGGTACATCGCAGCCAGCTCTTCGGTCGCCTTCCGCTCGTCGGCCGTGAGCGAGTCGGCAGCCGGGATGCCGGTCGGCTTCCAGCCGTCGTTCGAGGCCATGAGATACGCGGTCGCGTCGGCGGCCGGGTCACTCAGCCGGCCGTCGGCGAGCTTCACCGGCTCGAGCAGGACGTTGGGCATGAGCGTCTTCGGGTGGTAGCGGGCGGGCTCCCGCAGCCAGCTGTAGAGCCAGGCCGGGCCATTCTTGTTCGAGGCGACCTTCGCCCCCATCCGCGAGAGATTCGGGCCATGGGTGCTCTTCGCCTCGGGGAAGTCGGAGTGCTGATGGCAGGCGAGGCAGCCCCGTACCTGAAACACCTTCTTGCCCCGCTCCACGTCGGGCGCGGCCGTGATCCCCTCGTAGGGCTTCACGAAGTCGAACGGCTGGCTCGAGGCCGACAGGTAGCTGATCATCGAGCGGATCTCGATCGGCTCGTACCGCTCGCTCTCCTCGAGGCCCTTGCCCGAGAGGTGCTCCCAGAGGCCGAAGAACCGGGGCATCTTCGTCGACGGGCGGAAGTCGGTCGGATCGCGGAGCCACGAGTAGGCCCAGTCGAAGCCGACCTTGTCCTTCACGTGGCGGAGGCTTGGGCCGACCTTCGGCAGGGAGCCGGGCGTTTCGGGTTCCTTCAGGAGCACGGCGAGCTGGTGCGAACGCCCGGAGAGTTTCGCGTCATCGCCGGCGGCGGCGTCGAGCTCGATCGCCTCGCGGAGCCGCTCGCGGGCCGCGCGGCCATCCGGCCCGCCCTCGACCTCCTTCGCCCAGCGCTCCACCGTAGGGCCGAGCCCGGAGAGCCCCGGATCGGAGAGCACGGCCTGCGCGACCTCGTGGTAGTTCGGCGACAGCCTCATGTCAGGTCCGATCCGCTTGTCGGGCCCGGCGTAGCCGTTGATCTCGTGGCAGCCGTAGCAGCCGTACTGGCGGATGAGGTGGTAGCCCTCCACGAGCTTCTCGGCCGGCGGCTCCGGAAACCGCGGGCTCGGCTCCAGGTCGACGACCTGATGGTGACACTTCAAGCAGCTCGACTGCTCGAACCGGTTCGACAGCATCGGGAAGATCCAGTGGTGGTTGTCGAACCACCCGTGCTCGTCGTGCCACTCGCGGCCCTGCTTCGGGCTGTTGGGCGTGTGGCTGGCCCACTTGAAGCTCGTGGCGCTTCCCTGCCCCTCGTGGCAGATCGTGCAGCCGAACGTCTGCATCGGGTGCGGGCTCGTGGAGCCGACGAACAGGTCGAGGCGGGGATGGGACGTGTAGGGCTCCGGCACGCCGCGACGCACTTCCACGGCGATGGGGGCGCCCCGCTGCGGAGGCGAGAGCAGGCTCGAGACCGCCATCCGCCGGGCGAGGGTCTTCGTGCCGCCGACTTCCACGATCACGTCGCCGACCTGCACACCCGCCTCGGCGGCTGGGCTGCCGGGCACGACGACGCTCACGGTCGGATCCTCCTCCCGGAAGAGCCCCCGCGGCGACAATCGGATGCCGTACATGTCCTCGAGCCGGTCATTGCCGTCTGAATCCTCGCCCGAAGCCTGCGACTTCTCGACCGCGGCGGGGGTCGGCAGGGCGATCGCCACCGACTCGGTGCTGCAATAGAGCGGTTCGCCCGGGGCGCCCGGGGCCGACTTGTCGATCCCCTTGTGGCAGGTGACGCAGCGGTCGAACCGTGCGACGTCACGGAAATTGTTGTTGATCGTCAGCTTCGGCAGCCAGATCTGGTCGATCTTCAGGGGGCTGTTGAAGGCGTCGAGCACCGGCAGCTCGAGGAGCGACTTCCCGAAGTTGGGGGCTCGATCCACGACCGTCTTCGAGAGCATCGCCAGCTTCTGCTCGTGATCGGCGAGAGCCTTGCCGGCAGCGTCCTCCGTCGCGGTGATCTGCCGCAGGAGCGACTCGAGCGACTTGCGGTGCGTGTTCGCCGCCTGCTGCTCGAGATTCGCCTCCGACACCTCCGACCGCTTCGCGTCGGCGATGGCGAGGAGCGCGTCGAGTTGCGGCTGCCCGGCCTCGTTCGAGACCGCCAGTTCGTAGTCGGCCCTCGCCTTGTCGAGCTGTGCCTTGCAGAGCTTCAACTTGCCGGCGAACTGATCCTCACGGAACTTCGCTCGCTTGGCGATGTCGCGGAACCGCTCGAGCAAGTCGCCGCGGACGGCCAGCCGTGTCGAGGGGTCGGTCTCCGAGGCGAGCTTCGCCACGTTCTTCTCGGCGAAGTCGGCCGCCTGGGCGTCCGCCGCGACGGTGCGGACCTGTTCGAGAAACGCCTTCGCGAGTGCGGCGTCGAGATCGGCCTGCGAAGCCTGTGCCGCCGCATCTCTCAGCTCGACCGTCTTCTTCTCGTAGTCGCGGGAGTCCTGCTCCGCGACCCGCGCTGCGGCCGTCCAGGTTTCGAGCTCGCGGAATTCCCGCTGATACTTCTTCCACGGACGCGCGTGGTCCACGGCCAGCATCGCCACCGTCGCCACGAGCAGCGCGATGGCCGACACGCCGAAGACGACGTGCAGGATTTTCAGGTCTCGCCAGGTCTGTTCGGTTGCGGGCATGGTGGGGAACTCCGACTGAAAAGCAAAGGTGTCAGAAGTTCAGGGAAAACTCCGGAATGCTGATGATGTACTTCAGGTTCACCGTCCAGCGCAGGATCATCTTCAGCGGCAGCGTGAGCATCAGCAGCATGAGGTTCATCATCACCATGTAGCGGATGAAGCCCATCTTCTTGAAGGTTCCGCGGAAGACGGTCACGGCGAGAAGCGGCGGCAGGATCACGAGGTAGGCCCCCATGATCAGGAGCCCCGGCGCCTCGCGGAGCAGGATGTAGCCCACCTGCGTGAGCGCGCCCGCCCCCTGCGGCGGCCGCGGCAGCGGACGGTCGAGCAGGTTCACCCAGAACATCTGCGGCAGGTCGACGTTGTTGAGCACCTCGACCTTGTAGGGGCTCCAGTACTCGAACGGGCCGAAGAAGTTCCAGTTGGGTCCGCGGAGGAACGTTCCCAGGATGATGAGCGTGATCCAGAGTTCGAGGAAGCCGAACTGGAAGGTGAGGTAGCTGAACTTCCGCTCGGCGATCGAGTAGTAGCCGTTGCCCTTCTTGTTGTAGTCGAGGTAGGGGATCGCCATGAGGCCGAAGATCACGAGGCTCGGCAGCACGACGCCGGCGTACCACGGGTCGAAGTAGACGAGCATTTCCTGGAGGCCGAGGAAGTACCACGGCGCCTTCGACGGATTCGGCGTCTTCACGCTCGAGGCAGGCTCCTCGAGCGGCGCCTGCAGGAGGATCGCCCAGGCCAGGAGGAACGCCGACACGGCCACCATGCAGATGAGCTCGGTGTAGACGAGGTCGGGCCAGACGAGCACCTTCTCGTCGTCGAGCTTCTCCATGGGGGGCTCGCCGCGGGCGATCCGCTCGTCGTTCACAACGGCCTGCTTCGTGGCCACCCAGGTGAAGAAGGCGAGCATGAAAACGAGCCCGACGATCGGCACGTTGTCGGGCTTCATCACGATCGACGCGAAGTTGGCGTCGGCCATCGAGAGCCCCATCGCCAGGAGCGACAGGTTCAGGATCGTCCAGGCCACCATCGGCTGGACGAAGAACTTCCGAAACACGTAGAGGACCGTGAGCAGGGCCGTCGTGCCGAGCGTGTAGAGCACCGGGCCGGAGAGGGCGTTGACGGCCGCACGCACGCCGGCCGGCAGCGCCGGGACGAGCGACGGGCTGCCGGTGAGGGCGAGCCCGCAGAGCACCATCATGATGCCGGCGAAAACGGTCCAGACCAGGGCCCAGCCCGGCTGGTTCTTCTTCTGCCAGAGGATCACGGCGGCGATCGCGTTGGCGATCGCAATGGAGGCGTAGTAGCCGCCCAGGAAGCCGGAAACGTCGTTCAGAAACAGCTCGGGGGAATGCATGGATGGTGTCTCAGAGCGGCCCGCTGATGCCGCCGTCCTTTCGCACCCGCCAGAAGTGGATCGCAAGCAGGAGCGCCACGGCCAGCGGGATCGCGATGCAGTGCAGCACGTAGAACCGGTTGAGCGTCTCCTCGCCGACGAACCGGGCTCCCAGGAGACCGAACCTCGCGTCGGAGCCGTCGGTGATCATGTCGATGCCGCCGATCGAGAGCAGCTGTTGCCCCGGCCCCTCGTATCCGAGGATCGGCGTGGCCCGCGCCATGTTGGATCCCACCGTGATCGCCCAGATCGCCAGCTGGTCCCATGGCAGCAGGTAGCCGGTGAACGAGAGGAGCAGCGTGAGCAAAAGCAGGATGACGCCGATCACCCAGTTGAACTCGCGGGGCGGCTTGTAGCTTCCCGTGAGAAACACGCGGTACATGTGGAGCCACGTCGTGATCACCATCGCGTGGGCGCCCCAGCGGTGCAATTCCCGCAGGATGCCGAGGCTCGTCACGTCGCGGAGCGCGAGGATGTCGTTGTAGGCCCATTCGAGCGTGGGCCGGTAATAGAACATCAGCAGCACGCCCGTGACCGTCTCGACGAGAAACAGGAAGAACGTCACTCCCCCCATGCACCAGGTGAACGAGAGGGCGATGCCCTGCTTCTTGATCGACACCGGATGGAGGTGGAGGAAGAAGTTCGTGAGCATGACCACGATCCGGTTGCGCCGGTCGAGCGGCATCGGATGCCTGAAGATGCTCTTCCAGATCTGCGAGTTCCGGATCGTTTCGCCGATGGCCATGGCTGGTGTCGCGTTCCTTTTCGTGCTGGGCGTGTTTCGGTGCGGGTGTGACTAGACCGTGACGAACGACGAAGGATCGGCCCACTGCCCCAGCTCTTCCTGGAACGTGCGGCTCTTGTCGACCTCAAGTTGGCCGTCGTCGGACACCTTGATGGCGTATCGCTCGAGCGGCCTCGGGGCCGGGCCCTCGAAGTTGACGCCGTCCTTGTAGAAACCGCTGCCGTGGCAGGGGCACTTGAACTTCTGCTCGGCCTCGAGCCAGTTGGGCGTGCAGCCCAGGTGCGTGCAGACCGTCTTGAGGGCGTAGATCTGCTGCTGGCCCTGGAATTCACTGTTCACGACCCAGACGCCGTACTGGGCGACGAACTTCGTCTCCACCTTGCCCGACGGGAAGCCCTCCTTGAAGCCGACCTTGAATCGGCTCGGCGGCTCGGCCAGCACGTTCGGGAAGAGGAACCTCGCGAGCCCCAGCGTGAACAGGCCGCCCGTGACCGACAGGGCCGTGAAGCCCATCGCCATGAATGATCCCAGCGCGATCTCGAGAAATCCGCGCCGATCCTCCCCTTCCTCGGCGGCCTTCTTCGCGGGCTGAGGCCGCTCCGGCATCTTCGGCATCGGCCTCGCGGCTACCGGCGCGGCGGCAGCGGGCTTCTTCTCCGGGGCCGACCGCGGCTTCATCGGCGCGTCTGCCTTGCTCACCGGGCCAGGTTTGGCAGCGGCCCGGACTGAGGCGAGGATGCTTGCCGTGTCGAGCGAGGTGAACGGCTTCGCGACGTTCTTGGCTGCGGCAGCGGGCTTCACAGCAGCCGCAGGCTTGCCCGCGGCGGGCTTCGCGGCTGCCGGCTTCGGGGCTGCCGGCTTCGCGGCCGGCTCGGCGGCAGCCGCCCCTCCGGCCGGCTCGTTTTTCCGAGCCATCGCGAGGATGTCTTTCACGCTCGGGCGACCGCCCGCCCCCGCTGCAGCCGCAGCCGGCTTCGCGACGGCGGGCTTCGCAGCCGCTGGCTTGCTCGCAGCCGCGGGCTCACTCGCAGCCGATCCAGATGCAGTGGGCTCCGGAGCGGCGGACTCGTCCGCAGACGGCACCTCCACCGGCGCCGGCTTCGAACCGCCGCCCGCCTTTTCTGCCCGCGCGGCCGCCAGGATTTCGGCGACCGACATTTTCTTCTGCTCAGCCATCGACACCCCTCATCCAGAACCCTGAATGGCCAAAATGTCCGGGGTTTTCATAGTTCGTGATTTTTTTCACGATGTTCTAGTTAACTGTATCGGCACGCCTGTGGCTGTCAATGTCGTTCGCGGAGAGCACCCTGCGAAAGGGCCCGATTTGCCGGCGCAGACCTCCCGGGACGATCGTGGGGTGTCGGTCGCCGGCCGCGGAAGGGCCGACCCTCGGGAAAGCTTCGAAAATCGCTACACTCCGCGGGCCGCCGCTGGAACGGATGTCAACGGAATGATCGGAAGGTTCGCGTGAAAACTTCGAAGCGGGTGCTCGTGATCGGAAACGGCGGGCGGGAGCATGCCATCGCCTGGAAGCTTGCGAAAGACGGGGCGGAAGTGCTCGTGGCGCCCGGCAACGGTGGCACGGCCGGGACGGCCGAGAACGTGGCCGTGGCCGCTGGCGACATTCCGGGCCTCGTCGACCTGGCGAGGAAGCGGGGGGTCGATCTCACCGTGGTCGGCCCCGAAGCCCCGCTCGTCGCCGGCGTCGTCGACGCGTTCGAGGCGGCGGGCCTGCGGATCTTCGGCCCCTCCGCGGCGGCCGCGCAGCTCGAGGGGAGCAAACTCTTCTGCAAGAAGATCCTCCATCGCGGGGACGTGCCGACGGCGCCGTTCCATGAGTTCCGCTCCGTTGCAGCGGCGAAAGAGTTTGCGAAGGCGAGGCAGGGCGAGCCGATGGTCGTGAAGGTCGACGGTCTCGCTGCCGGCAAGGGAGTCTTCGTCTGTCGGGATGGCGACGAGGCCGTGCAGGCGCTCGACACGCTCGCCGGCGAAAAGAGCCTCGCCTCCGCCGCCGGAGGCATCCTCATCGAGGAGAAGCTCGACGGTGTCGAAGTGAGCGTGATGGCGATCACCGACGGCCATGCGATCGTGACGCTGCCTCCGCTCCAAGACCACAAGGCTGCGTACGACGGCGACGCCGGCCCCAACACCGGCGGCATGGGTGCCTACTGCCCGACGCCGTTCGTCGACGCGGCGATGCTGGCCGAGATCGAGGAGCGGATCCTCGTTCCGACCGTGCACGCGATGAAGCGGAGCAAGGTGCCGTTCCACGGTGTGCTCTACGCGGGGCTGATGCTCACGGCGCAGGGGCCGAAAGTGCTCGAATTCAACGCTCGCTTCGGCGACCCGGAATGCGAGGCCCTCCTCGTGCGGATGGATTCGAGCCTGCTGGAACTGCTCGACGCCGCCGTCGATCGCCGGCTCGACTCGGTCGCGCCGCCCACGTGGAGGCCCGGCGCCAGCGTGACGGTCGTCATGGCCTCGGAGGGCTATCCGGGCGAGATCACGAGGGGCGGGCCGATCCGCGGCCTTGCCGCGGCCGGCCGGGAGGGCGTGCAGGTCTTCCACGCGGCGACGAAGCTCGTCGACGGACAGATCGTGTCGGCCGGCGGCCGCGTGCTCGCCGTCACGGCCACCGGCGCCTCGCTCGGGAAGGCGAAGCTCGCCGCCTATTCGGCCGTCAAGGAGATCCGCTGGGACGGGGCATGGTGCCGCAAGGACATCGCCGACAAGGGCCTTGCCCGCGAGCGGGTGATGGCGGCCCAGCACGATGGCGGTGCGGCCGTGGCCGCGACGTCGGATTGACTGACTGATCGAATGACGGAACCGGGAGTGCCGCGGGGCGAACGATGAAACTTCGGGCTGGCATCGTCGGGCTGGGCAGCCAGTGGGAGCAGAGGTACAAGCCCGCCCTGCGGGCGCTCGCCGACCGCTTCGAGGTCCGCGGAATCTGCGAGCAGGTCGCGCACCGTGCGGCGAAGGCGGCGGCCGAGTTCGGTGCCGTGGCCGTGGATGGCTACCGCGCCCTCGCGGCCCGCGACGACGTGGACGTCATCCTCTACCTCGGCGACCAGTGGTGCGGGTCGATGCCGATCCTCGCCGCCTGCGAGCACGGCAAGGCGGTCTATTCCGCGATCTCGCTGCCGATCGACGTGCCCGAGGCGGAGCAGCTTCGGGCGAAGATCGACGCGTCTGGCATCGCCTTCATGGCGGAGCTGCCAAGACGGCACGCCCCGGCGACCGTGCGGCTGAAGGAACTCATCGCGACCCGGCTCGGCACGCCGAGGATGCTCTTCTGCCACCGCCGTGTGCCGCTCGGAAGGCGGTCCGCGCCGAGTCCGCCCCGCGACCGCGCGAGCGAGGCCCGCGACCTCATGGAGCTCGTCGACTGGTGCCGCTACGTCGCGGGCGCCGAGCCGACGAGCGTGGTCGCCGTGCGGCACGCCGAGGCGCCGGGCGGTCTCGACGACTACCAGATGATGAGCCTCGACTTCACGCAGGACGGTCGTCCCGGCGACGGACCGATCGCGCAGGTGAGCTGCGGCTACTACATGCCGGAGCAGTGGGAGGAGGCCGTGGGATTCCGGCCGCCCCCCGCCCTGCAGGTCGTCTGCACCAACGGGATCGCCTTCGTGGATCTGCCCTCGAGCCTCGTCTGGTTCGACTCGTTCGGCCGCCACCAGGAGTCGCTCGACAGCGACCGGCCCGTCGACGAGCACATGCTCATCCAGTTCCACCGCAAGGTGACGAGCCTCGTGCGGGCCGTGAGCGGCCTCGACGACACGCTCCGCGCGATGAAGATCGTGGCGGCCGCCTCCACGAGCCAGTCCGAGGGCCGCCGCGTGCCGCTCGGGTGAGTGAGCGTTCCTTGAAGGGGGGATCGCTGGCTTTCGGGCACGTCTAGCGTGCGGGGTTCGGGGCTGCCCGTGTGCCCTCGCCGG
>JBBAVU010000043.1:0-18176 GCA_040397565.1 Pirellulales bacterium | reverse complement strand
GAAGGACTCGTCAACGGTGACGGCCACGGTCGGTGCCGGCGCCGTCCTGACGGCCGCGACCGGCTCGCTTGTCGTGCTCGTCGGAGGCTCGGCCGACGGCGGCAGCGGCCGGCTCACGGCCCTGGCCGACGGTGCGAGCGGCGGCGTGGTGTCTGTGGGCGTCGTGCTGGCGACGGCCGAGCACGCCCAGGCCCGGCTGGCGAGCGTGGGGAATGGCGTCGCCCTCGGCGGCGTCGCCGGGCTGCGGCTCGACGCCCAGGCCGCGCCGAGCGTGAAGGCCCATTCCTACGCCGTCGACGCCGGCGGCATCGCGGTGAGCGTCAATCACAGCACGGCCACGGTCGCCGGCAGCGTGAAGGCGACGACCGGCACCGACGTCGCCCTGCCGACGAGCGTCGTGATCCGGGCCCAGGGCGACTCGTCGTTCGACGTCGACCAGTCGGGCGGCCAGGGCGCGCTCGTCGGGTTCGGCAGCAATCTCGCCGAGGCGTTTTCCAAGCTCACGGTCGAGGCGGCGCTGGGCGCCCGCGCCACCGCGGCCGGTGACCGCGTCGGGTCGCTGGCGATCACGGCCACCCACGCCGACACCGTAACCGTGAGGGCGAAGGGGGGCATGGGTGCCGTCGCTGGCGTCGCCGTCGTGGTCGCCGAACTCACCGACACGACGAAGACGCTGGTCACGATCGGCGCGGCAGCCACGGCCGCTCCCCTCCAGGTCGGCTCGCTCGTCACGGCCGCCGACCGCAGCCTGCGGTACGACGTCACCGCCGACTCCGCGTTCGGCGGCGGCCTGGTCGGCGGCGTTCCGGCGACGACCGTCGAGACGAGTGCGTCTGCGATCGTGGACGTCGCCGCGGCCGCCAGCATCGTCGCGAGTGGTGCGGTCTCCCTGCGCACGACCAACGCGGTGACGCGCACCACCGACGGCATGTCGGCCCGGGTGACCGGCGGCGGGCTCATCTCGGGCGCGGGCGAGTGGCAGACCGGCAGCCAGACCACCGTCGCCACCGAGTCGTTGATCAGGTTTGGCTCCGGTTCGTCGATCGTGTCCGGCACGGGCCTCGGGTCGCCCGGCGGCATCTCGATCCTGCCGACGACCGCGCTCGACATCGAGGACAGCGCCGGCACGTGGAGCGGCGGCGTGGCGGCCTTCGGCGGCCAGTCGTCGCGGACCACGGCCACGATCATGACCGCAGTCGAGGCCGCGAATGACGTCGTGCTTTCCACCTTCGGCACGCTCGACATCGGCACGGGCACCACGGTCACGGCCACGAACTCGGTGGACGGCAGCGCCAAGGGCCTCACGAGCAAGGTCACGTTCCTGGCCAACACCAGCGTGACCGCCACCCAGCGGGTGCGGTTCGGCACGGGCGCCAGGCTCACGGCCGGCGGCGAGATGCGGATCACGCCCGGCGGCGATCCCGCCGGCGTCGCACCGACGAGGATCGTGATCGACACCCGGGTGAGCGGCTACGTGGGGGGCGCCGCGACGTGGATCGACGTGTTCGCCGACGCGACGCTGAACGCGGCGAGCGACCTCACCTTCGGCACCGGCGCGGTCGTCGGCAGCGGCGGCGCCATGCGGCTCGTCGCCGAGAAGGCGAAGCCGACGGTCGAGAACTACGGGGTCGTCCGCTACAACGACGCCTCGAACCTCTTCGGCCTCTGGGAGGGGAAGAAGGAAGACAAGGACGGGCCGTCGACGACCGTCACGTCGACGGTCGATCTCGCCGGCACGTTCACCGCCGGCAACCAGGCCCACGTCGTGCTCGCGATCCCCGCCGGCTTCGCGTCGGGCACGCTCTCCGGCACGCCCGCCGCGAACTTCGGCCTGCCGGTGACCGCGACGTTCGTCGGCGACTTCCAGCCGCACTCGTTTATCGACGAGGCATTCGCCGACGCCCCCGACGCCGCCGCACTCCTCAAGACGCAGGTGCCGAGCGAGGGTCGGGCCGTGCAGATCTCGCCGCTCGTCGCCGCCGGCGGTTCGATCGTGATCGGGGGGGACACGCTCCGCGGCACGGCGGCGCTCGTCGCCAACGCCGCCCGGATCACCGTCACCAACGAGAGCGCGAACCACCTCGTGTTCGACACGCTCGCCATCCCGAACCGTCCGGTCGGCACGATCACGATCCGGAGTGCCGCCGGCGCCCCGACCGGCTGGACCCGCAGCGAGGATGCCGCCGGCAACTCGATCACGATCGAGCAGAAGGCGGGCACGTTCCTCGCCTCGGGCCTCGGTCCCGCCATTTTTCTGGCCGAGAAGGTCGCCAACGCCGCCGGCACGGTGACGATCACGAGCACGAGCGGGTCGCTCGGCGCGCTCGACACGATCAACGCCAAGAGCCTCGACGTGAACGTCCACGGCGTGGCGGTGTTCTCCGTGAAGGGGGCGACGCACGCCGGCGGGCCACCGCCGGAGCAGGTCACCGACGGCGTGCTGTCGCCGCTGGAGGCCTGGCAGCTGTGGCAGGACAACGGTTCTCCGGCCGATGGCTTCACGCGCACCTATCCGACCACGCTCACGCCCTCCATGGTCACGGCGATCGACGCCCGGCAGGTCGCGATCGTCGCCGACACGATCAACGTCAACGGCGAGATGCGGCTGGGCGCCGAGGCCACGCCGAACCAGTCGGTCGTGGTGCCGGCGTCGCTGCAGGCCGAGCTCGAGGGCTACCAGGCCGACGTCCGCGCCGGTCGCCAGGCGAATCCGCTCTACCACATCCCGACCGCAAAGCTCGAGACGAAGGCCGTCGGCGACAGGCCGATCGGCGTGACGTTCAACGCCTGGACCGGGCAGCTCCTTGCCGACGCCGCCGACCTCGGCGCCGGCACGCGGCTCACGCTCGTCGGCAAGATCATCAACACGAGTGCGAACGCGGGCGCGATCAAGGTCAACACCGACGGCGGCGGCGTGACGATCGACAACCGGACTTCGTTCCCCCTCGTGACGCAGGCGATCTCCACGCCCGGCACGGGCAACTCCACGACCGTGCGGATCGTCGACACGCTCAAGCCCGAGGCGACGCGGCAGACGATCTACCGCGCGATCGGCGGCGAGCTGCTCGTGTATTCAGGCGCGGCGACGGCCGACCTGCTCGCGGGCGAGCCGACCCAGCGACTCCCGGGCGTCACGACGAGCAGCTACCAGCCCACGGCCGACGCCCGCTGGGAGTGGACCCGCTCCGCCCTGATACAGCCCGGCTTTCAGAGCGAGTGGTTCTACGGCAGCGGCGCGGAGAGCGACACGACGGCGGGCCGCGTGGTGACCCGTACGGGAGCGGCCTTCGAGCAGACGATCCGCGTGGGTGCCGGCGAGTTCCCCAACACCACGGCCGTGACGCTCACCGAGTCGGTGCGCGCCGATTTCCCGATCGGGCTGTCGTTCACCGGCGCGGCGTCGGCCGGGGTGAGGATCGACTCGCGGGGAGCGGTGCTGCTCCAGGATTCCATCCATTCGACGGTCGTGACGATCACGAGCACGCTGGGCACGATCGAGATGGCCTCCGGCATCGCGGGGATTGCGGCCGATGGCGTCGAACTCACCGCGGAACTCGGCATCGGCCGGGCCGAGCAGCCCCTGGCCATCGCCGCGGCCACGCTCACGGCCCGCACCACGACGGGCGACGTGTTCCTCGACGTGAACCGCGATGAGCCCGCGAACGCCGTCACGATCGGCACGGTCGGCGGGTATGCGGGCGGCACCGTCTCGCTCACCGCCGGCGGCGACATCCTGGCGGGCACGACCACCGAGCTGCGGCCGATGCACGTCGTCGGGGGCCGGGTGAACCTCGTCTCCAGGCAGGGGAGCATCGGCACCGCGGCGGCGCCGCTGCGAACGCGGGTCTCGACGGCGACCGGTGCGGCGGTGTCGCCGCTGCGGCTCGATGCGGCAGCGGCGGCGAACGTGCATGTGTCGCACCTCGACGATCCGGCGACGGCGGCGGTCGATGACCTGCTCGTCGGCACGGTGACGGCGACGGCCGGCGACGTGTCGCTCACCGCCGTGGGCAGCCTCTGCGACGCCCACACCTGGACGGTGAGCCCTGACCGGCAGGCCGAGATCGACAAGGTGCTCGCGGAACTGGGCCTGCTCGACGCGGATGCGGCGATCGCCAGGGCGGTGGCTGCCTTCCAGGCCACCGTGCGGTCGCAGTACCTGCGGTATTGGACGCTCAAGACCGACGGCGTGGTCTTCGACGGCCGGCTCCAGCTGCGGGCCACGACGATCGCGAAGTGGTCGACTGCCGCGGCGGCGGCGCTCGAGCTGCCCGCGGGCGTGAGGCCGACGACGCAGCAGGTGCTCGACCATGCGGCGAAGCTGTTCCGGGCGGCGGAGGACTTCTTCGCTCGCACGGTCGGGGCCGACTGGGCCACACGCGCGCCGTTCGTGACGTTCGACGGCAATTGGACCTACACGCCGACGACGGTGCAGGTCGAACAACTGAAGAAGGATCTCGGCCTCGATTCCCTCACGCTCCTGCGGCAGCTGGGCGTGGACATGGCCGAGGCGATCCGGCCCTGGGATCCGGCCGTTCGCGTCGGCGGCACGGTGAACGTGACCGGGGCGAGCGTCACGCTCGTGTCGACCGCGGGCACGGTCGGAAGGATTGCGGCGCCGGTCACGATCCTCTCCGACGACGTGCTGAATGACAGCCTGACCCCGGCTCAGACACTGGAGCTCGAACTCGCCGGTCGCCGCGGCGACGCCACGAAGGTGACCGGCGGCTATCGCTTCGCGGTGCTGCGGCCGCTGGTGATCGCCGTGGGCTCTGGCAGCCTCGTGGCCGAGGGCACCCAGGGCGTGGCCCTCGCCCAGCCGTCGGGCACGCTCACGATCGACCGGATCGCGGCAACGCAGGGGAAGGTCGATCTCGCCGCCACCGGCAGCATCGTCAATGCCACGGGTGGCACGGGCATCTCGACGAAGACGCCGTCGCCACTCGCCGTCACGACCACGCTCTTCTCGCGGACGGGTTCGATCGGTGCGGCCGATTCGCCGCTCGCCGTGGCCGGCGGCGCCGTGACGGCGGGCGTGCTCGATCCTGCCGCCACCGTCCACGTCTCGTCGCCCTATCCGGTGATTACGGAAGATCCGCCCAAGCCGCAGCCGGGCGCGCCGGGCGAGCCGACGGTGCCCACGCAGCAGGAGGTCGACCGGGTCGACCTGCGATCCGACGACATCACGACTTTCGCCCTCGGCGGCACGACGGCCGGCACCTTCGACACGATCGAGGTCGACGGGCAGGCCGTGCTCGACGGCACGATCGCCCTGCAACTGGTCGCAGGCTACGTGCCCGCGGTGGGCGAGCGGCTCACGATCATGACCTACGCAAGCGTCGTGGGCCGGTTCACCACCGGCACCGGCCTCTTCGGCCTCGCCGGCAACGTCTGGTTCCGCATCGAGCAGACCGGCGACGCCGCGACGGCCGGGGCGATCACGCTCGTCGTCGAGAAGGTGTTCGGTCTCGACTTCGCCATCGACGTCGCCGACACGGTGGGCGCCGACACGGCGGCCATCAAGAACGACATCGGCGAGTTCCTCAACCGCGACTATTTCGGGATCGCGATCCAGGTGTCGTTCACCGGCGGCTTCAGCTACGGCGACGTCGCGGTCGAGGGCACCGTCACGCTGCGACACGCCCCGCGGTTCAACGCCGCCGATCGCTACGAGGCCTCCGTCGTGGGCACCGCCCGGGTCGGCGACACGTTCGACCTCGCGGGCGAGTTCCTCGTGTCGGTCGGCGTGCATGACGCTCGCGTTCCGGCGGTCACGAGCGTCGCCTTGCTCGCCGACGATATCGACCTCGACGTGGCCGTCGGTGGGGCGAGGCTCGGCGCCACGCGAGGCCGAATCGGGCTTCTGGTGAGCGACGCCGGCGTCGCCTTCGAGGCCTCGGCCGGCATCTATGCAAACCTGTCGAGCGACCTGTCGCTCTACGCGGACGAGATGTTCGTGTCCTTCAACGACACGAGCGTCGATTACACGGGCGTCGTGTTCGCCCTCGGGGCCGTCGAATACACGTTCGGCTCGCTCGCCGCCGACACGTTCAGCATCGGTGTCACCGGCGGTGAAATCATCGCCGGCGGCTTCCTGCGGGCCGAGGGCAGCTTCGCCATCGAGGGCCGCTCGCAGGATGTCATGCTCGCCGACGGCGACACAAAGATCACCGCCGACGTGCTCACGATCGGCGGCACCGGCCTCGGCGGCTTCGCGGGCACGGGCGCCGGCACGGCTGCGGCCACCGGGGTCGAGATTGCGAACGTCCAATTCGCCGTGGCGCTCGTGAGCGAGCGGGGCGGGGCGGGGCGGAGGTGGCTCACGGCCGAGGGGAGCGGCCAGTCGGCCAGCGTCGTCGGCATCACGGGCGCGAGCGGCAGCCTCACCGCCGTCGCCCTGTCGCTGAATCTCGACGCCGCCGACGGCAGCCTGATCGACTATCGCGAAGACAAGACCAGCCTCACCGTGGCCACGGGCGGCGCTACCGGCGTCGCGCTCACGGCCGACGGATCCAAGGGCCGGATCGTTTGCGCCTCCGGCACCGCCGCCTTCTCCGTCGCAGGCGACCTGTCGGTGAGCGGCACCGTCGGCGTCAGCCTCGAGGGCTCGAGCGTCGTCGTCGTCGGCAGCGCGATCAACGCCACGCTCGGTGCCGCCGGCACCACGACGTACCTGAAGGTCACGAATGGATCCTTCGGCCTCCTGGCCACCGGCACCGAGACGGCCTTCGAACTCACCGGCGGCTTCTCGGCGGCGATCGACGGCTTCGCGAGCGTGACCGCCACGCGCGTCGTCGCCCAATACACCTCCGCCGACACCGAGATCGCCGCCGGCCGCCGGCTCGACACCGGCACGGCGTCGTACACGTTCGTGAATCAGATCGCGAAGGACACGGTGCTCTTCGCCGTCCAGGGGTTCCAGGCGACGGTTGCCGACTTCGTCACGCTCACCGGCAACGTCGGCTTCCGAAGCGACGGCGACCACTTCACCGCCGTGGGCTCCGGCCTGGCGGCGACGCTCGCCGGCGGCGACCTCGCCAGCCTGTCGATCACCGCCGGCGCGTTCGGCTTGAGCGCGGCGGGGGGCAACGTTGCCTTTGAACTCTCCGCCACGAACTTCTCGTTCGCGATCGACGGGCTGCCGGATGCCCAGGCCGACACCGTCTTCCTCCGCTACACCTCCGCCGACAAGGCCGTCACGAAGGGCGACACGCTCCGTGTAGGCGGCGTCTCCTACACGTTCGCCGAGGCGATCGCGAAGGACACCGTGGCCTTCTCGTTCACCGGATTCAGGACCGATGTCTCCGACGTCCTCGCGTTCTCGGGCGGCCTCGGCTTCGCCCGCTCCGGAAGCGATCTCGTCGGCATCGGAGCCGGCATCACCGCCACGCTGCGAGCCGGCACCGCGGCGAGCGTGACCGCCACGAACGGGTCCTTCGGGCTCGTCGTGAGCGCGACGGGTGTGGCATTCCAGCTCGAGGGGGGCTTCGCGGCCACGATCGGCGGGCTCGCCTCCGTGTCGGCCACTCGCGCGGTCGTGCAATACGCCTCGGGCAACGCGACGGTCTCTTCCGGTCGCCGCCTCGCGATCGGCTCCGCCACCTACACGTTCACCACGGGGATCGCCGCGAACACCGTGGCCTTCTCGGTCGAGGGCTTTGCTGCGACCGTGTCCGAATTCACGCCGATCTCGGGCAGCCTGGGCTTCGCCGTGGTGGGCGGTGAACTCATCGCCGTGGGCAACTCGATGGCGGCCGGCGTCATCGGCGCGAATGGGGGCATCCGCGCGGAGAACGCCCGGTTCGGCCTCGTCGCCAACGCCTCGGGCACCGCGTTCGAGCTCGGCGGCGGCACGCTGCGGCTCCAGCTTGCCGATCTGGCCGACGTGACGAGCGGCGCGACGTTCGTGCAGTTCTCGACGGCCGGCATCACGCTCGCCACCAACCGCACGGTCACGGCCGGTGGCCTCGGCTACACGTTCGCCCGCGGGCTCGCCGCAGGCACGAGCGCCTTCGCGGTCAGCGGCTTCTCGGCCCGGATCACGGACTTCGTGTCGCTCGCCGGCGACGTCGGCTTCAGTCTCGTCGACGGTGCGATCATCGCCGTGGGCGACGACGTGCGGGCCACGCTCGCGGCCGGCGACGTCGCAAGCCTCTCGGTCGGCGGCCGGATCGGCCTCGAGGCGAAGGACGACACGCTCGTCTTCGAGCTCGTCGGCACCGATCTCTCGGCGACCGTCGCCGGCCTGGACCTCGCCAAGGCCGATCGGGTGGTCGTGCGCTACGCCACGCCGACCGCCTCGGTCGCCGCGAATGCACAGCTCGAGGTCGGCCCGGCCAGCTACACGTTCGCCGAGGCGATCACGCCCGGCACCGTAGCCTTCGCCGTCGAGGGGGTCGAGATCGACCTCTTCGACGTGCTCACCGTCCGCGGCGACATCGGCTTCGCCTACCTGCCCGCGGAGCTCCTCATCGCGGCCTACGCCACCGACTTCTCCGCGGCATTCAGGCTCGGGGCCGACTTCGAGGCGAGCATCAACAATGCCACGTTCGACATCCGCATCGGCAGCCAGATCCTCTTCGACGTGCAGGGCGAGGCGCGGCTGAAGATCAAAAACCTCGTCGACGAAACCGTGCGCGTGCGCGTGCGGCCCGACTACACCACGCTCACGCTCGACGACGGCAGCGAGATCGACGCGGCCGTGCTCTCGTTCGCCGCGGCCCTGCCCGACCTCTTCTTCGGCGTCGGCGGGGGCGCGGACGGCCAGGCGGCCGACCGCGTCGGCCTCGCGCTCGACGGGGCCACGATCGGTTTCGCCGTCGCCACCGAGCTCGATGCGAACCGGTTCTGGGTGGCCGCCCAGGCCGAGGCCGCCCTGGCCGGCTTCGTCGGCATCGACCGGTTCACCGCGACGGTGGCCGACGCGGCCGCCGTGGTCAACACGACGACGGTGCTCGGCGCCGACGTTCGCTCGGTCGACTGGTCCAAGACCCCGATCACGCTCACGCCGGTGCTGTTCGGCGACGCGGTGGACACCACGCCGATCACGCTCGCCATGAAGGGGGCGACGCTCGCGGCCCGCGGCGACGTCGCGCTCGACCTGCTCGGCATCGCCGACATCGCCGGGCAGTTCTCGTTCGAGTCGTCGCGGCGCGACGTCACGCTCGTGGGCGGCACGGTCGTCGACGTCGACGCGCTCACCGTCGGCATCCGCGACGCCGACGCCTTCCTCGGCATCGCGTCCGATGGCGGCGTGCGCCGGGGCATCGAGGCCACCGACGTGAACCTTGCGTTCGGCCTGTTCCGCGAGCGGTCGCCGGCCGCGGGGGCCACGGCCCGCCAGTGGTCGCTGCTCGACGCCGCCGTCGGCAGCATCGGCATCGTGGGCGTGGAGGGGGTGACGCTCTCCGCCACGAACGTGGAGATGGGCTACATCCACCTGCCCGAAGATGGCTCGGCGATCGACACGACGCAGCCGATCGCCTACGACGCGAACCTCGCCTTCACCACGACTGCCGACCGGCTACGGCCCGGCGCCCGCAGCCAGTTCACGCTCGCGGGCGACTTCGACGTCGACGTGAAGGGGCTCGTGCAGTTCCAGGATTCGCTCGACATCCAGGTGGAGCTCGACACACTCCAGGTCTACGACCCGGTCGCGCAGACCCACGCGGCCGAGGAGGTCGCCACGCTCACGTTCGCGGCCCTCGACCAGGATCTCTTCGCGGGCTCACAGTCCGACGGCTCGCGGGTGGGCCTCGAGCTCGCCGGCGTCGACGTCGCGGCGGCGATCGCCTTCGGGCCGCAGACCGGCTCGGTGTGGGTGGCGATCGACGCCTCGGCGGCCGCGGCGTCGGTCGTCGGCATCCCCGGCGTGTCGCTCACCACGCAGGCCGTGAGCCTGCGGATCAACACGCCAGACCATCGCGGACACACGCTCGACTTCCGGGCCCAGCCGCTCGAGGTGCCGACGGGCCTCGCGGTGCGGGCCGGTGACCAGTCGGGCTCGATCTGGGGCACGGGCCAGAGCACGATGCTCGACCTCGACGGCACGCTCGGCGCCGAGGCCGGCGTGATCGAGATCGCCGAAGCGCTGTTCACGGCGGGCTCCACGATCGGCGGCCAGCGAGTCGACGCCGTCTACTCCCGCGGCGACTACGCCTTCCGGGTCGGCCAGCACACGTCAGGGCTCGTGGTGAAGGGCCTCGATGCCAGCGGTGCGACCACGCGGCTCACCGATCGCTTCGTCGTGCTGTCGCTCACCGGCACCGACGTCGACACGTTCGTCGGCTATCCCGGCCAGGACGGCGACGCCGTGGCGACGACGCCCTTCACATCGACGGGCGACGTCCGCCCGGGTGCGGTCGGTCTCTTCGCCCGCGACGTCGACTTCGGCTACGCGGTCTTCACCGATCTCGCGCACGTGTTCGACGCGCTCGAACTCACGGCGGCCGCCGCGGGGCTCACCGGCCTCGGCGACACCGTGGTCGCGTCGCTCGAGGGCCTCGCCGTCAGCCGCAACGGCGGCATCCGGGTGCTCGACGCGCGGCTGGCCGCGATCGACTTCGAGCAGACCTTCCCCGGCTCGGGCGCGCAGCCTGCGGGCTACGTGCTCACGACGCCCGGCGGCACGGTGCTCCTCGACGCGGCCGAGCCGGTGCAGGCCGTCGCGGCCGAGGTGGCCGACGCGGAACTCGCGGTCGACGGCTTCCTCGAGCTCTCCGGGTCGCTCGCCTTCACGGTCGGCCGCCAGATCCAGCAGGCCAAGGCCGACGCGGGCGTGCTCGAGGTGATCCCCGGCGTGGCGGTGACCGGCCTCACGCACGACCTCTACGCGATCGAGATCGGCGGCCGCAACCTGCGGGGCTTCGCCGGCGTGACGGTGCCCGAGTTCGCCGCCGACCTCGTGCCGGACGGGTTCTCGGTGCCGCGCCGGATCGGCACCGAGATCGAGGACGTGACGTTCGGCCTGTCGATCATGGCGGCCACGAGCGTGTCGGGCATCACGGTGCCGGGCCTCGCCGCGGTGCTGCCCACGTACATCGCCGCCAAGGCCAAGGTGGGCAGCGCCCGGGAGGTGGGCTTCGACAGCTACCTCGCGCGGCTGGCGGCCGGGGGCCTGGGCCGCCCGATCCCCACGATCGAGGACGTGACGGTCGAGATCAACACGAGCGTCCTGCCCTTTGCGGCGAGCTACGCGCCGCTTCAGGCCGTGGCGTCGGCGGCCCTCCCGATGCCGGCGCTCGACCTCACGGGCACCGCCTTCGCGGCCGACGGGCCCGGCCTCGAGATCGCCACGGGACACCCCGCCCACCCGGTCGTGCTCGACTTCGCGAAGGAGGTGATCGCGATCGACGTCGGCTACTTCGACGTGGCGATGTTCGGGTTCTTCGACTTCGCGGCCGGTGGCGGCACGCCGACCCCGACGTGGTCGGCCCAGGGCGTCGACCTCGTGAACCTCGGGATCCTCGCCGCCTCGGCCACGATGCCCTTCGCGCCGCCGTCGCTGCAGGTGGCCGGCAACCTGGCGCTGGCGAAGCGCGGCGGCGAGCGGGTCACGCTCACCGACGGCCGCGAGATCGAGGTGAGCTCGCTCGGGTTCGCGATGACCGATGTCGTCGGCTTCCAGGGCGTCGGCCAGTACTGGGGCCGCAATGCCACCACGGGCCGCATCGATCCGAGCCTGCCCGTGGACACGAGCGCGATCGGCTTCGCCATCGAGGATCTCGACATCGGCGCGGTCTTCATGCTGCGGACGCCGGCGGGTCTGGATCCCGTGCCTGCGGTCTACGTGGGGGCGACGGCGTCGCTCGGCGAGGCCCGGCTCGTGGGCGTCGAGCAGCTGGCCAATGCCCGGCTCACGAACTTCGCGCTCGATGTCAACCTCGCCGCGAGCCTCGACTTCAATGTGGTCGATTTCAGCAAGTCGACCCACGCGGTGGCGCAGCCCGACGGCACCCTCGTCACCACTCCCGGCTACGCGATCGCCGGGTCGGCCGTCGTGCTCACGCACGACAAGGCCCGGCTCGAGACGCAGGGCTCGATCGACGTCAACCTCCTCGACGTGGTCGTGCTCGAGGGCGACTTCCTGTTCGCCGCCGGCGGCACGAGCATCCTGCTCTATGTGGACGGCTCGAGCCGGATCGGCCCCGAGGCGACGCCCTGGGTGTCGAGCGACGTCGAGGCCTTCCTGCGGATCGACTCCCGCGGCGTCGTGTCTCGGGTGGTGCTCGACACCGATCCGATCACAATCGGCACCGCCGTGGAGATCCAGCCCGCGAACCTCGCCCTCCTCGCCAACACGACCGGTGAGGACGCCTCGTTCACGATCCCCACGAGCCTGCGGCGGCCCGGCGGGCCCACGTCGATCACGGTCTCCGCGACGCCGCCCGGGGGCGACGCGCCGCTGGGCTACGTGGCCGTCTCGGGCGGCGGCAGCGTGAGGCTCGGCGAGGCCTTCTCGCTCGTCGGCGGCTTCAGCGCCCTGCTCACGAGCGACGTCTCGACGCTCACGTTCCAGTCGACGCTCAGCCTGCCGGTGCTCGCACCGCTCACCGTGGCCGGGTCGCTCACCTACTCCAGCGGCACCGACGGCGGCCTCTACGGCAGCCTCGCCGTCGCCGCCGCCGGCGGGTCGAGCATCATCGCCGTTCCCGGCGTGGCGGCGCTCGACGCCGGGCTCCTGCTCGAGGTCAACACCAGCGGCGTCGTCCGTCAGGTGCGGTCGATCCGGCGGGCCGGCGAGAGCGATCCCGACGGCGACGGCTACGTGCTCCGCGACGTCGCCGCCGACACGCTGCGGATCGCCGGCGACGGCCGACTCACCGCGGGCGGCGCCACGTTCAACGGCGCCGTGAGCCTCACGTTCGATCCCGGCCGGATCCGCGCCGCGCTCGTGAGCACGGTCGAGGTCGGCTTCGGCGGCCTGGGCGTGAGCGGCGAGGCCTGGATCCTCCACGGCGAGAATCGCCCGACGGAGTTCGTGTTCGCCGGTCGCGCGAGTGGCCGGGTGGGCGACATCGCCGGCATCTCCGGCGACGTGTTCGTGAACACGACCGCCGCCGAGGTCACGATCGACGGCGTGACGGTGCCTGCCGCCACCGCATTCGACGTCCGGCTCACCGCCTCGATCGACATCGGCCTCTTCACGCTCGCCGTCGGCGGCCGCCTGTTCAAGCAGGCCGACGTGTGGGAGGTGCGCGTCGACCAGGGCTCCATGAGCTTCTTCAGCGTCGCGACGGTGAGCGGCACCGGGTTCTATCGCTCGAACGGAGCGTTTGCCTTCGACGTGACAGGCGCGCTCGACTTCACCCTCATGGGCGTGACGGTCGACAGCACGCTCGCCCTGTCGCTGGCCCGCGACGTGACTGGTGCCAGCACGTTCGCCGGCAGCTTCGCCGCCACGAGCACCTACGACTTCTGGTTCGGATCGGGGACCGGCCCGAGCTTCTCGGCCGACGTCTCCTTCGGGCCCGACCGGGCATCGTTCGAGTCGCGGCTCTCGATCGCGGGGATCACGATCCCGCTGGCCTACACGTGGACGTGGCCCAAGGGCACGGGCTCGAGCCGGCCCGAGCCCGTGATCGCCCGGCTCGCGGGAGGCGTGCTCACGCTCAGCGCGGGCGACGCGGCCGATCGCTACGGCGATGCCAACGGCGACTGGTATGGCAGCATCCTCAACGAGTCGTTCCGGCTCGACCCGGCGCGCGACGGCGAGGGCAAGCCGATCCCGGGGACGGTCGTCGTCCGCTCCCTCGGCCGCACGGTGGAGTTCGCGGGCGTCACGCGGATCGTGGCCGACGGCGGCGACGGCAACGACGTCTTCGAGGTGGGGCCGGGGATCGACGCCGTCCTCGCGTTCTCCGGTGGCCCGGGCAGCGACACGTTCATCCTCTCCGCGCTCCTGGCGGGCAGCTCGTTCGCCGGCGGCGACGGCGTGGCCTTCGACATGCTCGCCCTGCCCGGCGTGTTCGCCGACTACGTGCTCGCCAGCGATGCCGTTCCCAGCCCGACCGTCGCCCCGGTGACGACGCCGGGCGACACGACCCCGATCCCCGGCATCGAGAGCCTGCGGTTCACGGATCGCAACGTCGTCGTGGCCGGTGGCTCCGACGGCGGGCTCAACCAGTCGCCGACAGCGGTGACGTTCGAGGAGCCCGTCGCGAGCCTCCCCGAGGATGTGTCGGTCGTGCAGAGGATCAAGGTGGCCGACATCGTCGTGGCCGACGACGACGTCGGAACCAACACGCTCTCGCTGTCCGGCACCGATGCCGCTGCCTTCGAGATCGACGACGGCGTGCTCTACCTGCGGGCCGGCACGACGCTCGATCACGAGTCGAAGCCGGAGCTGCGGGTGAGCGTGTCGGCCCAGGACGAGACGCTCCTCGGCAGGGCGCCGGTCACGGCCGAGTTCGTGCTCGCGATCACCGATGCCAACGACGGCCCGACGGCCATCGCGCTCGAGGGCGCGAGCGTGGCCGAAAACGCGCCCCCCGGCACGGCGGTGGGGAGCTTCGAGACCACCGACCCCGACACGGGCGACACGTTCACCTACACGCTCGTCTCGGGCGCGGGTGCCACCGACAACGATTCGTTCCAGATCGTCGGGGGGCAGCTGCAGACGAAGGCGCCGCTCGACTTCGAGGCCGGCGGCACGCGGTCGATCCGGGTCCGGTCGACCGACACCGGGGGGCTCTTCACGGACGAGGTCTTCCTGATCACCGTCACCGACGCGGCTGACGCCCCCACGGACATCATGCTCACGCCCGCGGCGGTGCCGGAGAACGCCCCGGCGGGCACCGCCGTGGGCACCCTGACCACCTCCGACCAGGACGCCGGCGACACCTTCACCTACACGCTCGTCGCCGGCACGGGCGACGCCGACAATGCCGTCTTCGACATCGTCGGTGGGGAACTGCGGACGAAGGGTGCCTTCGACTTCGAGACCCGCAGCAGCTACTCCGTTCGCATTCGCTCGACCGATGCCGCCGGCCTGTTCACCGAACGGTCGTTCGCGATCACAGTGACGGACGGAGCCGACGCTCCCACGGAGATCCTCCTCGCTGGAGCCGCGGTGGACGAGAACCTGCCGGTGGGCACGGCCGTCGGCACGTTCGCCACCACCGATCCGGACGCCGGCGACACCTTCACCTACACGCTCGTCGCCGGCACGGGCGACGCCGACAACGACGCCTTCGACATCGTCGGCGGCGAGCTGCGGACGAAGGCGTCGTTCGATTTCGAGACGCGGAGCAGCTACTCGATCCGTGTCCGTGCGACCGACGCCGACGGCCTGTCCACCGAGCGATCGTTCCCGATCGTCGTCCGCAACGTGAAGGAGGCTCCCACGCTGGCGATCCCCGCAGGCTTCGCCACCACCGAGGACCTGCCGCTCGCGCTCGTGTTCCCCGCGGCACCGTTTGGCACGTCCGACGCGCCGGCGACGAAGCGGGTGACGGTCACCGTGCAGGCGGACCGCGGCGCCATCGTCGCCGCGTCGGGCGGGGGCGTGACCGTGGGAGGCACGGCACGGAGCCGGACGTTCACCGGCACGCTCGCCGCGGTCAACCGCTTCTTCACCGATCCGAACGGCCGCATCGTCTACCGCCCCACGGCCGACGACCACGGCACGGCACGGCTCACCGTCACGGTCGCGGAGGCGACGGCGCAAGACGTGCTGCAGCGGACCGCGACATCGGCGGTCGCGATCGCCGCCGTCAACGACGCCCCGGTCGCACGGGTGCCGGCGGCCTTCCGGGTGACCGAGGACGTGCGGGGGGCGATCGACTGGGCCGCGGTCGGCCAGCCGTTCGCCGACGTCGATTCGACCGCCCTGACCGTGACGCTGGCCGTCGAGGACGGCGCGATCGACGCCCAGTCCGGTGACGGCGTGACGGTGGGCGGCACGCCCACGGCAAGGACGTTCGCGGGGTCGGTCACGGCCCTCAACGCCTTCTTCCGCGCCGTCGGCCGGATCGGCTACACCACCGCCCCCGACAACGAGGCCCCGCGGGTGCTGACGACGACCGTGTTCGACGGGCAGGCCTCCACGACGGCCACGAGCCGGATCCTCGTCAGGGCGGTGAACGACGCGCCCACGATCGCGGCCACGACGGTCCTCGCGGGCGGCCGCGTGGGCCGGCCGTTCGTGATCACGCACTCCATGCTGGCCTCCGCCTCCGGTGCCCGCGACGTGGAGCAGGCGCCGCTGCGGTTCACGATCCAGTCGGTGCAGGCCGGCCGCATCGAGAAGTGGGTCGCCGGCCGCTGGGTCCCGGTCATGTTCAACGGCTGGCCGGCGCCGGTCGTCGGCCCGGGCGAGCGGATCCGCTGGATTCCGCCGGCGAAGGCCCGTGGCACCGTGGCCGCCTTCACGATCCGCGTCTCCGATGGCGCCGCATCCTCGGCCGTCGCGTCGCGGGTGACGGTAGACGTGGCCGGTTAAGCCGCGGCCGTCCTCGAGCCCCGCCGGACCGTCAGTTGCGGCGGCGCCGGAGGACCACGGCGGCCGTGATCCCGAGCCCGGTGAGCGCAAGACAAGTCCGATGCAAACTACCCTCACCACGGCCTCTCCTGCTCAGCCGTTGTCCCAACACGGACGACGTCTCGACGTCGGAGGCCTGTGACGCAAGCTTCTGCGCGTTACAAGCTCCAACTGCCGTTACGCATCCCGTGGCTTGCGTTTTGCGGCCCGGGATTCCTCGCTCCATTTGTAGGGTGGACGGGTCGGCGTCCGACCCTCGCGGGCGGCGGCAGCGGCTTCGTCCCGGTTGGCATAGTCGTAGGCCCGCACGATCGTGGGGCGGCTGACTTTCATTTCCCAGGCCAGCCGGTCTAAGCCCTCGCCAGCCTTCCGGCGGCGATCAACCTCCCTCGCGATCTGCTTGTACTTAGGCACGAACGGCTTGCCGGGCTCGCGGGGTTGCCGGCGGCGGCCGTCGACGCGGCCCGGAGGCCGCTGGCCCGTTCGGTGGAGGTGGACGGCGTCGCGGACGACCTCGACGCCCACGCCGAGCGCGCGCGAGATCAGATCGACGCCCGATCCTGCCTCGGTCATCTCGACGATCTGCGGCAGCATAATCTCGTATTGCGGGGGCTTTCGCAGCGGCACGGCGACTTCGAGGCCGTGGAATCCTCCCTCGCTGGGCATTGTCCAACGGTCACCATGCAGGAACTCCCGCATGGTGACGGTTGGATCATGGTCCTCTGGCGGTTGGTGCGAGCCAGCCGAGAAACGGTTCAAGGCTCGTTGAGCCGGCGTTCCAGGGCCGACAGTGTCGCGAGCACCGCATCGAAGGACGGGGGCTCCGCGAGGTACATGTCTCGCATCGCCGCGAAGTCGCGACGCAGGGCCGGCAGTCGCTCATCGCTGGGCAGTAGGTGAAATGAGCCGGGCCGTGCGGTTTCGTAGTTCGCCCACGCACTGCCGAAGAACAGCCGTTTCCAGCCCACGACCCGTTCGCAGGTTTTGAGGTCGGCGATTGTGCCTTGCGTCGTGGGGTGACGTGCGAGGGCCGCGACATCCGCATAGTGACGTGAGAACCTGTCGGGCGTTGCCTTGCCGCCAGGGCGATGATGCTCCGCGTGGAGGATCGTTGCCTTCTCCCAGAACGTCCGGTCGATGCCCAGGGCGACGACGTCGCATTGCCAATCGGGCATCGCGTCGGGAAGGGCGTCGAGAAGCCACGGCGTGATGGCATGGTGCCCGACCGGCTGCTGGTCCGTCAGGGAGCCGAACTCGAGCTTCACGGCACGTGGCAGGTAGTCAAAGCCTGTCGGCTGGTGAGATGGGTAGTGGAAGAGCAGATTCGGCGCACCGCTGGTCGCGTCAGCTGCGTACTCGAACCAGGCCCCGCGTTCAGGTTCGCCGAGAACATGTTTCGCCTCGGCCTCGAGAGTCGGCTTGAGCTGTTCCTGCACCGCCTTTGCACAGGCTGCCTCCGCGAGCGTCATCCATTTGTCGGCTTGGTTGCGGCTCGTGCCGGGTTCGGGGAGCCCGAGCAGTGCCGGGGAGATCGACAGATCGATGTCCTCGGAAAACCGGTCGATGACCCGGAATACCTTCGATAGCGAGGTGCCTCCCTTGAACACGAGGCTGTCGTGGAACTCCGAGCGAAAGAGCACGCCCAGCAGCCAGCAGACCCAGAAATCTTTTTCTAGGACGACGGCGGACAGGCCGC
>JBBAVU010000042.1:0-18491 GCA_040397565.1 Pirellulales bacterium | reverse complement strand
GCGAGCTCTTCGGCCACGTCCGCGGCGCGTTCACCGGCGCCGTCGCCAACCGCACGGGCCGCTTCGAGGCGGCCCACACCGGCACGATCTTTCTCGACGAGATCAACTCGACCACGCTTCATCTGCAGGTGAAGCTCCTGCGGGTCCTGCAGGAGCGGGAGTTCGAGCGGGTGGGCGACACCGAGACGATCCGGGTCGACACGCGGGTGATCGCGGCGAGCAACCGCGAACTCCTCGATGAGGTCGCCAAGGAGACGTTTCGGGAGGACCTCTACTACCGGCTCAACGTCGTGCCGATCAACCTGCCGCCGCTGCGGAGCCGCCGGGAGGACATCCCGCAGCTCGTGAGCCATTTCCTCGAGATCTACGGCGAGGCGAACGACCGTTTCGTCGTGCACATCGAGAAGGGGGCGCTCGACGCCCTCGTGCGGTACCACTGGCCGGGCAACGTCCGCGAGCTGCAGAACGTCATCGAGCGGTGCGTCGTGCTCGCGACCGGCGACGAGCTCACGCTCGACCTCCTGCCGCCGACGATGCGAGGTGAATCGGCCGCCCCGCCGACGGTCGGCCGCGGCGGCGACCTCGACAGCCTCGCGAGGCAACTCGTCGAGGAAGGGCTCGCGACGGCGGCGCCGGAGGACGACGCAATCTTCGAGCGGATCGTCAGCCGTGTGGAACGCGAGCTCATCTCGCAGATGCTCGCCACGACCGGCGGCGTCCAGCTGAAGGCCGCGGCGAGGCTCGGCATCAACCGCAACACGCTCCGCAAGAAGCTCCTCGAGCACGGCCTCGACGCCGGCGATGAATAGCGATCATTCCCCGCCGCCATCGTGCATGTCACGGGTGTCATCGTGCTTGTCACGGGCGTCATCGTGCATGTCACGGGCGTGGTAGCTCGACCGCACGAGCGGGCCCGAGGCGACCTTTTTGAATCCCATGCTCTTCGCAATCGCGCCGAGTTCGTCGAACTCCTCCGGCGGCACGTACCGCTCGACCGGGAGCGAGTCGAGGGTCGGCCGGAGATACTGGCCGAGCGTGAGGAAATCGACCCCGTGGGCGACGAGGTCGGCGAAAACCGCGAGGAGCTCCTCCCGCGTCTCGCCGAGGCCGAGCATGAGGCCGCTTTTCGTCTTCACCTCGGGGCTGAGCCTCTTGGCGCGGGCCAGGAGCTCGAGCGTCCAAGGGTAGACGCTCTTACGGCCACGCACGGTGCGGTAGAGACGCGGAACGGTCTCGGTATTGTGGTTGAAGACGTCGGGCCGCGCCGCCATGAGCCGCTCGAGGGCGCCGTCCTTGCCCAGAAAATCCGGCACGAGCACCTCGATCACGGCGCCGGTGGCCGCACGCACCGCCTCGACGGTCCTCCGAAAATGCTCGGCGCCGCCGTCGGGCAGGTCGTCCCGCGTCACGCTCGTGATCACGACGTGCGCGAGGCCCAGCCGCTTCGCCGCCTCCGCCACCCGCTCCGGCTCGTCCTGTTCGAGCTCCTCGGTCTTGCCCTTGGGCACCGAGCAGAAGCCGCACGGACGCGTGCAGACGTTGCCGAGGATCATGAAGGTGGCCGTCTTCTGCGACCAGCATTCGAGCCGGTTGGGACACTTCGCCGACGAGCAGACGGTCTCGAGGCCGAGCTCCGCGATCAGTCCGGCCGTCTCCGCATGCCCTCCCCCGGCCAGCAGGTTCTGACGGAGCCACGGCGGAAGCCGCAATGATTCCTGCGGAAGCCGCAATGATTCCTGCGGAAGCCGCACGGCATCCGTGCCGGGCCGACCCGCGTCGAGTTCGACGATCGGCAGCAGCCCTTGCCCCTCATCCTGCATGACGGTGGCCTCCTCCGCTGATTCTGCGGCCATGCGGGAAGCCGGAGTGGATGTTCGTCCGCGTGAAACCAAAGGTATCGGCGAACGACTGCACGATCGCCGACCGAACCTCTGCAGGCCGGGCCCGCCTCTGCAGGTCGGCCTCGATCGAGCCCATCGGACCGTCGGCCGTCGAGCGGATCCTGTGCACGAGCCGCATCGACGGGCAGACGTTGAGAAACCCGCCGTGGCTCACCACGCCGCGGCGGACGGCGACGCCGACCGCCGCGAGCAGTCCGCTGCGGCCGAAGACGCCATGCACTCCCGGCCGCACGACCGGCGAGCAGCGGAGCGTGCGGATCGCCCCCGCCAACGCCTCCTGGAACCTCGCCAGGTAGCATCCGACGCCGTCGGGCGGGAGCCCGAGGTCCTCGAGCCTCGCGTGGAGTCCGATCGCCACCTGTCCCTCGACATGCGCAACCGCCCCGCCGCCCCTTCCCACGAACCTCACGCCGGCCCCTTCCTTCCGCAGTTCGTCGTCGGTGAGCGACACGTCCGCCCGGGAGCCGCCGCGGCCGATCGAGATCGCGCCGACGATCTCCGAAAGCACGAGCGTCGGGCCGCGGCCCGACGGCTCCGACACCTCCCACGCGAGCCGTTCGGATGCGGCGACCGCCTCGTCGAGTGAAGTGCGTCCTCCGAGCCAGACGGAGAGCCGTCGGGCACCCTCGCGGGGCTCCGGGCCGGGGACCGGGAAATCATCGGCGGCAACCATGGCGTCAATCTACCACGCCCTGCCGACCGCTCATGCCGGACGCTTCGAGAATTGGCCCGAAAGCTCCGTCCACGGAATCGGCTTCCAGGGAATCGCGTCGGGCAGGCCGGCCGGCGAATCCCCGTCGTGGTCCGAGCCGTCGAGCGCCGCCTGCACGACCCGCTCGAGCCGCTCGAGCCACTCCGGCAGTTCGACTCCCGAGCCCGACGCCACGCCGAGCCACTGCTCGGCCCGCGCCTCGAGCGCCGCCCCCCCGCCTGCCGGCTCACCAGTCAGCAGCTCGCGGACGGCGGGAGCGGCGAGCGCGTCGAGCTCGTCCTGCTCGAGGGCTGCGGCGAAGGGCCGGCCGACGCGGTCTGCGATGCTCGCGAGCCTCACGCCGTGCTTCCGCTCGAGCGCCGCGAGCCGTTCGACGAGTCCACGATGCGTTGCCTCCGTCTCCTCGTGCATCCGTCGTCTCCAGGCCGCCGCTGCGTCCGATGCCCCGCGCCTGGCGAGCACGCGATGGGCCATGCTGACCGGCCGGAGCGTCCAGGCGATCCGGTCGTACTCGGCCTTCAGCCGCAGAAAGTCGAGCAGGATATGGAGACACTCGCCCCGGTCCGACTGCGATGTGGTCGAGTTCCAGTCGCGGTACTCGGCGTGGTTCTCGGCGATGCTCTCGAAGACGAACCGCAGTCGTGCCGCCGCCTGCTTGAGGCCGATCTCACCCGCGTTGATGGCGTCGACAAGCCGCTCCGCCTCGGCCGCCTCGTGGGAGCCCTCGGCTTTCCCGATCGTCGCTTCGATCCATCGCCGCACCCCGCCCCGCAGGATGCCCCGCAGGGCCCCCGGCGCGAGGATGTGCTGTGTGAAGAGGCCGTTTCCGTACCGTTCGACGAAGTCCCGGATCGTCTCGAACGCCCGGTCTTCACGGACCCGTTCGAGCACGCTCAACCGCAGCTGCCGAGCGTGCGTCATCCAGGTCTCGAGCAGCCTCGGCACGAGGAGCGCGAGCCCCTCGAGAACCCGAGTCGTCACCGTGGCGGCGTCGCCCGAGTCGGCATCGCTCGGGTCCGACGCGCTTTCGACGATCCGTTCGACGAGCGCCGTCGTCGCCGCCTCGAAGATGCGATCGAACTCGCTCACGCTCGCGGCTCCCTTGGGACGGTTTCGCTCGAGCGACTTGGCGAGGTTCACGATCGCGATCGTCTCGTCCACGAGCCCCAGCCTCGGCAGGCCGGCACCGATCCGCTCGAGCAGCCGCTCCCGACAGCGGGCATGCACGATCCGGTCCGGACGCCCGCCCCGCGACAGCGGGACGTAGAGGACCTTCCTGCCGACCAGGCGGCTCTTCACGATCTCGAGCGCGGCCTTCGTCCGCTCGACGTCGCCGGCGAGCATCGCGGCGACGAGCTTGCCGGTCGGGCTGCGCTCGGCCGACGACGGCGTAGCAGCCGCCGATCCCGATCGCGTCAGCCGCGCGGAGACACCCCAGAGCGTTTCGGTGATCTGCACCGCCGCATCCGAGAGCCGCTCGGCTGCGGCATCCCTTCCCAACCGGGCGCGGTCGTACTCGCTCGGCGATGATCCCGGCAGCGGCCGCGACGCCCCGGCGGCCACCTGCATGGCGGCCCGGACGAGGCCTCGCCGCAGCCGCCGCAGCGAATGTCGCCAGCCGACGACGGAATCCCTCTCCGCCTCGAGCGACTCGGCTTCGTGGCGTTCCGGCCCGACGGCGGCCTCGGGCAGGCACCAGCGGATCACCGAGCCGCGGACGAGCCCGGCGACGCCGGCGAGGAAGACCGCGCCGTCCTCGACCATGTCGAACGCGTCGGCTTCCGGCCGGTCGCCGCCGCCTTCGGTGTCGGCGAGACCTCCCTCGACGCCGTCATCGGCGCTGTCCTGCCAGACCATCGACTCGTACGCGGCCGCGACGCTCTCGGCGCCGGAAGGATCGTCGGCGAGGCTCTCGTCGTCGTGCTGCCCGCCCTCGAATCCGGAACGGGACGCGTCGGACCTTCCACCCGAGGCGGTGGCCCGCTCGATCGCATCGCCGATGCCCGAGGTGTTCGCGTCGACGAGCTCGAGAAAACGCCGCTCGCGGTCCCGCGCATCCGCTCCGGGCATCGATCGCACCGCCGCCAGCCAGCGGCCCGCGGCCTCGAGCCAGTCGTCGCCCGACGTCTCGAGCAGGCTCTCCTCGAGGAGCGTCGCCCAGTGCACGAGCAGCCCCATCGCGCCGTCCACGTCCCCCTCGTCGAGCAGGGCCTCGACCGCGTCGGCGTGGCTCCGCGTCGAGGTGAACGCCGCGACCTCCCGCCGCCAGAAGCCCGGAGCAGGCACGTCGCCTCCGCTCGCCCGCCGCCGCTCGAGCGCCGCGATGACCTCGTGGGTCGAGTCGAAGACCTCCCGTCCCGAGAGGTGCGGCACGCCCGACACGTCGTCGGTGGCGTGACGGTCCCACCATTCCGCCAGCCGCTCGAGCGCTCCCGAAGCCCTGGCGAAGAGCGTCCTCTCGCCGGCGAGCGCCGTCACGCGGCAGATCCTGGCGTAGCCCTCGAGGATCGACTCGGTCATCGACACGAGGTCGTCCACCCGCGGATCGGGCAGGCTCTCGCCGCCCGGCTCGTGCAGCGGAAACTGGCCGCCGAGCCCGAGGATGCTCCACGGATCGATGGTCGCTCCGCATCCGACCGCGCGAAAGAGCAGGTCGGTGGCCTCGTCGAGCAGTTCGATCGCGGCGTTCGCGTCGGCGGCGGCCTCCCGCCTCGCCACGACCACGCGGCTCATCACCCGCGAGAGCATTCTCGCCGATGCGGCCGGCACCATGCCCGCCATACGCTCGGCGCCCTCGGCCCGGCCCAGTCGCGCAAGCACGCTCGCGAGCGCCACGCTCTCCACCTGCCTCGCCCGCCGAGCCGCAAGCAAGGCGTTGATATGGCGTCGGACACCGCCGAACGGCTGCCGGAACCTTCGAACCTCCTCTTCGAGCCGCGCGCGGTGGCCTTCGGGCAGTTGCGTCATGAGCCAGCGGTAGAAGGCATCGCGGTAGCCGGCGATCCGCGGCAGAAGTTCCGAAAGCGGCAGCGCTGCCTGGTAGGCACCGGGACCATGGCCGGACAGGCCGGCCGCCATGAGCATCACTCCGGCGAGGACGGCCGACGCCTCGAGCCCGAACTCCTCCGGCGATCCGGCGGCATCCCGGGCCGCAATGGCCCCGTCGCCGGCCGACCAGGAGAGGATGCCGTCGAGCGTGGCCTGCTGGACCACCATCCGACGGTAGTTGCCATGGCGGTCGATGCAGGCCGGATCCCAGAGGCCGAAGAGGTAGTTGGGACGGCTCGCAGCGGGATGGAGAAAGTCGAACGCGCGGGGGTCGATCGCGAGTTCCTCGAGCCGCTCGATGTCGAAGTCGGCCTGGGCGGCCAGTTCGCGGGGCGCCCGCGAGAGGATGTCGATCGCCCCCGAAACGAGCTTGGCGTAGCGGCCGTGGGCGGCCCCCGCCCCGGCGATGTAGAGCGGCACCGGGCGAACCCGTTCGTGGGGATACGGTTCCGAGAGCCGGTTGTTTTCCAGCACGGCCACGGGCCGCCATCCCACGTAGTCATTCAGCGACGCGATCGCCGCCTTCTCGATCCGATCCGCGTCGTCCCACGGGGAGCCCGCCGCGAGCACGGCCTGGGCCGCCGCCATCACGAAAAACGGCCGCTCGAGCGCCCCGGGAGGCTGGTGTTCGAGGAGGTCGCGGTGGAAGCCCCGGTAGGCGGGCAGCACGCGGTCGAAGACGAGTTCCAGGAGGGCCGCCGCCTGCCGGGAATCCCGAAACGGCGGCTCGGTGGCGGCAAGCCCGACGAGTCGCTCATCGAGCTGTTCGGCCACCAGCGAGGCGGCATCGGACCGTTCCCCCTCCGGCTCGACCCGCGAAAAAAGCTCGCTCATTGCCCGCCAGACCGTGGGGTCGAAGGCCCCCGACGAGAAGTTCAGGTAGCCGAGAACCGTTGCGGCGGCGTCGATCGAACTGGCAGGCTGGCTGGGTCGGAGCACCGCGACATCCTCGGAACCGTTTGATCGAAATGTAACAGAGAGGCCGGCATGTCCCGCCGCAGGCCCGGTTCGCCGCGACTTTTCGGGGGGGCCGTGTGCCGCTCCCGCCCCGGCGGCCGTTTCGTGGGCTATCCTTTCGACACGGAGTTTCCGCCGATGCCGCTCGTCCGCGCCCTGGCCATTTGCCTGCCCCTCGCGGCCATTTCCCTGGCCGTGCGGGCGTCCGACTGCGGCTGCTCGGCGCTCGCCGACGCGGCGGTGCAGAGCCGCACCGGCTGGCGCACCGACTGGACGGTTCAACTGCCCCTCGACTCGACGCGATTCGCCCTCACGCATGTCGTGGCCGAGGATGGTCTCGTGATCGCCCAGACGTCGGACGGCGGCGTGCACGCGATCGACTCCGGCGAGGGGCCGACGCGGGGGACGATCCGCTGGTCGCGACGAATCGGCGTGCCGGACGGCTCGATGCACCCCGCCTCGGTCGGACCGACGCTCGTGACGGTGGCGAGCGACCGCGAGGTGCACGGACTCAGGAAGAAGGACGGCTCCACCGCGTTCACCGAACGGATGCCGAGTCTCGTGGAGGCCTCGCCGACCGAGGCCGGCGGTTTCCTCTACGTGCCGAAGGCGGGCGGCACGATCGAACGCCTGCCCGTGGATCGATTCGTGGATCCGTCACCGAACCTCGCGATTTCCGCCGAAGGATCGCTCCTCTCGGCTCCGCTGGCGCTCGGCGAGGACGCCATAGGCTGGGTCACGACGAACGGCACCCTCGTCGCGCTGCAGCCCTATGCGGATGCGTGGCAACGTTCCACGATCCAGCTTCCCTCGCCGGCCGCCGGTCGGCCGATCGTGAGCGGAGACGACATCTTCGTTGCGACGACGGTCGGCGACCTCGTGCGGCTGCGGCTCCGGCGGACCCCGCCGCTGGGGCTCGAGCCGGTCTGGCGGATGCCGCTTCCCGGACGCCCCGACGGCTCCATGATTCTCGACGGCGAAACTTTGTTCGTGTCGCTGGGGCTCGACGGCATCGTGGCGATCGACGCCCGCACCGGGGGGATCCGCTGGCACGAAAACGGGGCGGCACTGCGGTTGCGCGATCGGATGGGGCTCGTCGCCGCGGGTGGCGGACGGCTGTGGTGCGTCGACGCCGTTGGCAGGCTCTCGCTGCTCGACGCGGCAACGGGCAAGCGGGTCGGCTGCGTCCCGCTCGACGGGTTCTCGCCGACTGCGATCGGGGGAGTGCCCGGGCGGCTCGTCCTCGCCCGCCCGGACGGCCGCCTCACGTCGCTCTCCCCGCAAAAATAACGGCGGGCTTCGGAGCGATGTGAAGCCATCGCTCCGCCCGTATGAATCACCCCTCGCATTGAGTATTCTCTCCCCGGCTCCAAGCTCTGACTTCACACCATGATTTCACACCACCCTTGCGTCCCATCTCCCGCCACCTGACCCGGCCGGGCACCCAGGCCGCGATCGTCGTGTTCGCGACGGCCGCCGGATACTTCCTCGGGGCCCTTTCAAACCCGTACCCGCCGCGGGCCGGCATCGCTGAACCCGCGACTGCCGCCGCGTCCCGGCCTGAGTCGCTCGCCCACGGAAAAGCCGTCGACGAGGCTCACGGATTCGGCCCGGCCATGGACGCCGGAAAGCCCGGCCGCATGCCCGGCGAGTTCGAGGAGATCGACGCCCTCATGCTCGGCGTGAACGAGCTCGTCGAATTTCATCCGGAGACGCTCCTGGAGATCGTTTCCGCGATTGCCGGCCAGACCAGGATCGTCGCCCTGATCTCGAGGCCCGAACAGGAGGCGAAGACGCTCGAACTGCTCCGCTCCCGTGGCCTTTCGACCGACGCGATCACCTTCTTCCTCTGGCCCGCGGCATCGATGTGGGTGCAGGACTTCGGACCACAGGTCGTGGTCGATGGCGACGCGCGGGTGATCGACTTCGAGTACGCCGTGCCGGGCCGCGAGGTCGAGAACCAACTGCCGATGGCGTTCGCCGCGACGTACGGCATGAAGATCGCCCACTGCCATCTCGCGATGGAGGGTGGCAGCTACCTTTCCAACGGCCGCGGGCTGTGCATCAGTTCGACGAGTCTCATCGATCAGAACAAGGCCCGCGGCCACGACCTCCAGGCCATCGGCCGGCTTCTCAACGGCCATTTCGGCTTCGAAAAGTGGTCTTATGTCATGCCGCTCGTCGGGGAGACGACCGGCCACCTCGACCTGTTTCTCACCGTCGGCGGGCCGTCCACCGTCCTGCTCGCTTCCTACGATCCCGACGAGGACCGGGATAATGCCGAGAGGATGGACGCCAACGCCGACGTGCTCGCGGGGATCGTCACCGACGACGGCCGGCCCCTCGAGATCATCCGCGTTCGCCAGCCGGCAGCCCGCGACGGTTGCTGGAGGTCCTACACCAACGTCATCTACGCCAACGGCGTGGTGATCGTGCCGCAGTTCCCCGACTTCTCGCCGGAACTCGACCGCGAGGCATTGGCGATCTATCGCCGCACGTTTCCGGACCGACGGGTCGTCGGCATCGACTCGTCGAGGATCATCACGAAGCGGGGCGGGCTCCACTGCCTGTCGCTCTCGATCCCAAGCCTTCCCGAACAGCTACGCCGGCATCCAGGACCGACCGCCGACACGAGGTCGTCCACGGTTCTTCAATAGCGTCGTCAGGACCGCGGCACGCGGCGGCGGGGATCCTGCCGCCAGGCCTCGGCGAGCCGGTCGTAGAGTTCCTCGTCGAACCGTGCGAGGCGGTGCGGCGACTGGAAGAAGGCCTCGCTCGCCACGGCGAAGAACTCCGACAGGCTTTCTGAGGCGTAGTCGTCGAGTACGACCGCCCTTCCCGCATCGAGCGCGTCGAGAAACCGATCGTGACACGCCTCGAACGAGGAGACCCACTTCCTGCGTCTGCCGGACGAGCCGACCGGGGGCACGCCGTCGATGTCGCCGTCGAGCAGGTCGAAGGCGTGGGCGCACTCGTGCACCACCACGCTCCTCGGGCCGTCCCGCATCCGCCCCCCCTCCACGACCCTCGGCCAGGAGAAGACGATGCTGCCCCCGGCCCAGGTCTCGCCGAGCCGCTCCTCCTTCGTGACCAGTTCGCCCCCGCCGGCGATCGGCACGGTTTTCTCGCCGACGTAGTCGTCGGGGTAGACGAGCACCGACTTCAGCCGGTCGAAGCACTCCCCCGCGAGGCCGAGCGCCACGATTCCCGCCTGTCCGGCAATCGAGACGCGGACCTCGTCGGTGATCTCCATGCCGCGGCAGCCCTCGAACCGCTTTTCGTCGAGCCAGATCGCGACGAAGGCGTGCAACCGGTCCCGCTCGTCGTCGTCGAGCCACTCGTACTGCCTGACGAATCGCCGCAGGATCGCTCCCCAGGCCGACGGGAACGGCGACGCCGCAAGGGCTCGTCGCCTTCGATTCCGGAACCACTGGAAAACCATCGCCCGGCCTCCCGATCAGGAGGCGGCATCGACCCGGAGGTTCGCCGGCGGCATGATCTCGATCTCGCCGCTCTGCGGATTGCGGTACCTGGTCAGGTCGAGCGCCAGGATCACGCAGCCGATCGAGATCGCGACGAACGCGAGGATCAGCATCGCGGTGTAGATGTCCATCCGCGACCTGGGCTTGGAGTCGTCGGCCATCTCGCTGTCCTCAGGCCTTCAGCCTCGTCGCGACCCTGTCGCCGCGGCGGATGACGTCCTTCATGTAGTCCTTGATCGGCCTCGCGAACGCCTTGTCGGGCATCACGTCGATCACACGAACCCTGCCTACGTAGGTCGCGTCGCGGTAGACCTCGAGATCGACGTTCTTGCGGATGCCGTCGTGGCCGCCGAGGGAGATTTCGACCATGTCGGTGCCGACGGCGGAAATGGCCCCTTCCAGGTCGGGCAGGCGATCCACCGCCGCGCCGACGTCCAGTCCGGCGGCCTTGAGGGCATCGCGGGCGCTCGCGACCTGCTGCTCGAGCTGCTTCTTCCGTTCCTCGGCGATTTGCAGGAACGCCTGCTTCTCGTGCAGGTCGTCCGTGAGCTCGGCGGAACGCCGCACGGCGGCGTCGACCTTCGACTGCTCGGCGAGGATCTGCTCCCGGAGCTTCTGAATCCCGCTGCTCATCTCCTCAAGCTGCTTCTGGGTGGCCGCAAGCTGGCTCCTCGCCTCCTCCGCGGCCTTCTCGCTGTCGTCCTTCGTCCGCCGGAGCGCGTCGAGGTCGGCGTTCTTCTCCCGCAGGGCCTCCTGCACTTGGGCGATGACCTGGTCGCGGGCGACCTCCGACTCCGAAACCTTCCGCACGAGGTCGGTGATCTGCGCCGCGAGCCGCTCCCGCTCATCCTTGGCCTGCTTGAGCTGCTCGCGGAAGCCGACCGGCTTGCCGACGCCCGCCTGCGCGGCCGTCCGCTCGATCTCCTCCCGCCAGTTCGTGTGCGTGGCGTAGATCGCGACCGAGAAACTCATGAACACGAGGCTCATGATGAAGATCGCGAAGACGAAAATCTTGCCGAGAATGTCCATGCTTTCAGCCTGACGCCCGGGCCTCCCTGCAGGATAGATTCGGAAGATGGCGGGGGTCAACGCGAACCGCGTTTCCATGGCAGTTCAAGCCTGCCACCCCCCAGGCTTCCCAGGCCGCCCGACCGGTGCGACCGCCACCTTTCGGCGAGCACGAACAACACCGCCACGAGGCATCCGCCCGTGGGAGCGGCCCCCCAGACGAGAAACGGGCTCGTTCTGCCGTCCCGCACGACCCGTGCCCGGATCGCCGCCGTCGCCCGCCTCGGCCCCCGGGCAAGCAGCCTCCCCGAGCCGTCGATGGAGGCCGAGAAGCCGGTGTTGGCGGCGATCACGAACGGGGTCCGCACCTCGATGGCGCGGAAGATGCCGCAGGCGAGGTGCATGTCGAGTTCGCTCGAGCCCCAGAACCAGCCGTCGTTCGTGAGGTTGACGACGACGTCGGGATGCATCCCCTCCGCGTCGAGCCGCCTGACCATGGTTCGCACGGCGCCCGGGAGCGTCGACTCGAAGCAGATCGTCGGGGCCACGTTCCATCCCGCGATTTCGACCGCCAGGGGGCGACTGCCGGCCGCGAGCCCCGCGGGAAGCGGCGTGAGACGGTAGAGCCAGGGAAACCGTTCGCCGAACGGCACGCACTCCCCGAAGAGCACCGGGTGCATCTTGTCGTAGCGGCCGAGCGGACGGCCTTCGGCATCGAGAAACAGCGCCGAGTTGAAGTTGCGGACGCCCGAGGCGGCCGCGGGCGTCACGACCTGCCGGTCGAGGCCGACGAGCCAGGCCGTGCCGTACCTGCGGGCGAACGCCCCGACCGCCTCGAGCCGCTGCGAGGTGAGCTTCTCTCGACAGGCTCGCTGCCGCCGCGCGCGGCCTGCGGGCGAGGCATCGGCCTCCGTCGGCGGCCCGACCGCCTCGTCCACGACATCCTCGGGAAGCTCCTCGGCCGGATCGATCTCGAGCAGGCCCCATCGCCACATGGTCTCCGGCCACACGACGAGATCCGGCGCCGCCCGATCGATCGATGGCTGTCCCGCCGGGGACAGCCCCTCGAGCGTGACGGCGTCGTAGTGTCTCGCGACGTCCTCGGCGGCGGCGGGATCGTGCTTGAGCTCCGTGTCGATCGAGCCCTGCACGAGCAGCACCTCGAGCGGCCGCCGGCCGCCCGTGGGAACGGTCGCGAGCCTCCAGCTCCCGTAGCCGGTCGCCGCGACGACCGCCAACGCCGAGACCGCCAGGGGCCGACACCGCCGCCATGCGGTTCGCCGGCCGCCGCCGGGATTCCGGCCGGCGTGGATCGCCTCCGCGATGCCGGCCGCGACGAGGACGACCAGGCCGCTCATCCCAACGTCGCCGAAGAGGTCCGCCACCTGGATGATCGTCGTCCACCGCCACTGCGTGTGGCCGACCGCCGCCATCGTGAAGCCGCCGAGCAGCGACCCCCGCGCCTGCTCGAGCCCCATCCAGGCGATCGGCGCGGCCGCGACGAGCGGCACCCCCCAGCGATCCACGAGCCGACGGGTCGCGACGACGAACGCGGGCACGAAGAGCCCGAGGAATGCCGAGAGGATCACCCAGCCGATGCCGGTCGCCGGGTGGGGCAGCCGCAGCCAGTGGATCGCGGCGAGCCAGTGGACGAAGCCGGCGATCCAGAGTGGCCCAAGCTGCCGCTCGCCCGGCCGCTCCGGCACGGTCGCGGCGAGGATCCATGGCACCGGCGCCACCCATGCGGCCATCCAGAGGTCCACGGGCGGTTGCACGAGCGTCATCGACGCCGCCCCGAGCAGCCCCAACCGCCACGTGTTCCGGTCCATGAGCTTCTTTCAGCCGGCCCCTTCGAACTCCGCGAGCACCGTGCCGCTGGCGACGGGCTCGTCCTCGTCCACAAGCTGCCTCACGAGCCTGCCCGCGACGGGAGCGCCGAGGTCGATCGAGGCGCCGCCGGCGAGGAGCTCGACCACGCGATCCCCTTCGAGCACCTCCGCGCCGACCGGCACGAGCCAGAGCGACAGCGAGAGTGGAACGCCCTCGATGCCGAGATCCGGCACGACCAGCCTCGCGAGCTCCGCCATCGTCAGGGAGCCTCCGGTCGCCCGAGTGACCGGAGCCATTCGAGGATCACGCCGCCGACCGCTCCGAGCGACTCCGCCGAGCAGTTCTCGGGCGTGTCGTCCGTCGTGTGCCACTGGGGATAGTCGAAGTCGATGACGTCGCAGGTCGGGATGCGGGCGATCATCCGCAGCGGCACGTGGTCGTCCTCGACCGCATGCTTCGGCCGCGGAACGAATTCCCGCACGCCCATCCGCGCGGCCGTGGCCCAGATCGAGTCGACGACGACCCGCGTGTCGGGCCAGCTCGCGCTGTGTTCCTCCTGGAACACCTGCAGGTTCTTGTCGGCCACCATGTCGAGGACCACGCCGAAGCGGTAGCGATGCGCCGGAGGCGAAGAAGCGTATTGCCGCGCGAAGAACGTCGAGCCGAGGCAGTAGGGGTCGCGGGGGTCGACCACGTACTCCTCGGCATCGAAGAGGACGAAGTCGACCCCGAGCGGCCCCTCGAGGCCAGGCATCGCGCGGCCGAGCTCCATGAGGGCCGCGACGCCGCTGGCCCCGTCGTTGGCCCCGATGAAGACCCCCTTGGGATCCTTCGGATCGCGATCCGGAAACGGCCTCGTGTCGTAGTGGGCCGCGAGGAGCACGCGTTCCTGCCGGTCGGGATGCCACTGCACGACGAGGTTTTCCATCCGCACCGGCTTCCCCGAACGGCGATCACGGATCTGGAAGGCCTGCCGATCCACACGGGCCCCGAGCCCGCGGAAGTGCTTTTCGAGAATCGCCCGCTGCCGCTCCATCGCGGCCGACCCGCTCGGCCGGGGCCCCAGTTCGCAGATCGCCACGAGGTGGCCGTAGGCCAGCTTTCCCGAGAAGGGGGGCTCCTCGGCGCGGACCAACTCGGGGCAGGCGACCGCCGCCAGGAGAACAGCCAACAGGAGCATTGCCGCCACGAAGCGGCCGCCGAGCGTGCGAGCAACCGCCATCCGCGAAGGCCCTTTCGAAAACGTTCCGCCACGCACCCACGCCGGGTGCATCGGCCTTGAGTCTACCCGTCCGCGGTTCGGAACCGACAGGCTCTCGGTCGAACGCCCGATGCGTTAGGATCATGGTGGGCGGGAAGCCCGCCTCTCTCCTTTCTCCCGAGTCGAACCGCCATGCCCTTCCGCGAACGAGCCCGACACACGCTGCCGGCAGCGACCGCCCTGCTCGTCGGCCTGCTCGCGATCGGCTTCCAACGGTCGGCGAAGTGCGGCGGCGGCGCCGAGAACCTCTTCCTCGTGGTGAACGCGGCGAGCGCCGACAGCATGGCCGTCGCGAACGCCTACGCCGCGGTGCGGGGAGTGCCGCCGATCAACGTGCTCTTCCTCGACTGGCAGGGGAGCCGGCAGAACGTCGACATCGCCGAATTCCGCAAATCGATCCTCGGGCCGATCAAGTCCGCGATCGAAGCCCGCAGGCTCGCGCCGCAGATCGACATGGTCGTCTACTCCTGCGACTTTCCCTGGCGGATCGACTTCGTCGAGGAACTGCCGAAGGAGTTGGCAACGGCCGACAAGTTTCCATCCGGCTCTCTCACCGGCATGACCATGCTCCATGCGGCGGTCGACAGCGGCATCCCGGCATGGCTCGACCCCGCGAGCAATCGCTACTGGAGGGCACTCGCAGGCAACGGGATGCCCCGGGATACGGTCGGCTTCCGCGGCTGGTACGGATGGGGTCCGCAGGGCGAACTCCTGGAGGCCGGCGGAGTCCGCTACCTCCTCTCCGCGATGCTCGGCGTCACCGACGGGCGTGGCAACACGGTGCCGGAGATCGTCCGCTATCTCTCGACCGCCGCGGCGGCCGACGGCACCCGCCCGAAGGGCACGATCTATTTCGTGACCAATACCGACGTCCGCACGAAGACGCGAAGCGGCGTCTTCGACCAGGCCGTCCGCTCGCTTCTGGATCTCGGCGTCGCCGCGGAGATCGTCAACGGCACGCTTCCGGTCTCGAGGAAGGACGTAGCCGGGCTCATGACGGGCACGGCCGACTTCGACTGGCCACGCTCCGGCAGCACGATCCTGCCCGGCGCCATCTGCGAAAACCTCACGAGCTTCGGCGGAATCTTCACGCCGTCGGCGGGGCAGACCCCGCTGTCGGAGTTTCTCCGAGCCGGCGCCGCCGGATCCAGCGGCACGGTCATCGAGCCCTACGCGCTGCAGGCGAAGTTTCCGCACGCCGCGATCCAACTCCACTACGCCCGCGGGGCGACGCTCGCGGAGGCGTTCTACCAATCGGTCCATTCCCCCTACCAACTGCTCGTCGTCGGCGACCCGCTCTGCCGGCCGTGGGCGACGATCCCCGAGGTCGACGCGACGATCGCCCCCGACGGCGGCGCGATCGATCCGGACAAGCCGTGGGCCGGCACGGTCGAGATCGTGCCGCGGGCGAAGGTGGACGGGGGCGGCGACGTCGACCGCTTCGAACTCTTCGTCGACGGCCTGCGGTACGCGCAGTGCTCCGCGGGCGAGCGGTTCACCATCGACACGACGAAGCTTGCCGACGGCCACCACGATCTCCGCGTGGTCGCCATCGAGTCGTCGCCGATCGAGTCGCAGGGACGCTGGGCCGGGCCCGTGACGTTCGCCAACAACGGCCGCTCACTCTCGATGTCCGCGACGCCCGCCCGCGCGAAACTCGGCGACACGATCACCGTGAAGGTATCCGGCGAGGACATCGACGGCACGATCGTGTACGCGATGGGCCGAGTGCTCGGGCGGGCCACCGGCTCCGAGTCGACGATCCAGGTGCCGGCCGATCTGCTCGGCCTCGGCAAGGTCACCCTCCGCGCGACCGGCCGCAAGCTCCGCGGCGCTGCTGGGAGCGTGAACGCCATCCCCGTCACCGTGGAAATCGTCGGCGGCCAGTAGGTCCTCAATCGAGGTGGGCCGTCACGTTGAACGAGACGAGCTCCGGCCCCGGCCATGTGAGCAGGCTCACGGCAGCGTTGGCCATCGCCGGGCGACGACCGTCCTCGCCGCCGCCGATCGCCTTGTCGAGGTTCACCATGCGACGAAGCGCGTGGGTGAGGATGCCGCCGTGGGCCACGACGAGCACGTTCGCGGCAGGCCGCAGCGCAATCTCCGAGAGCGCCGCCTCGCCCCGCTCGGCGAGCGAGCGGCGGGACTCACCGCCCGGAATCGCGTAGTCGGGATCGCCCGACTTCCATTGGGCATGCGGCTCGGGGTGGATCCGGTCGAGCTCCGACCAGAGCAGCCCCTGGAAGACGCCCGCGTCGAGTTCCTTGAGCCGCTCGTCGAGGCGAACGTCGAGGCCGACCGCGGCCGCGACGATCTCCGCCGTGCGCCGGGCCCGAAGCAGCGGGCTCGACCAGATCTCCTCGATCACGGGCCCCTCGGAAGAGGCGAACCAACGGCCGGCCCGCCTCGCCTGCTCGACGCCGAGATCAGTCAGGTCCACGTCGAGCTGCCCCTGCACGCGTCCCTCGACGTTCGAGACGCTCTCGCCGTGTCGCAGCAGGAATTGAAGCATCCCGGGAGTCTACCCGTCCCCGGCCCGACCTTGCCGAGCGACGCTTAGCGGACCGTGGCGGCCGTGGGCTGCAGCACGAACACCTCGCTCTCGGCGTCGGGCGTGTCGCGGCCGCGGACGATGCAGATCACCTCGGCCGTGCCGCGATGACGGCGGACGTGGTCGAGCAGGGCACGCTCCACCTGCGTGAGGTCGGCGGCCGCCGCGGAAGGCTGCGGTTCGGCATCACCGGCCGGCCGAGGGGGGACGGCCTCGGTGGAGGCGGTCGGCACGGCCGCGTCGCGGTCGCGGCGATCGAACGACACCGCCGGCATCTCGGCGGGCATGTTCGGCACGGCCGCGGCGAGCGGGTCGGCCTGTGCGGCGCCACCGCTGGGGTAGGCGCTGCGGTAGACGAATCCGAGCCCCGATTCCTCGAGCTGGTCGTGAATCGCCGGCAGCGCCGCGAAGAGCCCCTCGTTGTCGGCCGGGTCGGCGGCGTTGCACACGCCGATGAGCGTGCCGTCGGTGGCGAAGAGCCCGCCGCCGCTTCGCCCCTGCACCGGCTGGCCGGCCACCTGGAGGTTGGCGGGGCCGAGATACTTGTCGATGCCGGTCACGCGGCTGTGGTGGATCGTCGGATGCTCGCCGCCGTTGCAGCCGACGGTGGCGACCTCGTCGCCGGGGCTTATCCGCAGGTCGACGCCGCCAACGCGGGCCGGACGGACCGGCTCCTCGGTGAAGACGCTCACGAGCGCGAGATCCCGCTTGAGATCCCACGCGATCACCTGGCCGGCCAGGCCGCGGGCCTTGTCGCTCGCGAAGAGGTCGACCTCGACGCGTCCCCTGCCCTGCGAACTCCTGAAGATGTGGCCGCAGGTGAGGATGAGCGATTCACCCTGCCGGCAGTCGATGACGGTTCCCGTGCCCCACGATACGCCCTTGGCGTCCTCGACGCGGAGCCTCGCGGTCGCGGCAAGCAGCTTCGCCTCGAGCGCCGGACGGGATGTCGCCGGTCGGGCGGCGGTTTCGGGGCGGGCCGATGCAGAAGGGCTCGCCTGCGGCGGCTGGGTGGCAGGTCCGCCGACGATCCTGGCCGGCGGCGTTGCGTCGGCCGCGTCGGATCGCCCCGGCATCGCGGGTTCGACGGCGAGCGGCTCGCGGATGGCGGTCGTCGGCAGTGGAATCCCGGCAATGCTCACGGCCGGAGCCGCGGCAGCGGCCCCCTTCGCGAACGCCACATCGGCCGTGATCGGACGGCTTTTCGCCATGAGTTGCTCGAGTTCGTCGAGGGTCGTGACGCCGGAAACGCGGCCCTTCTCCTCCCCCTTCACCAGCAGCACGAAGCAGGGAACCCCCGTGATCGCGAACCGACGCACGAGATCCGGCTCGCGGTCGACGTCGACGTGGCGAACGAGCCATCCCCGCTGGCCGAGCTGACCGATCACCGGCGCCATCGCCTTGCACGGCCCGCACCAGGCCGCGCCGAAGTCGAGCAGGACGACGTCGCCGTGCTGCAGCGGCGGCTGCGATTCCGCCCCTCGAGCCCCCGTGAAGAGGACCGCGAGGGCCAGACAGAGCGGCGCGAGCAAAGACGATGAACGCGAAACCGGCATGCTCTCTCTCCGAACCACCGAACCGATCGCGCCGGACATTTCTGTCCGGTCGTGGGTCGCGGATACTGCCAACGCCCCCGGGACGGAACAAGACCACTTTCACTGTCACGAAGCTGCTCCAAACTCCCGGTTTGCTGCCGTTTCTTGCGCTGTTCGCCAGGTCGGACGGACGTTTTTACAAACGC
>JBBAVU010000041.1:0-18549 GCA_040397565.1 Pirellulales bacterium | reverse complement strand
CACACGGGCAGCCCCGAACCGGTCAAACGTGGCACTGATTGGGGCACATAGGCACATGGATGCTGAACGCCGGGGGAGCGGACGTTGAGGAGCATCAGGTGTATCCTCACCGTAGCGACGATGCGTCCGCTCCCCCGGCGGCAATGCGGCGTCCTTCAAGCATCCTTGAACGGCTTTTCAGAACAGCCGGCCCTGGTCGGTGCGGCGGACGACGCCGAGGTGTTCCTCGCCGAGGGCCGTGAGCTTGCGGCCGCGGGGCGTGCGGACGACCAGTTCGCACCGCAGCAGGAACGGCTCAACGTCGTCCTCGAGCGTGTCGGGGGCGCTGCTCATCGTGTGGGCGATCGCCTCGATGCCGGCCGGGCCGCCGCCAAAGACGCGGTGGATCGTCTCGAGATAGCGGCGGTCGAAGCCGTCGAGGCCTCGCTCGTCGATGCCCTGCATTTCGAGCGCGGTCCGGACGATGCCGATGTTCATCTCGTTCGCCGCGCGGCTCGTCGAGTAGTCGCGGATCCACCGCAGGCGGTTGTTGGCGAGCCTCGGCGTGCCGCGGCTGCGGCGGGCGATCTCCTCGGCCGAGGCGTCGTCCATCGGCATGTCGAGCTTCGCCGCCGACCGCCGCACGATCTCCGCGAGCTCCTCCACGCCGTAGAAGTCGAGGTGCTCCCGCATCTGGAAGCGGTCTCGGAGCGGTGCGGAGATGAGGCCCGCACGGGTGGTCGCGCCGATGAGCGTGAACGGACGCAGCGGCATGTTGATCGTGCGGGCGGCCACGCCGTCGCCGAGCGTGATGTCGATCCGGAAGTCTTCCATGGCCGGGTAGAGGAACTCCTCGACCGCGATCGGGAGCCTGTGGATCTCGTCGATGAAGAGCACCGAACCCTCGACCGCGTTCGTGAGATACGGCAGCAGGTCCTTCGGGGCCGCGAGCGCCGCGCCGCTGGCGATCTGCAGCGTCGTGCCGAGCTCCCGCGGAATGCAGGTGGCGAAGGTCGTCTTGCCGAGCCCCGGCGGGCCGTCGAGCAGGATGTGGCCGAGCACCTCCTCCCGCTTCCTGGCCGCGTCCACCGCGATGAGCAGCCGCTCCATCACCTGACGCTGGCCCACCATCTCCTCGAACCGCTGGGGACGCAGCGCCCTGTCCTCGACGGCCGCCTCCTCGGGCGCCGCCACGGTCGGTTCTCGAAAGCGTTCCATGCGGGGGCTCCGGGCCGGGACTGATCAGGTGTCAGCGTACGCGATCGCCCGCGAAGCCGAAAAGCTTTTGTTGCATCGGCTCGGCAGGGGCTTTCGGGCACCGGTCGGCCGTGTATCCTTGGGAGGTCGTTTTTCGCGACGCACCCGTAGCTCAATTGGATAGAGCGTCGGTCTACGGAACCGAAGGTTGCAGGTTCGAGCCCTGCCGGGTGTAGTTTCCCCGCGTGCGACTGCTCTTCTGCCTTCCGGGCGGCTCCCGATACTCTCTCGGGGCATGAGACGCCCCGAAAGCTTCCGCATCGTCGGGTTCGACCCGGGCCTCAACGTCACCGGCTACGGCGTCGTCGAGTGTTCCGCTGGACCGGCTCGGCTCGTCGAGGCGGGCACGGTCCGCTCCCGTGGCGAATCGCTCGAGGCGAGGCTGCTCTCGATCCATGCGGGAGTCCGCGAGGTGCTCGCCGCCTTCTCGCCGGTCGCCATGGCGATCGAGCAGGTCTTCTCCCATGCGAAGTTTCCGAAGACGGCCATCCTCATGGGCCACGCGCGGGGCGTCATCTGCCTCGCGGCGGCCGAGGCGGGGCTCGACGTGCACCACTACCTGCCCAACCGGGTGAAGAGCACGCTCACCGGGAGCGGCCATGCCGGCAAGGAGCAGGTGCAGCGGGCGGTGCAGCGGGAGTTGGGCCTCGCGAGCCGTCCCGAACCCGCCGACGCGGCCGACGCGCTCGCCGTCGCCCTCACCGACTACCATCTGAGACTCCGCGTCGCCCGTCCGGACGCGGTGATCGACATGCTCCGGAGCAGCCGACCGTGATCAAGCGACTCAGCGGAACCGTCGAACGGGTGGATGGCACGTCGATCGACATCGCGGTCGGTCAGCTCGTGCACGAGGTGCTCGTTCCCGAACTCGTGCGACGGGCGCTCCAGACGAAGCTCGGGCAGACCGTCACGCTCCATACGCTCGAATTCCTCGAGGGGAATCCGGGCCGCGGCAACCTGGTGCCGAGGCTCGTCGGCTTCCTGTCGGAGGTGGAGCGGGAGTTCTTCGATCTCGTCTGCGAGGTCGACGGCGTGGGCGTCCGCAAGGCGCTCCGCGCGATCGTGCGGCCCGTCGGCGACATCGCGACGGCGATCGAGGAGCAGGACGCCGCCGCGCTCGCCACGCTGCCGGGGATCGGCACCGCGACCGCCGAGCGGATGATCGCGAAGCTGCGACGAAAGATGCCGAAGTTCGCCCTGCTCGTGGCCCGCGAATCGCCGGGCACCGGCCCGGCCGGCTCCGACGTGCTCGTCGAGACGCTCGACGTGCTCCGTTCGCTCGGCCACTCCGACGCCGATGCCCGCCGGCTCGTCGAGGCCCTGCGGGAACAGAAGAAGAAGGTCAAGGACGTGCAGGAGGCGCTCGAGCTCATCTACCGCTCGATGCATCGTCCGCGTTGAGCGGCGCCCCGATACCGCCCCGCGGCACGACGAACCCGTCGGCGTCGACATCGAAGGCCTCGTCGAGCAGCATGGCTCCAGGCCGATCCGAGGGAGGCCGTGGGATCGTGGCGGCGATCACGAGCGTGCGGGTCTCCCGGTCTTCGAGCGGCAGTCCGTCGGGATCGGGGAGGCCGAGCGGCCGCCGCATCGACGCCTCGGGCCAGACGACGGCGCCGTTCACCGTGCGGCCCATCGTGCCCGGCTTGTGCGTCACCTCGTGGGAGGCGCAGCGGGCGGGGGGCGTGTTCATCGATACGAGCGACCGTCCGTCGGGCGCGTAGGCCACGACGGGCCTCACGTTGCAGGCGGCATGGAACTCTTCCGCCGCCTGCTCGGCCGCGACGAGATCGGCCACCGATGCGATCGGCATCACGACGCCTTCGACCGCGAGCGGCCCGGGGGAACCGTTCCTCGCGAGCGAAGCGACCGCGGCGACCTGCGCGGGCCGGCCGACCCACAGCGTGATCCGCTCCTCCGCGAGACGACGGAGCAGCTCGCCCGCCTCCGCATGGCCGTCGACGACGAAGCTCTCGATCGAGAGCCTCTTGTCCACTCCCTCGCCGAAGAAGCCCGAGAGCGGGTCGCCGAACGCGAGCGAGGCGAGCAACCGGTCGCTCCGCCGCACGAGCAGGCAGCCGTCGAAGGCCTCGGCCACCGCCGCGGCCGCGACGGGGTCGCCGCCGTTCGCGACGGTCGCCTTCGCAATCGCCGCCGCGAACCGCCTCCGCACCGACGACGCCGTGAGTTCCTGGAGCGCGAGCCTCGCGACGTCGGGATGGGTGCCGACGGGAAGGGGAGGGCCGAAGGAGAGCGTCAGCGGCCGGCGAAAGCCCCGCAGCCCGCCGCCGAAAAACAGCCTCGGCCGCTTCGTGAAATACTTCCCCTCGGAAAACGTCAGCAGGCTTCCCCACAGGCCGTCGAGGTGGAGTGGAACCATCGGCGCCTCGACCCGCTCGAGGAGCCATTCGAGCCCTCGCTTGAATCCGAGGATCTGCCCGGTCCGCGAGATGCCCCCTTCGCAGAAGATGCCGATGACGTCGCCGTCGGCGAGTCCCTTCTGGATCTCCTTGAGGGCCATGCCGATCGACTTCGGCTTCGGGTCGAAGAGGATGAACCGCCACTGGTCGGCGAGCATCCGCAGGAAGCGGCCCTGGATGTTGGGACCGTAGACCACCATCCGGATCGGCCGCGGGCTCGCGAGCACGACGATGAAGCCGTCGAGCCAGGAGAGGTGGTTGGCGACGACGACGGCGGGTCCCTCGGCAGGGACGAACTCCTCGCCACGGATGCGGAATCGATAGATCGCGTGCACGATCGATGACACGAAGATTCGCAGCGACGCCCGCGGCGCCGCGTAGATCGCCGCGGCGGTCGCGAGGAGGGCGAGCAGGGCGAACCCTCCGAACACGGCCTTCGCCGAGAGGAGCGGCGCCGCCTCGCCCGCGAGAGTCCGCACGGGCGATCGCGCGACGCCGTAGACGAGCGTCGCGATGAACATCCCGGAGAAGACGAGCAGGTTCAACGCCGCGAGGAGCGCTCCGCGGCGGTGCGCCGGGCTCCGCGCCTGGAAGTAGGCCTCGAGCGGAACGTCGAAGGCCCCGGCCCCGACGCCGAGCAGCGCGAGCGACGCGAATGCATGCCACCAGCCGTACGGGATCGCGCGGCCGTCGGCGAACGCCGCGGGAGGGCCGCCGGCGAGGAGCAACGACGCCACCGCCATGACGATGCCGCCGACCGGCACGAGGCCGAGATCGACGCCCCGCGACGAAATCCTGCCGGCAAGCACGCTGCCGAAGCCGATGCCCCCCACGAGCGCGACGAGAAAGGGCACGACCTGCCACTGCGTCGTGGCGCCGGCCTCGGCGATGAACTGGTCGACGTTGAGCTGCGCGACCGCGGCGATGGCCCAGAAGAACACGATGCCCGCCGCGGAGGCGGCGAGCTCGCTCGACGCGAAGAGTTCGCCGAGATCGCGGAGCGTCGTGGCGATCACGCGGCCCGAGAGCCTCGTGTCGGGCGCCGCGGCGGGCCGAGGCGTCAGCCGCATCGACGCGGCCCAACCGGCGATCGCGATGCCCACGAGCATCGCGATCGCCGGGAAGCCTTCCAGCCATCCGGCCGATCGGCTGCAGGCTCCGCATGCCCCGGCAGCCGCGACCGGCGCGACGTCGGCCAGCCAATTCCCGGCCGCCATGCCGACGAGCGTGGCGGCGAGCCCCACCATCGCGAACCATCCGTTCGCGGCCGCGAGCCTCTTCGCCGGCACGATCTCGGGGATGCTGCCGAGCAGGCTTGGCGTCATCAACGCGGCCTGACAGCCGATCACGACGACGCATCCCAAGAGGAGCCAGAGCCCGGCAGGCAGCCCCGCCACCGACGGCCCGGAACGCACGCCCCAGGCAACCACGAGGCCCGCCGCCAGCGCGATCGCGATCTCGGCCGCCTTGCATGCGACGACCACCGACCGCTTCGGGTGGCGGTCGGCGAGATGGCCGGCCAGCCACGCGAGCACGATGAAGGGGAGCACGAAGCCGGCCGTTCCGATCGTGAGCACGAGCGGATGCTGCACCGCCTCGCAGGCCCGCTTCCCGAGACCGATCGCGAGCCACCGTAGCGCGTTGTCGTTCGCGACTGTCAGTCCGCGAACCGCCAGCAGCGGGGCGAAGCCGGCGATGCGTCCCAACTGTCCACCGTCGGCTCGGTCGTCGGCGGGATCGGAGGAGTGCGGCATGCGGCTGGAGCAGGGGGGCGGCGGGAGCGAATGTTTTGGACAATCCGGTTCAAGATGGTCAACCGGGGCTGGATCGAGGGGCAGGAGGACGGGTGGTGAGGGTTGTGCGGGCGGCCGCCTCGAGCCCTCCTCAAAGGGCCGGCCGGCGGCTCATTGCAGGCGTTTGACGGGCTACTTATTCTTGGTTGGATCGATGAATCGCTTCCGAACCTCCAACGCCAGCCCATAAGAAAGCGTGTCAATCACGATGTCCGCCGCCCGAATCCAGTGCCTTCCCCGCTGCCTCGCCATGATGGCGGGACTGTTTCTCGCGCCGACATTGCTCGTCGGCGATGCGCGTGCCCAGCTCTGCCAGTCGGCGCAGCCGGCCACCTATGTCGCGAGCTACGTGCCCTCGGGCAACTATGCCGCCGTGACGGCGTTCTCTCCCCCGATGGTCGAGGGCGTGCCCGTGGTCGCGAACTACGCGCCCGCCGTGACGCCCATCGCCGCGACGGTGCCCTCGAGCTCGATCGCCGTCACGAGCTACTACGCGCCCCAACCCGTCAGGACGGTCGCCGCGCCGGTGACGACCTACTACGCCCCGACGGCGGCTGCCGTACCTGTCACCGCCTACTATGCGGCGCCGGTCGCCGCGCCCGTCGCGACGGCGATGCCCGTGACCGCCTACTACGCCCCCGCCGCTCCGGCGATGGTTGCCCCGGTCGCGGCCTACTACCCGCCGACGGTGGTCGCCCGCCGCGGGCTGTTCGGTGCGACGCGGTACAGCTACTACCCGGGGTCGTGGTACACGCCCTACTGAAACGGCTTCCGAAACGCGGTCGAGGGCCGCGGTCGAGGGAATCGCCGGCGTCCGGTGTTCGCGCCATCCGGCCAACGTCCTATAGTGTGGTCACTGCAGGACGTTTCCCCGTGGAACTCGGATGACGCGGACGGTCAACATCATCGGTGCCGGTCCCGGCGGGCTGGCGGCCGCCATGCTCCTGGCCAACGAGGGAGTCCGCGTGCGGATTCTCGAGAAGGCCCTCGTGCCGGGAGGCCGCACGAGCACGATCTCGACGCCCGACCAGCCTGACGCGCCCGGCGGCTTCCGGTTCGACCTCGGCCCGACCTTTTTTCTCTACCCTCGGGTGCTCGCGGAGATCTTTTCCGCCTGTGGCCGCGATCTGAATCGGGAGGTTGAGCTCGTCCGCCTCGACCCGCAGTACCGGATCGTGTTCGGGACCGGCGGGGAGATCCTGGCGACGCCCGATCCCGAGAGGATGGAGGCGGCCGTCACGGCCCTGTCTCCCGCCGACGCCGGAGCCTTCGGGAGGTTCATGGAGGCGACGCGGGAGAAGTTCCAGCGGTTCGCGCCGTTCCTCGAGCAGCCGTTCGAGAGCTGGATGGATCTCGCGAGCCCCGACCTGCTGCGGCTCGTGCCGATGCTCAAGCCATGGAAGAGCCTCGACGCCGAGCTCGGTCGGTTCTTCTCCGACGAGAGGATCCGGCTGGCCTTCACGTTCCAGTCGAAGTACCTCGGCATGTCGCCCTTCCGTTGCCCGAGCCTGTTCTCGATCCTGTCGTTCCTCGAGTACGAGCATGGCGTGTTCCACCCGATCGGTGGCTGCGGCGCGATCTCGTCGGCGATGGCGAGGATCGCGGAGGATCTCGGCGTCGAGATCCGCTACGGCGAGCCCGTCGAGTCGATGCGGTTCGAGGGCAGGCGAGTGACGGCCGTTCGCACGGCGGCCGGCGAGTACGAGGCCGACGCGACGGTGGTCAACGCCGACTTCGCGAGGAGCATGACGCGGCTCGTGCCCGACCGGCTCCGCCGACGCTGGAACGACAAGGCGATCGCATCGAAGCGGTTCTCATGCTCCACGTTCATGCTCTACCTCGGCATCGACGGCCAATACGACGCCGTGCCCCACCACACGATCTATCTGTCCGAGAGCTACCGCGCAAACCTGGCCGACATCGAGTCGCGGCACGCGCTCGGCGATGATCCCTCGATGTACGTGCAAAACGCCTGCGTGACCGACCGCACGCTCGCTCCCGATGGCATGAGCACGCTCTACATTCTCGTGCCGGTGACGCACCGGCACCCGAACGTCGACTGGCGGCGTGAGGCCCCGCGGTTCCGCGAGATCGCCCTCGACCAACTCGCGAGGGTCGGCATCGAAGGAGTGCGGGAGCGAATCCGCTACGAGAAGATGGTCACGCCCGACGACTGGCAGGACGAGTACGAGATCTACAAGGGGGCCACTTTCAACCTCTCCCACGACCTCGGCCAGATGCTCCACATGCGTCCCCACAACCGTTTCGAGGACGTCGACGGCCTCTACCTCGTCGGCGGCGGCACGCATCCCGGCAGCGGACTGCCGGTGATCTATTCCTCCGCCCGGATCACGGCCAACCTTCTGCTCCAGGATCTCGAACGGGTCGGCGGCCCGGGCCGCACGGCGGGCAGGAGCCCGCGAGCCGCCCCCCGCGGCAGGGACAGAAAGGTGGGACAGCTTCGATGATCGCGACGGGCACTTCCGGAACCGCGACGACCGGCGCGGCCGGCAGGGGTCGAACCGGCGACGACGCCGACCGCGTCGTCGTGATCGGCGCGGGGCTCGGCGGGCTCGCCGCCGCGTGCACGCTCGCGGCCCGTGGCCACCGCGTCACCGTCTGCGAGCGAAACCCGTGGCTCGGCGGCAAGGCGGCCGTGCTCTCGGAGCGGGGCTTCCGTTTCGACATGGGCCCGACGATCCTCACGATTCCCGCGGTGCTTCGCAGGATCTACTCCGAGGCGGGCCGCAACCTCGCCGACCATCTCGAACTCGTCCCGCTCGACCCGCAGTGGCGGAGCTTCTTCACCGACGGCACCACGCTCGACCTCTGTGCCGACGTCCCCGAGATGATGCGGACGCTCGACCGCTTCGCTCCCGGCAGTGGATCGGCCGCCGGCTACGGACGCTTCATGGAGCTCGCCGAGCGGCTCCACCGCATCTCGAACGAATACTTCTTCTGGAAGAGCGTCGGCGGCCTGAAGGACATGTTCGATCCGAAGCGTTCGATCACGCTGTCGGTGCTCAAGGAGGTGATCGGAATGCGGCCGGGCCACAGCGTGGCCGGAACGGTGCGGGCGTTTGTCGCCGACCCGAGGGCCGCGCAGATGCTCGACCACTTCACCCAGTACGTCGGCAGCGCGCCCGACGCCTCGCCCGCCGTGCTCTGCGGGATCGCCCACATGCAGGCGCACGACGGCGTCTGGTATCCGCGGGGCGGCACGGGCGCCGTGCCGAAGGCACTTTCGGCGCTCGCGACCGAGCTCGGCGTCGAGTTCCGCACCGGCACGCCCGTGCGAAGGATCATCGTGGACCGCGGCCGCGTGCGGGGCGTCGAGACGGCGGAGGGAGAGGTGATCGCCGCTTCGGCGGTCGTGAGCAACTCCGACAGCGTCCGCACCCACCGCGAGCTCGTCGACGGCGCTGCATCGAAGCGGTTCCTCGGCCGGCGGAAGTACGAGCCGGCCTGCTCGGGCGTGGTGCTCTACCTCGGCCTGAAGCAGCGGTACGACCACCTGCTCCACCACAACTTCGTCTTCTCGAAGGACCCGCACGAGGAATTCGAGGCGATCTACCGTCGGGGCGAGCCGGCGAACGACCCGACCGCGTACGTCTGCGCTCCGGCGGTCACCGAGCCGGAGGTGGCCCCGGAAGGCGGCGAGGCGATGTATGTCCTCGTGCACACGCCTTATCTGCGGCGGCATCACGACTGGTCGAAGATGCTCCCGGAGTACCGCCGTCGGATCATCGACAAGCTCAAGTCGACCGCCGGGCTCGAGGACATCGAAGAGCGGATCGTGGTGGAGCGGGCGCTCACGCCCCAGGACATCAATGATCGCTACCACGTACTCGACGGCGCGATCTACGGCCTGGCGAGCCACGGCCGGTTCCTCGGCGCCTTCAAGCCGTCGAACCGATCGCCCGACGTGAAGGGGCTCTACCTCGCCGGCGGCGCCGCCCATCCCGGCCCGGGGATGCCGATGGTCCTCATGTCGGGGTGGATCGCCGCCGACTGCGTCCACGCCGATCGCGTCGCGGCCGCATGAGCGGGGAGACCGGAGGCCGCGGCGGCGACGGATCCCGCGAGGATCTGCCGCCGTTTTCCAGCACCCGCTACCGCTGGTTCATGGCCTACGTCCGGTGGTACCTGCGGCGGCAGTTCCACGGCCTGCGGCTGCTCGCGGGCACGGCTCCCGACATCGGCGACGAGCCCGTGCTCGTCTACACGAACCACCCGGGCTGGTGGGACCCGCTCGTGTTTCTCCTCGTCGCCGACACGCTCTATCCCGATCGGCTGAACTACGGTCCGATCGACGCGACGGCGCTCGGGAAGTACCGGTTCCTCGAGACGATCGGCTTCATCGGGATCGATGGCGGCAGCCGGGCCGGTGCGAGGCGGTTTCTCGCGACGGCGGCGGCGAGCCTGCGGCGGCCCGACACGATCTATTGGGTGACGGCACACGGCACGTTCGTCGATCCGCGGGAGCGTCCGGTGCGGATCCGGCCGGGCGTCGCGCACGCCGTCGCCGCGGCCTCGCGCGGGATCGTCGTGCCGATGGCGGTGGAGTATCCGTTCTGGACCGAGAGGTTCCCCGAGGCGCTCGTCGCCTTCGGCGAGCCGATGCGGATCGGCGACCATCCCGGCCGCGACGCGAGGGCCTGGACGACGGAGCTGGAGAAGGCGCTCGAAGCCGCGCAGGATCGCCTCGCCCGCGCCGCGATCGCGAGAGACCCCGGGTCGTTCTCGGCGCTCGCGCTCGGCCGAGCGGGCGTCGGCGGAATCTACGACGTCGTTCGACGGCTCGGCTCGCTTGCCCGCGGGGAGTCGTTCGACGCCGCGCATGGAAGGGGACGATCGCGATGATGCCTCTCGCCGTGATCTGCATCGTGTGCGCGGCCGTGCCAGCATGGCTGACGGTCTCGAACCTGCTGCGGTTTCGCCGGCCGCCGGTCCCAGCCGCCGGACCGACGCCGTCGGTGTCGGTGCTCATCCCGGCCCGCGACGAGGAGCGGTCGATCGGCAGGACCGTCTCGGCCGTGCTCGCGAGCACGGGCGTCGAGCTCGAGGTCGTCGTGCTCGACGACGAGAGCCGCGACGCCACGGCTTCCATCGTCGCGAAGATCGCCTCAGCCGACCCGAGGGTGCGGCTCGTGAAGGGGCGGCCGCTCCCCCCGGGCTGGTGCGGGAAGCAGCATGCCTGCGCGGTGCTCGCCGACGAGGCCCGACACGATCACCTCGTCTTCATCGACGCCGACGTGACGCTCCTGCCGGAATGTCTCGCGAATTCGGTCGCCTTCCTCCGGGAGTCGGGGGCGGCCCTCGTGAGCGGATTCCCGCGGCAGGAGACCGGGACGTTCCTGGAGTGGCTGCTGCTGCCGCTCATCCACTTCGTGCTGCTCGGGTACCTTCCGCTCGGCCGTAGCCGCCGCAGCCTCGCGCCCGGGCTCGCGGCCGGATGCGGGCAGTTGTTCGTGACGCGGATCGACGCCTACCGCGTCTCCGGCGGCCACGCGGCGATCCGTAAGTCGCTCCACGACGGCATCAAGATGCCCCGCGCCTACCGACGGGCCGGCCTCGCCACCGACATCTTCGACGCCACGGGCCTCGCGAGCTGCCGGATGTACCAGCGGGGCGTCGACGTGCTCAAGGGGCTTTCGAAGAACGCGACCGAGGGGATGGCCTCGCCGCGGGTCGTGCTGCCGGCGAGCGTGCTGCTCCTGTTCGGGCAGGTGATGCCGGCGGTGCTGCTCGCGATCGGCGTCGCGACCGGATGGAGCGGCTTTTCGGCGAGGGCCGCCTGGCTCATCGTTGCCGCGGCCGCGCTCTCGTACCTGCCGAGGCTCCTCGAGGCGATCCGGTTCCGGCAGAGCCTCGCGAGTGCCGTCGCGCACCCGCTGGCGGTCGCCGTGTTCCTCGTGATCCAGTGGGTCGGCGTCTTCCGCAAGGCCCTCGGGCTCAACACGAGCTGGAAGGGCCGTTCGCTCGCGCCGCAGAGCTGAGCCGACGGGCGAGCAACGCACGCTCCGCGGCCTCCGCGGCCGTGGCCGCCAGCGCCGTGAGGTGGCCCATCTTGCGGCCGGGCCGCGGGTCGGACTTGCCGTAGAGCGACAGCCGCACGCCCGGAATGCCGAGCGCCGCGGCCCAGTCGGGTTCGCCGCTTTCCCAGCAGTCGCCGAGCAGGTTCACCATGGCCGCGGGGGCGACCTGCCGGGGGCTCCCGAGCGGCAGGCCGCAGAGGGCCCGCACCTGCTGCTCGAACTGCGAGGTCTCGCAGGCGTCGATCGTGAGGTGGCCGGAGTTGTGCGGCCGCGGCGCGATCTCGTTGACGAGCAGCCTTCCGTCGCGGGCGAGGAACATCTCGACGCACGCCGTGCCGACGACGCCGAGCGCGTCGAGCACACGTTCGGCGATCTCCTGGGCGTCGCGCACCTTCGGCTCGGCGAGCCCCGACGGTGCGACCGCGACGTCGAGGATGTGGTTGGCATGCCCGTTCCGCGACGGGGCGAAGGCGGCGATCGCGCCATCCTCGCCGCGGGCCGCCACGACCGACAGTTCGCACTCGAACTCGAGCCACTCCTCGAGAACGGTCTCCTGCCCGCCGAGGGCGTCGAATGCAGCCTCGAGCTCCGCGGGCGAGCCGACCTTCCGCTGCCCCTTGCCGTCGTAGCCGAAGGCGGTGGTCTTGAGCACCGAGGGAAATCCCACCGTGGCGGCCGCCTGTGGCAGCTCTTCGCGGCGGCGGATGATCGCGTGCCTCGCGCAGGGGAAGCCGTGCGCGACGAGGAACGCCTTCTCGCGGCCGCGATCCTGCGTCGTGAAGAGCACCTCGGGGGAGGGCCGCAGACGTGTCACGGCGGCGACGGCGGCCGCGGCCCTGGCGGGAATGTTCTCGAATTCGAGCGTCACCGCGGCGAGGCCGGCCGCGAGCGACGCGAGCTTCGACTCGTCGGCGAAGTCCACGACGTGAACGCGGTCGCAGACCCGGGCCGCCGGGCAGTCGGCCGTGTCGGAGAAGGCCTCCACGAGGTAGCCCATCCGCGTGGCGGCCGCGGCGAACATCGCGCCGAGCTGGCCGCCCCCGAGCACTCCGATCCTCGCGCCCGGAAGGACCTTCGCCTCAACCATGGCCGCCCGCCGCCGGCGTCGGCAGCCCGTCCCGCAGGACCCGCTCGGTCTGCTCGCTACGGAAGCGGTCGAGCCGCTCCCGCAGCTCGCTATCGCCGATCGCCAGGATCGCGATCGCGAGAAGCGCCGCGTTGGCGGCGCCGGCCCGGCCGATCGCGAGCGTCCCGACGGGGATGCCCGCCGGCATCTGCACGATCGAGAGGAGCGAATCGAGCCCCTTGAGCGCCGCCGACTCGACGGGAACGCCGAGCACCGGCAGTGACGTCGAGGCGGAGATCATGCCCGGCAGGTGGGCGGCCCCGCCGGCCCCGGCGATGATCACGGAGAGCCCGCGTGCGGCGGCCGACGACGCATATGCCGCGAGCTTCTCCGGCGTGCGGTGAGCGCTCACGATGTCGCACTCGTGCGGCACGCCGAGCTCCGCGAGCACCTGGCTTGCCCGTTCCATCGTCTCCCAGTCGGATCGGCTGCCCATGACGACGCCGACGCGGGCGCCCGGATCGCGCCGCGGGAGGGCGACCTGGCCGGCAGGGGCGTGCGACGCGACGGGGGGAAGGGCGTGGGCCACGACGGACTTCCTGTCGTTCGGGCGGCCGGCGTGCCTGCCGGAAGGTAGACTCGCGTCCGCCGATCGATCATTCGACGAAACCCAATCTTGGTTCGACCGACCGGATTCTGCAACGTGCCGCGAAAACCCGCGGCCGGGGCGAATCCGGACGCCGCCAGCGAAGCGATGCCGCGGATTCTCCGAGCTGAATGGCCTGCCGGCACCGCCGCCCCTCCGAGGGAGACCGAACTCGCGATCGACGAGGCCGCCGCCCTGCTCGCCCGGGGAGGGCTCGTCGCGATCCCGACCGAGACCGTCTACGGCCTGGCCGCCGTCGCGATCGACCCGGCCGCCGTGCGGCGGATCTTCGAGGCCAAGGGCCGCCCACCGCGAAACCCGCTCATCGTCCACGTCGCCGACGTCGATGCGGCCCGGTCGGTCGCCCGCTCCTGGCCGCCCGCGGCCGAGCGGCTGACCCGCGTGTTCTGGCCCGGGCCGCTCACGGTCGTCGTGGCGAAGAAGGAGATCGTGCCCGACGTCGTGACGGCCGGTGGCGACACCGTCGCTCTCCGCTGCCCGGCCCATCCGGTCGCGAGGCGTCTCCTGGAGCGACTCAGGCTGCCGATCGCGGCCCCGAGCGCGAACGCGTCGCTCTCCGTCTCGCCGACGACCGCAGCGCACGTCACGGCCGGCCTCGGCGACCGGGTCGAGCTGATCCTCGACGCCGGTCCGTGCGACCGCGGCATCGAATCGACCGTCGTCGACTGCACGACGAGCCCGCCGCGGATCCTTCGGCCCGGTCCGATCGACCGCCTCGCCCTCGAGGCTGCCCTCGGCGGTCCGGTCATCGAAGGTGGCGAGACCGAAGCGATCCTCCGCTCGCCGGGGCTCACCGGCCGGCACTACGCGCCGAGAGCCAGGCTCGAACTCTCGGTCTGCTCGAGGGAGCGTGTGGCGGAACTGCTGGGCGGGAGGCAGCGCGTGGGCTGGGTCACGATGCGGCCGACGCCGGCCACGCTCGAGGACGTTCGCCTCCTCGTCCGCCCGCTGCCGGACGATCCCGCTGGTTTCGCCCGCGGGCTCTACGCCGCGGTCCACGACCTCGACGCCGCGGGAGTCGACGTGATCGTCGTCGATTCACCGCCGACCGACGAGGGATGGCGGGCCGTCCGCGACCGCCTCGAACGCGCCGCGATTTCCTAGTCCGGCTCCGAGTGTCGAGCTACGCCGCGGAGGTCGCGGGGGAGAGAATATCGCGGAGCGCCGACACGATGTCGGGAAACTGGAACGTGAATCCGCTGTCGAGGGCGACCTTCGGGATCACCCGCTGCGAGGCGAAGAGCACCTGCGCGAACTCGCCGAACACCAGCCGCAGGCCGAAGTAGGGGGCCGGGATGAATGCGGGACGATGGAGCTGGCGGGCGAGCGCCTTCGTGAATTCGCTGTTGCGGACCGGATTCGGCGCGACGGCGTTCATAGGCCCGCGGATCGAGCCCAACTCGGCCGCGTGGACGTAGAGCCTCGCGAGATCCGCGACGTGCACCCACGGCATCCACTGTTTGCCGCTGCCGAGCGGTCCGCCGCCGCCGAGCTTGAAGGGCAGCAGCATCTTCGCAAGCGCGCCGCCGCCCGGCCCGAGCACGATCCCCGTGCGGGCGGTCACGACCCGGACGCCTGCCGACTCCGCCATGACCGCCTCACGCTCCCACTCGACGCAGACGTCGGCAAGGAAGTCCTTCGCCGGCGGAGACGTCTCCACGAGTTCCTCCTCGCCGCGGTCGCCGTAATAGCCGACGGCCGAAGCCGACACGAGCACCGCCGGCTTCCGGGCGGCCTGCGTGATTCCCTTCACGAGGTGCCGCGTGCCGAGGATGCGGCTGTCGCGGATGCGGGCCTTCTGCGCGGTCGTCCAGCGGGCGCCCGCGACCGACTCGCCGGCCAAATGAAACACCGCGTCGACGCCCTCGATCGCCGCCATGGGTGGCGGGCCGGCCATCGGATCCCAGCGAACGATCTCGCCGGCGAGGTGTCCGACCGACTTTCGGGCGCGGTCCGGATCCCGCGAGAGCACGATCGGCGAATCGAGCAATCTCAGGAGCCTCGGGCCGACGAGTCCAGTGGCTCCGGTGACGACCGCTCGCATGCTGCCTCCAATTTTCGATCGTGTCTGGTTCGATCAAGCCGGGCGAACCGTCGGGGAAACCGCAGGCTCGCCGGTCGTGATAACGCGAGGGAGAGTATAACTGGTTGCGACTCATGTCCCACCGTGTTCCCGCCCGTTCCGCAGAAACCACCACCCGCGACCTGCACGCCTCGATCGCGGACGGCATCGGTTTCAGCGTGATGGTGGGCTGCGGCGAGATGTTCATCGGAGCTTTCGCGCTTGCGGTCGGACTCGGGCCGACGCTCGCCGGCCTCGTCTCGACGCTCCCGATCATCTTCGGGGCGTTGGTGCAGTCACTCGCACCGCTGGCGGTCGCCCGTCTCGGCACGAACCGCGGCTGGTGCGTGCTCTGCGTCGTGCTGCAGGCGGCGAGCTTCCTGCCGATGGCCTGGTGGGCCTGGTCGGGGCACGCGCCAGCGGCGGGCATCTTCGCCGCCGTCGGCCTCTACTGGGCAAGCGGCATGGCGAGCAGTCCGGCATGGAACGCCTGGATCGGCACGCTCGTGCCGGCAGGGGAACGGGTCGCTTTTTTCGCACGCCGCAACCATCTCGCGCAGGCAGCCGTGCTCGGCGGATTCGTCGCCGCCGGGGCGGCCCTGCAGTACGGGAAGCAGTTCGACCTCACGCTCGACGTGTTCGCGATCCTCTTCGTGGTCGCGTCGGCTGCGCGTTTCTTCTCGGCGTTTCAGCTGACCCGCTGTAGCGAACCGGAGCCCCCGGCGGTCCTCGCCGCGATCGTATCGACCCGCCACAGCCACGACCGCACGGTGCTCATGTCGCCGACCGGATGGCTGCTCTGCTACCTCTGGAGCGTGGTGGCCGGTGCCCAGTTTGCCGCTCCCTACTTCACGCCCTACATGCTCGACGAGATGGGGTTCTCGTACTGGGCCTACATGGTCGTCTTCGCCACGGGCCTTCTGTCGAAGTCCCTCTCGCTGCCGCTGCTCGGCAGGCTCGCCTCCCGGATCGGATCGGTTCGGCTGCTGCGGCTCAGCGGGCTTGCACTGATGCCGCTGACGCTCCTGTGGATCGTGTCGGCCGACCTCCGCTACCTCGTCGGCGTGCAGATTCTCGCCGGATGCTGCTGGGCGGCCTTCGAACTCGCCATGACGCTCGTCTTCTTCGACGCGATCAGCAACCGCGACCGCGCCACGGTCGTGTCGGCCCACACGATCGGCACCGCGTTCGCGACGGTCGTCGGCGCGGCGGCGGGAGGGTTCCTGCTCAAATCGCTCGGCGAGGACCGAACCGCGTACTACACCCTCTTCGGCGTCGCGGCGGCCCTTCGGCTGCTCACGCTGCCGCTGCTATTGAAGCTGCGGTCGTCGAGGCTCGTCGGCGACGAATCCTCCGCAGCAGCATGACGGCCGCCGCCGCGGCCGCCAGGGCGACCGCTCCGGGCTCGGGCACCACCTGCAGTTGCAGCTGCAGGGCCGGGGCCCCCGCGAGAATGGCTGCCTGCAAGGAAGGCCCGCTCATGGCGAGCCCCGAATTTTCCACCTGCACCGAGGGGCTCATCCGCGCCGCGAGATTCGCCCCCACCAGCGAGAAGCCCGCGTCGTTCGGATGGATCCCGTCGCTCGTGTACTCGCCGGCGTTCGTGGCGTCGATGCCGAGCGCGAGCCCGTCGATCCAGTGCAGGTTCTGGTCTTGGGAGCCGTTCACGAGGCCGATGATCGCTTCGCGGTACTGCAGCATGAACGCCTGGTTGGTGGCGTTGGCCGTGTAGAGCGGCGAGACGAGGTAGATCGGGACCGTGCCGTCCACCTCCCGGACCTTCGCGACGAAGGCCTCCATGAACGCCCGGTAGGTCGACGACGAAAGGCGAAGCGATGCGTCGTTGTAGCCCATCATCACGGAGATGACGTCCGCGCCGAGCGATCCGACGACGGCTCCATCGCTGCCACCGGCACCGGAATCCCTGAGTCCGCGCTTTCCGAAGCCCATGTTGACGACTTCCCAGGCGTTCTTCTGGCCGACGACGGCGGGATAGCTTGCGGAAGAATCACTCGACCAGAAACCCTGCGTGATCGAGTCGCCGTAGGCGACGTAGCGGATGGGCGGCCGTGTCGTCGGTGACTGGAAACCGGCGGCTCCATCGACCAGAAGGCCGTTGAAGCGGACGTCCTGCGAGTAGGGCATGAGCAGCTCGACGTCGCGGTACCCCGAGCCTGTGACCGGAACGTCTACCTCCAGCGTCGAGCCCGAGACGCCCGCATCGAACGTGCCGGCCCGCACGCCGTCGACGAGGATCACGCCGGTTCCCTGCCTGATGCCGAGCGTCCCGGTCGTGAACGAGGCCGTGATCATGGAGGCATCGGTGCGAAACCTGACGCGGGCCCCCGGGTTGGCGTTCTGCAGGCTGCCTTGTCCGCCGGCGACCGGACGATCGAACCTGGCCTCGCCGGCGTCGAGCTTCACGAGCCTCGCGTAGTCGGAGTAGGTGATCCGCGAATCGTCCGGGGTCACCCGCTGGAACGCCGGCGGCCGGCCGCTGCCCGTCGGCGAACCGAAGACGTCGAACTCGCGGTAGACGGTCGAAATCCCGCCGGCCTGCTGGACGCTGAACCGCACGGCCGACACGTTCCTCGCGATGGTCCCCGCGGAGTCGGTGAGCGTGATCCTCGCTCCACCGAACCCGCCGGGCGAGTACGAATACGTTCCGTAGGAAGTGAACGTGTCGGGCTTGTCCACGGTCGCGAACAGCAGCTCAAACTGCTGATTGCGGGCGACGCTCGACCAGCCGGACATCGTCCGGATCGCCGAGACGTCGTAGCCCCTCGCGTTCACGCTCGTGTCGAGCCGGTACGTGCTGGACCACCGGCCGTCGGAGTCGTAGCCCACCGTGCCGAGGGCCGCGTTGCCGTATCCGATGTACGGGAGCCCCGATCCGCCGTCGTTCAGGGCGACGGTGTTGGTCGGCATGCTTCCACCGGCCGAGTAGGGGGTGTAGCCGGCGTGCGAGGCCGACGCGAGCGAAGTCGCCCCCGAGTTCACGAGATCGAACGCCGAGGCGAGGAGGGCGGTCTCGGAGCGGCTGGCGGCATTCGCCTGGATGATTTCGGCCCGGACGATGTCGGCCCGGATGGCGGCGACGACGGTACAGACCGCCACAAGACACCGCGAGCGAAAGATCGTCTTCATGCCACGTTTTCCCAACCGCAGCGGCTCGTCAACGTCCTCGCGGCAAGGGTCTTGTACCAGACGGAAATCCCTTCCGGAAATCACCGCGAAGCGAGGGCAGAAAAGCGGCTTTGCACGGGC
>JBBAVU010000040.1:0-18718 GCA_040397565.1 Pirellulales bacterium | reverse complement strand
TTCGACGAGCTCGTGGGCCAGGAGCACGTGGCCCGCGGCCTCTCCGGCGCCATCGTGGCGGGCCGCGTCGGGCATGCGTATCTCTTCACCGGCGCCCGCGGCGTCGGCAAGACGAGCGCGGCGAGGATCTTCGCGAAGGCGCTCGAATGTGAACGTGGGCCGGCGGCGGAGCCGTGCAACGCCTGCGACGTCTGCCGCGCGATCTCCGCCGGCCAGGACGTCGACGTGATCGAGATCGACGCGGCAAGCAACCGCGGCATCGACGAGATCCGGCAGTTGCGGCAGAACGTGGCCGTGCGGCCGGCGCGGGGCCGGTTCAAGCTCTACATCGTGGACGAGGTCCACATGCTCACCCGCGAGGCCTTCAACGCGCTTCTGAAGACGCTCGAGGAGCCGCCGCCGCACGTGAAGTTCGTGCTCTGCACGACCGAGCCGGAGAAGCTGCCGATCACGATCCTCTCGCGGTGCCAGCGGTTCGACTTTCTCACGGTGGACGACGACGCGATCGAGCGGCGGCTCTCGCAGATCGCCGAGGCGGAGCGGGTGGCCGTCGAGGACGGGGCGCTCAAGCTCATCGCGAGGCGAGCCGCGGGCAGCATGCGGGACAGCCAGTCGCTCCTCGAGCAGTTGCTCGGGTGCGCGGTGTTGCCGGCCGCTGACGCGGTGCCGGCCGACGCTGGAACAGCAGGCGTGCCCACCATTACCGTCGCGCAGGTGCACGGCATCCTCGGCACGGGCCGCGAGGAGAGCATCGGCCGGCTCGTCTCCGCGATCGCCTCCCGCGATGCTGCGGCGGGCATCGCCGCGCTCGACGAGGCGATCGCCTCGGGCGCCGATCCGGGGGGGGTGCTCGAGCAGGTGCTCGCGGCCCTGCGGGACAGCCTGGTCGCGAGCGTCGGCGTCGAGGGGCGGTTGCTCCGCCAGGGGCGTCCGGGCGGCGTCGACCTCGCGCAGCTCGGCCGCGCGCTCGGCACCGAGACGATCCTGGCAATGCTCCAGATCCTCGATCACTCGCTTGCACGGATGCGGACCAGCCTGCACGGAACGGCGATCGCCGAGATGGCCCTCGTGAGGCTCGCGCGGCTCGAGAATCTCGACGCGATCGCCGTGGCCGTGGAGCGGGTCGCCGCGGCCGCGGCCCTCGAGCCGCCGCGGGATCAAAAAAAAAAGCCCCCCCTGATTCCGGCGACCGCGGCCGCCGCTAGCCGGCCCGCGCCGGTCGTCGAAGAGCCGACGCGGAGTCCGCAGGTGGACGATCCCCCGGCGGCGTCGCGGCTGGCGGATCCTCCGCCGCCGACGCCGGCGGTCGTCACGAACGATCCGGTCGAGGCGTGGCGGGCCGCCTCCGCGTCGATCGGCGGACTCGCCGGTGACTTCGCCGCCACGGCCACGGTCGTGCGGTGGAGCGACGACGGCAACCTCGAGGTCGCGTTGCCGGCGAACGCCGCCGCGGCCCATTCCTTTCTCGCTCGGGCCGAGGTGGCTTCCGGCATCGGCGAGGCGCTCCGCAGCATCGTCGGCAGGCAGGTGCGGTACCGGATCGCCGCGGCTGCCGACCCCGTCGACTCGGCGCCGGTCGAGCGGAAGCCGAGGACGCAGTTTTCCCAGTCGGCGATGATTCGCGAGGCGATGGACCACCCGCTCGTGGCCCACGCCCGGACGCTCTTCGACGCCACGGTCAGGCGGGTCGAGCCCGCGGCGTCGGTTGCAGACGATGGGGGCACGGCAGCGGAGTAGGCATAGAGCGGCCGGAAGATCTCCGGGTTTCCGGCCGGCTGGTACACTTCCTGTCCCACGGCGGAGCAACAGGCCGTCCGACGGCGGAGCAACGGGCCGTCCCACGGCGGAGCAACAGGGCGATGGCAGATCACAAGGGCGCTATTCCTAGGCTGGTCGAGCAGTTCGCCCGTCTCCCGGGCATCGGCCGCAAGTCCGCCGAGCGGCTCGCCTACCACGTGCTGAGGATGCCGGCGGAGGAGGCGTTCGACTTGGCCGACGCCGTGCGGGGCGTGAAGGAGAAGCTCCACCCCTGCCGCACCTGCTTCAACCTCTGCGAGGAGGAGGAGTGCGGCATCTGCCGTGACCCCAGGCGGGATCGCGGCGTGCTCTGCGTCGTGGAGCAGGTCCGGGATCTGCTCGCCCTCGAGGAGGCGGGCACCTACCGCGGCCTCTACCACGTGCTCCAGGGCAGGCTTGCCCCGCTCGACGGGGTGGGGCCGGAGAAACTCACGATGCGTCAACTGGGCGGGCGGGTGAAGCAGGGAGGGTTCAGGGAGGTGATCCTCGCGACGAGCCCGAACGTCGAAGGAGATGCCACGGCGCTCGCCGTGGCGGAGTCGCTCCGCGGGATGCCGGTCGAGATCACGCGGCTGGCGAGGGGACTCACGGCCGGTAGCTCGTTCGAGCAGGCCAACCGCGACATGATCGCCGACGCCCTCTCTGGCCGTCGCAGGCTCTGACGAGCGAGGCCCTCCGGGCGTTCCAGCGGGGCTTCGAAACAGGTCCGGAAGTCCGCGAACGAGGCCGTCCGCGACGCCCTGTGATAGACTCGAAGCGTTCGGCCCGGTGGCCGTCGGAACGACTCTCGAAACAGGCTGGGGCGCAGCGATGCGGATGTCTTTCGGACAGGAAATGCGGATGGCGCAGAAGCAGCTGCTTGCGCCGCGCATGATCCAGTCGATGGAGATTCTCCAGCTGCCGCTGATGGCCCTCGAGGAGCGGATCGAGCAGGAGATCCAGAACAACGAGACGCTCGAGGTCGAGGAGCCGGAGTCGCAGGAGACCGCCGCGGCGGCGGAGCCGACGGATGCGTCGCCGATCGGCCCCGACGAGAAGCCGCTCGTGGTCGACCAGGAACACGCGAACCAGGCCGACTTCGAGCGGTCGTACGACTGGTCGAGCGAGTATCCCGACACCGACGAGGAGCGGTCACGTCCGTCCGCATCGCGGATCGAGGAGTCGTCCGACCGCTACCTCGACGAGATGGCCAACATGCAGGAGCGGCCGGAGACGCTCTCCAACCACCTCCACGACCAGCTCTCGCTCTACGACCTCTCCGACGCGGAGCGGCAGGCCGCGGACAAGATCATCTACAACCTCGATGCAAACGGCTACCTGCCGATGCCGCTCGAGGAGTTCGTCGATCCGGACGGGCCCGCGAGCCAGCTCGAATCGCTCCGGAAGGCGCTGTCGATCGTGCAGAGCATGGAGCCGGCGGGAGTCGGAGCCAAGGACCTCAAGGAGTGCCTGCTGCTGCAGGTGCGGCCCGACACCCCCGACGCCGCCAAGCTGCGGCGTCTCATCAGCGACCACCTGGAGGATCTCGCCGCCAACCGGCTGCCGCTCATCGAGCGGAAGACCGGGTTCACGCTCGAGCAGATCGAGGACCTCCGGGAGCGGCTTCACGACCTCCAGCCGAAGCCCGGGGCCGTCTACACGACGTCGTTCGTGCCGGCGGTGAAGCCCGACGCCTTCGTGGAACCGGCCGCCGACGGCACCTGGAAGGTGAGGCTCGACGACGTCGACCTGCCGAACCTGCGGATCAGCCCCTACTACCGTGAGCTGCTCTCCTCACGCGACACCGATCCCGCCACGCGGGAGTACATCAAGCGAAAGATCAACGCGGCGCAGTGGCTCATCGAGTCGATCGAGCAGCGTCGCAGCACGCTCCTGAAAACGGCGCAGGCGATCGTCGACCACCAGACGAGGTTCCTGGCGGAGGGACCCGAGGCGATCGAGCCGCTCAAGATGCAGCAGATCGCCGACCGCATCGGCATGCACGTCACGACCGTCAGCCGGGCCGTGGACGACAAGTGGATCCAGACGCCCCGGGGCCTCCAGCCGCTCCGCCGCTTCTTCGTCGGTGGCACGGTGAGCGCCGACGGCGACGAGGTCGCCTGGGACGCCGTCCGGCTCAAGCTGCAGGAGATCATCGACGCGGAGCCGAAGGACAACCCTTACAGCGACGACGAGCTCGTGGACCAGCTGGCGAAGCAGGGCATCACCGTCGCAAGGCGGACGGTCACGAAATATCGCAAGGCGATGAACATCGCCAGCTCGAGGCAGAGGCGGGATTGGAAGCTCGCCCGCGGCGCCGCGGCCCCGCCCGCGGTCAGGCCCGAATAGACGAAAGGGAATTCGCCCCATGCGCTGTCCATTCTGCCGCGTCGACAACGACCGTGTGATCGACTCCCGCGCCGGGGACGACGGAAACATCATCCGTCGCCGGCGGGAGTGCCTCGGCTGCAAGAAGCGGTTCACGACCTACGAGCGGGTGGAGCGGCAGCTGCTGACGGTGGTGAAGAAGGATGGCGAGCGCGAGCCCTTTGACCGCGACAAGATCAAGCGAGGCCTCGCGAAGGCCTGCTGGAAGCGGCCGGTCAGCGAGGAGGACATCGAGGGCGTCGTCTCGGCGCTCGAGATGGAGCTTTACGGCGCCCTCGACGGGGACGTTCCCAGCGAGGTCATCGGGGAGCGGCTCATGGAGCTGCTGCGACAGCTCGACCAGGTGGCGTTCGTCCGCTTCGCGAGCGTCTACCGCGAGTTCAAGGACGTCCGCGACTTCGTCGACGAGCTCGAGCCGATCCTGGCCGAATCGGCCCGCTCGGAGCCCGAGAAGCAGGCCGACCGGGAATAGCGACTGTCAGCGGGAATAGTCGCCGCGGGTGCCGCCGGTCTTCGATTCGAGCCGCACCTGCTCGATCGTCATGCCGCGGTCGATCGACTTCGTCATGTCGTAGATTGCGAGCGCCGCGGCGGTCGCCGCGCAGAGCGCCTCCATCTCGACGCCGGTCCGGGCGGTGGTGGTGACGGATGCGTCGACGAGGATCGTCTCGGGCGTGTCGCCGGAGACGCCGATCTCGACCGACTCCAGGGGCAGCGGGTGGCAGAGAGGCACGATGTCGCTCGTCCGCTTCGCCGCCATGATCCCGGCGATCCTGGCCGTGGCGACGGCGTCGCCCTTCGCGAGCTCCCCCGCCAGAATCCTGCGGATCGACTCTGGCGAGGCACGCAGCCTCGCGGTCGCCCTCGCCGTCCGTCGCGACACGGGCTTGTCGCCGACGTCGATCATCCGGATGCCGTGAGGGGAGGCGGAGCTCATCGGCCGAAGCATAGCAGGCTGGCGTGAAAACGTCCGCGGGCCGGCGTGTCCCCCCGACACACCGGCCCGCGGGAAATGGAGTCGATCGTGGTGCGCTTCCTAGACGAGCTCTTTGCGGGCTCCGATGAGCGTCCGCAGCCGCTCGGCGAGCAGAGCGACGTCGAACGGCTTCTTGAAGCTCTCGTTCACGTGCGCCCGGTCGACCTGGATCGTCGAGCCGTCGTCGGGAAGCAGGGCGATCACGATCGTCTCCGCGTACTCCGGATTGCGGCGGAGGTTTTGGCAGATCTGCTGCGCGTCGATCCGGCCGATCGAGTAGTCCACCACGATGCAGTCGGGATGGAAGCTCTCGGCCTGGATGCCCGCCTCGAAGCCGCTGGCGGCCACCTGGATCTTGAACGACTTCTCGACCGGCAGGTGCTTCTTGAGGTTCTCGATCAGGACCTGGTCCTGGCCGACGAGCAGCACCTTGGCCATCGCCTCGTCCTCGAGGTCGCCCAGCGGCATGCCGTGCTCCTTGAGGAACTTGATCAGATATTCGCGTGGAATCCGGCGGTCCTGTGAGCCGGGAATCCGGTATCCCCGCAGCCGGCCGGAATCGAACCACTTGCTCACCGTTCGGGGAGCAACTTTACAGATCTTGGCGACCTGTCCTGTCGTGAACACCTTCATCGATTGGACTCCATTTTCACTGAGAACCGTGCACGGAATCCGGGCCGACCCGCCCCCGAAAGGAACGTGCCGACGAGATCCCCCCTGTCGTGTTCGCCGCGCTTCGACGCGGCGGTTCTTCGCGAACGGGGAGCGGCACGGGCCGAACCCCGGGTCTGGAGGGCCCCGAGACAGAAGGGGGCCGAGAGAGTCCGACTCCACGCGGGGCCGCCAATCCGGCACCGCGTCTCTGCGTCGGCTCGCAGGTTTCCCCCCCTGCATCGAACCGCGGTCGAACCCCCGCTTTCGCTCGGGCACGTCCGCGGCATGACCATCCACGGGGATGTATCGAAAGATCGCGTCGTGCGACTTGAGCCGTTCTGCGCGGAAACGCCGGCGCGGTAGGGCGGCGGCCGGATTTCCCGCGGATTCGCCGGCCCGTGGTGCGGGTCAGGCCGCCTTCGCGAGCGTCGCCCTGGCCTGCTCCAGCCTCACGGCGACCCGTTTCGAGACCCCCGATTCCTCCATCGTGACGCCGTAGAGCGTGTCGGCGGCGGCCATCGTCTTTTTCGAATGCGTCACCACGATGAATTGCGTCGACGAGAGAAAATCCCGCAGCACGCCCACGAACCGGTCGACGTTGGCCTCGTCGAGGGCGGCGTCCACCTCGTCGAGAACGCAGAACGGGCTCGGGCGACTCTTGAAGATCGCGAGCAGGAGCGCGACGCAGGTCATCGTCTTCTCGCCACCGGAGAGCAGGGAGATGCTCCGCGGTTCCTTGCCCGGTGGGCGGGCGACGATCTCCACCGTCGTGTCGAGCAGGTCGACGTTCGGGTCGAGCACGATGTCGGCCTGGCCGCCGCCGAAGAGATTCTCGAAGAGGCCCTGGAAGTGCCCGCGGACCGTTTCGATGGTCTCGGCGAGAAGCCGCCGGCTCTCCTCGTCGATCTTCGCGATGAGCGACTCGACGGCCTGCTTGGCGTCGGTGAGGTCCGACAGCTGTGCCTGCATCGACTCGTGACGACTCTCCAGCGCCTCCGCCTCGGCGACCGCCTCGAGGTTCACCGAGGGCATCGCGGCGAGCCGTCGGCGATGCTCCTCGATCTCTCGCTCGAGGGCGTCTCGGTCGCCGGCGTAGGGCTCGGTCGGACCGCCTGCCGCGGCCCGCTCGACCTCGATGTCGAGGCCGTAGTCGTCGCGAATCCGCTCGACGATCCGGTCGCGGCGGTGTCGTACCTCCCCGGCCGCGAGCCCGGCCTCGTGGAGCGAGAGCGAGAGCGAGGCGATCGCGTCGCGTGCCTGCTCGGACGCGGAGAGCGTCGCGAGCCGTCCGGCGGAGAGACGGTCACGGGTCTCGAGGAGGTCTGACCGCTGCATTGCGAGTCGTTCGGCATGCCAGCAGGCCTCGGCGTAATCGGACGAGCGGGCGAGCCGTTCGAGGTCGTGCTGGCGACGGCGATCGTCGATCGACCCGAGCCGTTCGACGGCCGCATCGAGCCGGCCACGTGCGGCCGTGCACTCCGCGCGACGGGCCTCGAGTCCTGCGGTGGCCGCGAGGAGCCTCTGGCGATGTTCGGCCTCCTCGACGCGGAGCCGGGCGACGGCCTCGATCGCCTCGCCACGGCTGCGGTCAAACGCCTCCAGTCGTGCCTCGGCGCGGGCGACGACGTCGGCGGCGGCCGTGGCAGCGTCGAGCGACTCCCGCTCCGTGTCGCGGGCCCGCTGCAGCTGCTCGCGGACGGAGCAGAGCCGGCTCTCCTCGCGGCGATGGGCGGCCTCCGCCGCCGCGATCGCCGTCTCCTTCGAGACGGCCTCGCGCCGGAGTCGGTCGAGCTCCGATCTCGCGGCGGCGACCGCGGCCGACTCGGCGTTGCATTGGCCGCGGGCCCGGCGGAGTTCGTCGCGGACTTCGGCCTGCTCGAGCCCGCAGTCGGCGAGCTCGCGCCGGCAGGATGCGGCCCGGCGGTCCAGCTCCTCGATCCGCGAGGGAATCGCGGCGAGCTCGCTCCGACGGGATACGAGCCCGGCACCGGCCCCGCTGCCGATCTCGAGGCGGCCGTCGGAAGAGAGCATCTCGCCGCGGGGCGTCACGAAAAGGGTGCCGGCTGCCATGGAACCGTTCAAGGAGGCGGCGACGCCGAGCGAATCAACGACCCAGACCCGCGAGAGCAGCCGTTCGGCGACGCTCCCCGGTGTCGGTGGCGGCGAGAGGAGTCGGTCGAGGCGGCCGACCACGCCCTCCGCGGTGACCGGTTCGTCCGATGGTGCGGGCAGGCGGTCGGCGATCACGAAACCGGTGCGTCCGCCGGCCGCCGCGACGGCCGGCGTCGGGGAGGCGAGCCAGGCCAGGAGCTCGTCGGACGAGTCCACGAGGAGGTGGCCGGCGAGCTGGCCGAGCGCGGCATCGACGAGAGCGGCCACGGCAGGCGGGGCGTCGATGGACTCGGCCACGAGCCCCCGACTCCCGGGCACGCCGGCCGCGAGCATGGCGCGGGTCGACTCCGACACGCCCTCGCGGCTGCCGACGAGTTCGTCGAGCACGAGGGCCCGCTCGCGGCAGGCCTCGAGCTTGGCGGTTGCCGCCGCGACCGCCTCGCGGCGGGCGATGGCGAGCTCGGCGAGATCCTTCTCCCGCCCCTCGAGCGCGGCGAGGTCGCGGTGCGCCGACTCGAGCCGGGTCGTGAACGCCGCCAGGGTCCCCTCCGCGGTGGCGACGGCGTCGAGGGATTGAGCATGCCGCTCCCTCGCCGCGGCCACCGAGCCCCGGGAGTGGTCGGCGGCGTCGGCGAGCCTCGCCATGGCGTCCTCGAGCCGCGCTACGGCCGTGCGACTGGCGGCATGGGCCGCCTCCGTCTCCCGGAGGACGCGGCGGGCGGATGCGACCGCATCCCGAACCTGTGACGCGTCGAGGGTCGACGAGCCGGCGGCGGTCTCCCCGGCGGCGAGCCGCTCGCGGATCGCCGCGGCCTCGAGGCCGCGGGTCTTCTCCTCCCGCTCGGCCTCCGCGATCGCCCGCATCGCCTCGAGGAGTCGGCGGCGAAGGTCGCGTAGATCGCCGGCCGTGCGCAAGGCCTCGTCGTCGAGTTCGCGGCCCCGGTCGGCCAGCAGCCCCATCGAGGTTCGCGCGGCGGCCGCCCGCTCCGCGAAGCTCGCGAGATGCTGCTGCAGCGACGCGAGTTCGGCGTCGTTCGTCTGCTCTTCGGCGAGGAGTTCGGCCAGTCGCGACGAGGCGTCGGCGAGCACTCCTTCGTGGATTCCGATCTCCTCCTGCGTGCGGGCGATCCGGTCGGCCTGCTCGGCTGCCGCCTCTTCGACCGAGGCGAGGTCGATGGAGGCGGCCGTGAGCCGGAGCGACTTCAGCCGGGCCGTGAGCTCCTGGTGTCGGCGGGCCCGGGCCGCCTGCTGCCTGACGGTGGCCAGGCGTCCGGCGATCTCCCCGAGTAGGTCGGCGAGCCTGCGTCGGCTCTGCTCGGTCCGCTCGAGCCGCCGCAGCGCCTCGGCACGCCGGCTGCGGAATCGAGTGATGCCGGCCGCCTCCTCGAAGACGAGCCGACGGTCGCGGCCGCTGGCGACGAGGAGCGCGTCGACGCGGCCCTGTTCGATGACGCTGTAGGCCTCGGTCGCGGCCCCCGTGCCGGAGAAGAGCTCGCGGATGTCCCGCAGCCTCGCGATCTGGCCGTTGACGAGGTATTCGCTCTCGCCGCTACGGTAGACACGGCGGGTGATCCGAACCTCCGCCGACTCGACCGGCAGGAGGCCGGCGGCGTTGTCGAAGAAGAGCGACGTCTCGGCGGAATTGAGCGGCTTGCGGCCGGCCGACCCGGCGAAGATCACGTCGGCCATCTCCTTGCCGCGCAGGCTCTTCACCGACTGCTCGCCGAGCACCCACTTCATGGCATCGACCACGTTCGACTTGCCGGACCCGTTGGGGCCGACGATCGCGGTGATGCCTTCGGGGAAATCGAACCGGGTCCGGTCCGCGAAGCTCTTGAACCCGACGAGTTCGATCGCGGTGAGGCGTGTCATGACGTGGACGGGTCGCCGGACGGCGCCGAGCGGTCCGCGCGGTGCCCCCGGGCCTCCGGGTCGGTCGGCTTCGAGGCCTCGATGCCGATGGCCGCCTCCTCGTGGAGGCTCGACCGCGGGGTCGTCGCGTCGGGCACCGCGTCGAAGGCGAGCCTGCTGGACATCGCCCGCATCGCCTTCGCCTGCTGCAGGAACTGGACGACGTCCGCGTAGGTTCCGTCGAGTTCGGCGACCGCGCGGATCACGCGGTCGACCCGCGCGGGCACCGTCACAGTCCTGTCGTCCTCGCCGGTGGCGAAGCGGCTGACCGTCGCCGAGTGCCCCTCGACGATGACGATGATCGACGAGCCCGCCTCGGCCCGCAGCCCGTGGTCGAGCGGATGGTCGGTGCCGAACAGGACGATCTCCGGACGGAAGCTTCGCGTCGCATGGACCAGCGGCGGGCCCTTCACGTCGAGCACGTGGAGCGAGAAGGCGTCGCCGAGCCGGTCGCCGCGGACGAGCGGCCCCTTCGGATCGATCCGCCAGAGCGTGCGGAACGCGCCGTATCGCGTCTCGGCGCTCGCGTTGTCGAGCAGCCCCTCGAGGGCGTCGATCCCGTTGGCGTCGTCGAGCACGGCGAGCGCGTCGAGGGCCGCGCCGCGGACGCTGCGGAACGACGATGCAGCCTCGGCAAGGTGCTCGGCGGCCGTCGATTCACCGAGGTAGGCGAGCGCTTCGGCGGCGTGGAACCGCACCTCGGGGTCCTTCGAGTCGACCGCCGCGCGGAGGGTCGGGATGGAGTCCTTGCCGATCGCCTCGAGCCGGATCGACGCATTCGGGGCGGTGACCGGGTCGGCGAGCTGCCGCGACAGCAGTTCGAGCCGCTCGAGCCGCCGGCCCGCGGGCTCGTTGATCGCGACCGCACGCACGACGCGGACATACCGATCGAGCGAGTGCGCGTAGGCGGGGGGGATCTCGAGTTCGATGAAACGGTCCGTCTTGGGCGTGGCAACGCCCCGCTTCGCACCACGGATCACCGTGTGGAACCGCCTGTTGATGCAGTCGCCGATCCGCTTCGACAGCGCGATCGAGCGGTGGTCGGCCGCGATCACGAGGCCGATCTGCCGGGGAACGAGCACCACGCCTCCGCCGGGAATCCTCGCCCGCAGCTTCGAGACTCCGTCGCGAGTGGCCTCGGAAACGGGATCGACGAGCACCGGCCCCTCGACCGTCGCCAGCACGTGGCCGTCGCGGACGCGGTTGCCGAGCACGGCCATCTCCGACAGCCGTGTCTCCATGAGCCAGCCGCCGGCGAGACTCGTCGTGTCGTTGTCGCCGGGGACCTCGAGCACAACGTCGAAGCGGTCGCCCTTCCTCGCCCCCGGGGGGATGAAGCCGTGGGTCCAGACGAGCGACGTCGTCGGCGAGGCGAGCAGCCGGTTCGGCTCCACGACGCCGCGAGCCTGCATGTCGGCCATGAGGGCCTGCCTCTGTGCGGACGGCGGCGGATCGCTGCCCGTGCCCGCCAGTCCGGTCACGAGCGCCGCGTTCTCCACCCGCTGCTGGGCGAGGCCCCAGGCGTTCGCGTAGTCGCCGACGAGCTTCGTCGACGCCTCGACCTGCACGAGCGACTCGACCTCCGGGCTCTGGCTGCGGATCGACGGCCCCGCGCAGCCGGCAAGCACCGCCACCAAGGGCAGCCAACGGTGCGGCGAGGTGTGTGCGATAAAGAGATTCATGGACGTGCATCTGCGGGAAAATGCGGGCAGAACGGCCGGGGACAGTAGGAACGAGGCCCGGGCCGGTCAAGGCGGCTTCGGCCGCCCCTGGTCCCCATTTTTCAGCGCGAAGCCGCCTTGGAGGACGCGGGACTGGCTGCTACGGTTCGCCCCCCGCGGCCGGATCCGTCGGACGCGGGCAGCAGGGGTCGGCCACGGAGAAGGAGTTGAGGCAGTGTCCGCGTCGACAGACAAAAAACGCCTGAAGGTCCACGTCCGCTGGATGATCCGACGGGACATGCGGGACGTGCTCGGCATCGAGGACGAGGCGTTCGAATTCCCCTGGTCGGAAGAGGACTTCACCCACTGCCTCCGTCAGCGGAACTGCATCGGCATGGTCGCGGAGATGGCCGACGCCGTGGTCGCGTTCATGATCTACGAACTGCACCGCACGCGGCTACACGTTCTCAACTTCGCCGTCTCGCGGCAGCATCGCCGGCTCGGCATCGGATCGCTCCTCGTCGACAAGCTGTCGGGGAAGCTCACTCCGGAGCGGCGCAGTCGCATCCTGCTCGAGGTCCGTGAGACCAACCTTCCGGCGCAGCTCTTCTTCCGATCCTGCGGCTTCCGCGCGATATCGGTGCTCAAGGACTTCTACCAGGACACGACCGAGGACGCGTATCTCATGGAGTATCTCTGCCCCGCGGCGGAGATGCCGCAGCTGCGTCGGATGGCGGGCTGACCGTCGCCGAACCCGGCAGGAGCGACTCCTCGACGAGCCCAAGCCGCCGCTCGAGCCGTTCGAGCACGTCGTGCTCCTCGTCGCCGGAGGCGAAGACGGTGAGCACGGGTCCTCCCCGCGGGATCGGCGTGTCCGTCGCCGGGATGTCGGCCACCGCGGGCAGTCCGTCGCCGTCGCGCCAGTCGTCCCGCCACCGAATCCAGCGTTCGAAGGCGGCCGCCGAAACGACGGCCGGTCGGGAGGCGAAGAGCATCGCCTTGCCGAACACCTTCGCATGAACCGCGGATGGCGGCGGCGTCGCCTCGGCGAATCCGCAGGCCGCCAGGTGCGAGGCGGCGAGCGACCCGCCGCCACTCCGCTCCCAGAGCTCCATCGACGCGGTGGGCCGCGGATTCACCTCGAGCGGATGCACGCGTCCCTCGTCGTCAACCACGAAGTCGATGCCGAAGAGTCCGAGCAGGCCGGCCTCGGCCGCGACGTGCCTCCCGAGCCGCTCGACGACCGCGGCGACGGCTTCCGGCATCCGCCGCGAGATGCCGCCGCTCCAGGCGAATTCCGAACCGCGGCTCGGCCGCCATCCCACGAGCTGCCGCGACGTGAGGAAGAGGTCGGTGCGGCCCTGCGCCGCGAGGTACGCCGCCGAGCAGGGCACTCCCTCGATCCATCGCTGCCAGACGAGCCCGCGGTCTTCGGCCGCCGCCCCGGTCCACCGACGAATCCCTCGACCGCCGGCGCCGGCCTTCGGCTTGACGAGATGGCTGCCGTCGCACGGAACGCCGAGGGCCGCGTCGTGGGTGGCGGGCATGGCCAGCCCGAGTTCCGCGGAGCGGTTCGCCAGCCAGGCAGGATCGCGGACGAGTCTGACGGCCGGGCCCGCCGAGCCGGCGAGCGGCCGCTCGGCCGCGATGGCATCGAGGACGTCGGGCCTGTTCTCCAGCCCCCCGACGTGGCACCACGCCGCCACGGGGAGCGGGCGAATCGCGTCCACGATGCCATCGGGGTAGCGATCGACACGAGTCGCGGAAACGCACGATTCGACGAGGTCGGTGTCGCAAAAAAGGTCCGCCGCGTGCACCGGGATGCCCGCGCGGAAGCCGCTCTGGGCCATGGCGCGGCCGCTGGCCCCCACGACGATGAGCGGCGGAGGGTTGCAGCGAGGGGCCAACGTGCTATTCTCCCGGCTTCCTATCGCGTCCACCACACCGGTGCGGCGGCGAAATAGTTCTGAATTAGACCCTCCGGGAGTGCAAGGATATGTCGATGTTCATCGGTGAGGCGCTGTGCGGCGACGGCAACGAGGTGGCCCATATCGATCTTCTCATTGGCAGCAAGGACGGTCCGGTCGGTCACGCTTTCGCCAATGCCCTGGCCCGCCAGAGCGAGGGGCATTCGAACCTGCTCGCCGTGCTCGCCCCGAACGTCGCCGTGAAGCCGGCGACCGTGATGATCACGAAGGTCACGATCAAGGGAGCTAAGCAGGCCGTGCAGATGTTCGGCCCGGCGCAGGCCGCGGTCGCCAAGGCGGTCGCCGACAGCGTCGCCAAGGGCGTGATCAAGGAGAGCGATGCGGAGAACCTCGTCATCGTCTGCGGCGTGTTCATCCACTGGCTCGCGGCCGACGACAAGAAGATCTACGACTACAACTACAAGGCCACCATGGATGCCATCGCCAACGCGATGGGCGGCAAGCCGACCGCGAAGGAGATGGTCGCGGCGAAGGACTCGGCCGCGCATCCCTTCAAGGGCTTTTAGGGCTTCCAAAGGTTTCTAAGGGCCTGCAATCGTCCTTGGTGAATGGCCCTTGGTGAATGGCCCTTGGTGGTGTATGCCCCGGCGGATCCTGATCCAGTTCGACTGCGACGACCAGCCCAGCACGTTCGATGCGGTCGTCGCAGTCGATGCCGGGGCCGACGTGCTGCTACGGCACGGACGGGTGTCGCCGGCGAATGTCGCCGGACTTGTGCATGGCGCGATCTTCACCCGCGGCGGGGGCGATCTCTCGTCGACGGCGATCTTCATCGGCGGCTCGGACGTCGAGGCGGCGGAGGCGGTCCGCGACCGGGTCGTGGGAACGTTCTTCGGCCCGATGCGGGTGAGCGTGTTGCTCGATCCCTCGGGTGCCAACTCGACCGCTGCCGCCGCCGTGGTCGCGGCGGCGAGGCACGTCGGACTGGCGGGCACGAAGTCGCTCGTGCTCGGCGGCACCGGCCCGGTGGGCCGGCGAGTCGGGCGGCTGCTCGCCCGGAAGGGGGCGAGCGTGTCGATCGCATCGCGGTCGGCCGAGAGGGGCACCGCAGCATGCACCGCGATCCAGGCGGCCGTTCCCGGGGCCGTCGTCGAGCCGGTCTTCGCGGGCCGTTCGCTCGATGCCGCGGTGGCGTCCGCTTCGGTGATCGTGGGGGCCGGTGCGGCGGGAGCGACGCTGCTGTCGGCCGACGCGGCGAGGGCGGCGGGGGAGGCGAGGGTGATCGTCGACCTCAATGCCGTGCCGCCGGCGGGGATCGGGGGCATCGTCGCGACCGACAAGGCCTCGCCCGCCGCGTGGAACGACCGGCTGCTGCTCTACGGCGCGCTCGGCGTCGGCGGCACGAAGATGAAGATTCACCGCGCGGCGATCGGCAAACTCTTCGATCGGAGCGATGTCGTGCTCGACGCGGAGGAACTGCTCGCCATCGGCGAGTCGCTCGAGGCGACGGTCAAGTGACTCGCGCAGCCGCGTGACGGGTGGCGGGCCTCACCGCTTCTTTCGCTTCTGCTTGCCGCCGCCGCGGGTGGCCAGGAGCACGATCGCGAAGAGGATCGCCGTTCCGGCGCCGATGGTGATGATGTTGCGACGGACACGGCGGACTGCCTTCTCCTCCGGTGTCAGCCGCCGCAGTTCGATCTCCTGGCCCCCGTGACGGATGGTCTGCGGCGGAGGCTCGGACGCGTCGAAGAGCTGCCTTTCCAACGGCATGGCGGCCACCGACCGTTGCGGCGCCGCCTGCTGCGGAGCCGCCTGCGGCGAGACTGCCTGCACCGAGGCAGCCTGCGCCGAGGCAGGCTGCGGCGCGAGGAATCCGCCCGCGCAGATCGGGCAGGCAGCCGGCTGGCCGAAAAGCGAGAGCGGCACCGCGATCGCCGCGTGGCAGCGGGGGCAGGCGACCGCGAGGAGAGAGGTTTCAGCCGGAAGTGAGTTCATGCTGCGACTCGGGAGCGTGGTACGCGTCGCCGGCGACGTGCGGCACGACCGTCGCCTCGGAGGCGGAGATCCGGCCGACCAAGGAAGCGGGGATGCGGCAGTGCACCGTCACCTTCTCCGGGGTGAAATGCCGCGAGAGCACCTCGCCGTGGGCCGCGAGCCAGGCGAGCAGGCGGCCGTTGGCCGGCTGCACCTCGACGTCAACGTCGCGAAACCCGCGGGCGAGCGCGTCGCTCGCGGCCCGCTTGAGCCGTTCGATGCCCGCGCCGGACCGGGCGGAGATCGGGATCGCGTGCGGATACCGTTCCTCGAGCCGCCGCACGACCGCGCGGTCGTCGATCGCGTCGATCTTGTTGAGCACGAGGATCGCGTCCTTCTCGTCGACGTCGAGTTCCGCAAGCACGTTTCGCACCGCGGCGATCTGCGAGTCGACGAGCGGGCTCGAGGCGTCGGCGACGTGGAGCAGGAGGTCGGCCTGACGAGTCTCCTCGAGCGTGGCCTTGAAGCTCGCGATGAGGCGGTGGGGCAGGTCCCGGATGAAACCGACCGTGTCGGAGAGCAGCACGGGGCCCCAGTTGGGCAGCCGCCAGCGACGGGTCCGCGTATCGAGCGTCGCGAAGAGCTGGTCGGCGGCATACTCCTCGGAGCCGGTGAGCGCGTTGAGGAGCGTGCTCTTGCCGGCGTTCGTGTATCCCACGAGCGAAACGGTCATGCGGCCGTCCCGTGCGGCCACCTGCCGCTCGCGGCGGGCGTGGATCGCGAGCAGCTCCTGCCGGAGATCGTGGATCCGCTTCTCGACGAGACGGCGGTCGACCTCGAGCTGCTTCTCGCCCGGGCCGCGCATGCCGATGCCCATCTTCAGCCGGGAGAGGTGGGTCCACATCCGCTTGAGCCTCGGGAGCGAGTACTCGAGCTGCGCGAGCTCGACGGCCAGGCTCGCCTCGTAGGTCCTCGCCCTCGCCGCGAAGATGTCGAGGATGAGCTCAGAGCGGTCGAGCACCTTCACCGAGAGGGCCTGCTCGAGGTTGCGGGTCTGGGCCGGGGAGAGGTCGTTGTCGAAGAAGACGACGTCGGCGTCGTGGTGCTGCACGAGCGCGAGCAGTTCCTGCACCTTGCCGCGGCCGAGGTAGGTGGTCTGGTCGGGCCGCTCCCGTCGCTGCGTGAGCTCCGCGACGACCCTGGCTCCCGCCGTTTCGGCCAGCCCGCCGAGTTCCTCGAGCGGCCGGTGGTCGTCGAGCGGGCTCTCCGACGAACGGCGGGCCTCGTCGAGCAGAACGCCCACGAGCACGGCCCGTTCGCTTTCGACGCGGTTGGTGCGGGTGCGATCCTTCACGTTTTCGTCGGTGATCCTCGTGGGGCGGGGGGCGGGCGCAGGGGGCACGGGGCAGGGGGCAGGTGGGCCGGGAACAGCCTGGTCAAGTATACGCCCGCGGGGGGAACCGACGCGGTCTGGTGGCTCATTCGCCCTCCGCTCCGTCATCCTCGACCAGCTGGCAGCAGCTCTCCCATCGGCGCGTGTCGAGCAGCCCGTCGGCCACCGCGTCCTTGACGGCGCAGGGTGACTCGTGGGTGTGGCTGCAGTCCGGAAATCGGCAGTGATTGGCGAAAGGCCGGAGGTCGCGAAAGGCGCTGGGCACCTCCGCGGCGACCGTCTGCCAGAGCTGGAACTGGCGGATTCCGGGAGTGTCGACGAAGTGGCCGCCGTGCCGGTGCGGGATGAGCCTGGCGGTGGTCGTCGTGTGCCGTCCCTTCTCGTTCTCGTCGCTGACGTCGCCAACGGCGAGGTCGAGCCCCGGTTCGAGCGAGTTGAGGATCGACGACTTGCCGACACCGCTCTGCCCGACGACCGCGGTGACCCTGCCGGGCAGTTCGGCCTCGAGCCGCCGCAGGCCGAGCCCGGTTGCCGTGGAGCAGAGGATCACGGCATAGCCCATCCGGGCGTAGACGCCGGCGAGCGGCACGAGCGACGCCGGATCGACGAGGTCGGCCTTGTTGAGGCAGACGAGCGGCCGGATGCCTGCCGACTCCGCGGCGACGATGAAGCGGTCGATGAGCGCGGGCTTCAGGTTCGGCTTCGCCGCGCTGCCGACGATCACGACCTGGTCGACGTTGGCGACGATGACGTGGCGGCGACCGCGGCTCGTGCGGCAGAGCGACGTGCCCCTCGGCTCGACCGACTCGATCACCCCCTCGTCCCCCTCGCCGGAAGCCTCGACCCAGTCGCCCGCGGTCACCACGTGCCGCTGCTCCGTGGCCATCGTCCGCAGGACCCGCCTGGTCGTGCATCGCACGACGCGGCCGTCGGGCCGCTCCACCGAGCTTGCAAGCCCGTTCACGAACAGCACTCGTCCGCGCCAGCTTCCCTCCGTCGCCCGCGCGATCGGAAGGCCGTCCGGGCGTTCCCCGCCGGTGCCGACGACCGTTCGCTTCCTCGTGAGCTCCCCCTTGCCGGAGAGCCGCTCCGTCGGGGCGAGTCGCTCGGCATGGTCGGGATCGGAATCGATCGCCCGCGTCAGGTCGGTGGCGCGAGGCCTCGCGGAGCGGTTTTTCCTGAACTCGACGCGATATTTGCTTGGCTTGCGTGGTTTCAAGGCCGCCGGCTTTCGGGCCGCGACCTAGCGCCGCGGCCTGCTGTGACTCGTCTTCGCTTCCGGACCGCGCCGCCCGACGAGGCCGGCCCGCTCGAGCAGCGACCTCCCGAAGAAGTCTTGTTGCGTCGAAGGCTGTGGAGCCGGAACCTCGACCGCGCCGAGCCTGGCCGGCTCGTAGGACAACTCGAACTCGTGCTTGGCGACCGACAGCTTATCGCCCGGTTCGAGCCGCTGCTCGGCGACCCTGGATCCGTTCACCTTCGTGCCGTTGCTGCTCCCGAGATCCTTCACGGTCCAGTAGCCATCGACGAGCGTCAGCTCGCAGTGGTTGCCGGAGACGTTGGGAAACCTCAGGACGATGTCGGAGCTCTCCCTGCGGCCGACCATCAGGCTGGTTTTCAGGAGTGGAATGGGGTCACCGCCGCCGACAGGAAGCAATTCGCCATACATGTTGTGTGCCTCGGAATCTCGTGGGCCCGGGACCACTCCTCCCTCATCGAAACCTCACAATTACGACTTTAGGCAGACTCTTCGCCGTGGTCAACCTGTCGGGATGGCCTCCGGACGGCACCGTTCGCGGACGAGTGGACTTCCCTCCGCCGTGGCGTTACCGTTCCCCGAACCGCGACGCGGGAGCGAAGCGGACCGGGCGGCCGCCGGCCGCGGAAACGCGGCGGGAGGAAAGTCCGGGCTCCAGAGGGCGCGATGGTGGGTAACGCCCACCGG
>JBBAVU010000039.1:0-18747 GCA_040397565.1 Pirellulales bacterium | reverse complement strand
GCCGCGCCGCCGTAGGGCTCGATCGCGGAGGGATGGTTGTGGGTCTCCACCTTCACGCAGATGTCGTGGTCGTCGTCGAACCGCACGACCCCTGAGTTGTCGCGGAAGACGCTCACGCACCAGTCGCGGTCGCCGAGCCGGCGGCGGATCTCCTGCGTGGCCGCGAAGACCGTCTCCTTCAGCAGGTGTCCGAACCGCACCCGGCCCCGCGGGCCGTCGTGTTCCACCGTCGCCGAGAGCGTCTTGTGGCAGCAGTGCTCGCTCCAGGTCTGCGCGATCGTTTCCAGCTCGATCTCCAGGGGATCGCGGCCGAGGCGGCGGTAGTGGTCGCGGATCGCCGAAAGCTCCGAGACCGTGAGGGCCAGGCAGCGGTCGCGGCTCAAGGCCGCCAGCTGCGAGTCGTCGAGGCCCTCGAGCGGGATCGACTCGCGGGCGAACGCCCAGGGGCGGCCCCCGGAGAGCCGCGTGATGGCGAGCGGCCCCACGACGACGTCGTGCACGGCGTCGCTCGCGAGCAGCTTCCAGGCGAGCCGGTCGACCATCTCCTTCGCAAGCGGCGGCAGCCAGTACTTCCTGATCGAGCGGACCGCCGTCGGCGCGACGCCCAAAAGATGCATCGCCTCGCGGGCGCTCTCGGCGGCGGGATCGGTGACGCCCGCCCGCGGCATCACGTGGAGGAGCACCGGCAGCTCGGCCGGCCCCTCGCAGAGCGTTCCCGCGCCGACCGGTCCGACGCGGCACTCTTCCGTGACGGGGTCGCGGAGGAGCTGTTCGGCGATCCGCGAGGCGTCGTGCTCCGAGATCTCTCCCTCGACGAGCCAGCCCACGCCGGTCCTCGCCCGCGTGCAACCCCCGATGCCGAGATCGCGGGCCGCCGCCACGACCGCCCGCGCGGCATGATCCGAGGAGGGATCCCGGAACCGGACGTCAACTTCCCACAGCATCCCGACCTTCCTTGCCTTTCTCGAGCAGCGCGACGAGCCGGCGGCGGTCCCCCGCCTCGATCGCCGACAGCAACCGTTCCGTGTACGTGGCCACGCGGGCGAGCGCCGAGCCGACGTTCGCGGCGTTGTCGAGGAGGATGTCGGCCCAGAGTTCCGGGTCGCCCGACGCGATCCGCGTCGTGTCGCGCCAGCCGCCCGCCGTGAACCTCCGCTCCGGCCCCTTCGTGGTCGCCGCGATCGCGGCGGCCAGCACGTGGGGCGCGTGGCTCGTCGCCGCGAGGATGCGGTCATGATCCTTCGGCGTCGTCACGAAAACCGTCGATCCGAGCGACGCCCAGAACCCGCCGATCGCCTCGACGTCGGCCTTCGGCGTCGTTGGCAGCGGCGTGAGCACCGTGAGCCTCCCCTCGAAGAGCCGCTCGTCGGCGGCGGCGGGGCCGCGACGGTGGCTGCCGGCGATCGGGTGGGCCGGAACGAAGCGGGCGCGGTGGCGTTTCCTGCGGGACCACGCCGCGGCGATTCTCCCCTTCGTGCTGCCGGCGTCGGTCAGGAGCGTGCCGGGCCTCGCCGCGGCATCGACCGCCTCGAGGATCGCGGGGATCGACGCAACGCCTGTCGCAACGACCACGAGGTCGGCGTCGGCGACACCGGCGGCGATCTCGAGCGAGGTGTCGGTGGCGGCGCCGAGTTTCCGGGCCTCGCGGAGGGTCGCCTCGCTGCGGCCGATCCCGACGACGCGGCCGGCTAGACCCCGGGAAATAAGGCAGCGGCCGATCGAACCGCCGATCAAACCGGTGCCGATGACCGCGACAGAACGCCAGTGGGGCCTCATGGGCGGTTGGTGTACCACAGGCGCCCGTATCGTGGTAGCGTCCCGCCCCCACCGCGATCCGGTCCGAATCCTTATAGTGAGAGATCATGACCGTTCGATGGCCCCCGACCGCCGCACGAGCGTTGATCGCCGCGGCCGCGATCTCCGCGGGTGTGCGGGCCGAGGAGCCGGCGAGCCCCGCGGCGGTGATGACCGGCCGCGGATACATTCGCCACTCCGGGGCATGGAGGACGCCGCAGGAGATCGAACTCCTCGAGCGTTCGGAGCGGACGACGGCGGCCGAGAAGGAGTGGGCGGCGAGGCTCCGCAGGCTTCGAAGCCAGGTGGACGACCCGGCGGCGTCGGCCGCGGCGGCGGAGGCCATTCGCGAGACGGTCGATCCGCACGCCGTGCCGTCTCTCGTGGCGGAGGTCGCGAGGGAGCATCTGCGGACCGTGCGGACCTGGTATCTCGAGGCGCTCGGCCGGATCGGCTCGGCCGACGCGGTCCGCGCGCTCGTCGTCACCGCGATCGACCACGCCGACGCGGAGACCAGGCTCGAGGCTGCCGAAGAACTCGCCGCCCGCTATGCGAGCCAGGTCGTTCCGGCGGTCGTCGTCGTCCTCGGCGACGCCGACAACGCGAGGGTGAACCGGGCCGCCGACCTGCTGGGCAGGCTCGGCGACGCCTCCGCGGTCGCCGCGCTCATCGAGGCGCTCGAGACGCGGCACACCGTCGTCACCTCCGACGGCACTCCGGAGGGTTCGACGACAGCCACTTTCACGCCCTCCGGCGGCGGCCTGTCGCTCGGCGGCAACCGGCAGACCCAGGTCGTGACCGTGAGGAATCCTTCGGTGCACGAGGCGCTCGTCGCACTCGCGGGAGTCGACTTCCAGTGGGACACTGCGGCCTGGCGATCCTGGCTCGCCAACCGCGACGCCCCGGCCGGCTTCGATCCGCGCCGCGGCTAGGCCGCACCGGGGCTGACAACACTGTACGGAAGCCGAAGGAGTTGGCGTCGATTGCGAATCAAACGTGCGGGGTTCGGAGCTGCCCGTATGCCGCTCGCCGGACGCTCGCTGCGGGCATCCTGCCCTCCGCTCGCTCGGATGCAGACTTCGCTCCGCAATCCTTGCTTCGCTTGTCTGCATACGCCGTCTCGGGCACACGGGCAGCCCCGAACCAGTCAAACGTGGTGCTGAATGATTCACACAGGCACTTTGATGCTGAACGCCGTGGGAGCGGACGTTGAGGAGCATCAGGTGTATCCTCACCGTAGCGACGATGCGTCTGCTCCCACGGCGGCAATGCGGCGTCGTACATGAGCAGTCATGACCGGGCATCCATATGCGATGCCGCGTCAACGCCCCGCTCGGCTCGCGGGAGTATGCTTTAGGTGTGACGAGCCGGTATGACTACGACGTGATCGTGATCGGCGCCGGGCATGCCGGCGTGGAGGCGGCCTGCGCCGCGGCGAGGCTCGGCGCTCGGACGGCGCTTTTGACGTCGAATCTCGACACCGTCGGCCAGATGAGCTGCAACCCCGCGATCGGTGGCGTGGGGAAGGCGCAGCTCGTCCGCGAGGTCGACGCGCTCGGCGGCGTGATGGGCCGGGCGATCGACGCGACCGGCATCCAGTTTCGCGTGCTCAACCGCTCGAAGGGGCCGGCCATGCACGGCCCGAGGGCGCAGGCTGACAAGAAGCTCTACCAGTCGGAGGTGAAACGCATCGTCGAGGAGACCGACGGGCTCGATCTCCGCCAGGAAACGGTCGAGGACCTGATCACGGAGCCGCTCGCGGCCTCCGCCGACGCCTCGCCGCACCGCCGCCATCGGATCACGGGCGTGCGGGTGCGGGGCGACGCGGAATACCACGCGGCGGCGGTCGTGCTCACCACCGGCACCTTCCTGCAGGCCGTGATGCACGTTGGCGAGGCGAAGACGCCCGGCGGCAGGGCCGGGGAGGGAACGACCTCGGGCGTGAGCCGGTCGCTCGCCTCGCTCGGCTTCCGGATCGAGCGGTTCAAGACCGGCACCCCCTGCAGGCTCTCGGCCGTCGGCATCGACTTCACGCTGCTCGAGGAGCAGCCGGGCGACGCCGACCCGCAGCCCTTCTCGTTCCTCACCGACCGGATCGAGCAGGAGCAGATGGTCTGCTGGATCACGCGGACGACGCCCGCCATCCACGATCTCATCCGCGCGAACCTCCACCGCGCGCCGATGTACTCCGGCCAGATCGAGTCGACAGGCCCCCGCTACTGCCCGAGCATCGAGGACAAGGTCGTGCGGTTCGCCGAACGCGAGCACCACCAGCTCTTCCTCGAGCCCGAGGGAAGGCGGACCCGAGAGATTTACGTCAACGGCATCTCCACGAGCCTTCCCCGCGACGTGCAGGATGCGATGATCCGGCTCGTGCCGGGGCTCGCGGCCGCGCGGATCATGCGGTACGGCTACGCGGTCGAATACGACTACTGCCCGCCCGATCAGCTCCACGGCACGCTCGAATCGAGGGCGGTTGCGGGGCTCTACATGGCGGGGCAGATCAACGGCACGACCGGCTACGAGGAGGCGGCCGCGCAGGGCCTTTTGGCGGGTGCGAACGCGGCGGTCGCTCGCCGTGGCGGCGAGCCGCTCCTGCTCGACCGGCACGACGCCTACATCGGCGTGCTCATCGACGATCTCGTCACCCGGGGCGTCGACGAGCCCTATCGCATGTTCACGAGCCGCGCGGAGCACCGGCTGGCACTGCGGCACGACAACGCCGATCGCCGGCTCACGCCGCTGGCCGCGCGGCTCGGCCTCGCCTGCGCCGAGCGGGCGACGCGGCTCGCGGAGAAGCAGGCGGCGATCGAGGCGGTGCTCGCGACGCTCGCCTCGACGCGATCCGAGGGGGTCGCGCTTGCCGACCTGCTCAAGCGGCCGGAGGCGACCTGGGACGATTGCCTCCGGGCGTCGCCCGAACTGCATTCCGTCGATGCCGAGGTCGCCAGGCAGGTCTGCCACGACATCCGCTACGCCGGCTACGTCGCGCTCGAGCGGGAGCAGATCGAGCGGCGTCGGAAGCTCGGCGGCCGGATCATCCCGGAGGGGCTCGACTACGCCGCGGTCCGCCACCTGCGAGCCGAGGCACGCGAAAAGCTCGACCGCGTCCGCCCGAGGACGCTCGACCAGGCGGGCCGCGTGAGCGGCATCACGCCCGCCGACCTCGCGCTCGTGCTGCTTCACCTCGATGCCCGCGGCGGGTGACCAAGCGTGCGCATCGTCCATCTCACTGCCGGCGCCGGCGGGCGGATCTGCGGATCCTGCCTCCACGACAACGCCCTCGTGCGTTCGCTGCGGGACCGCGGGCTCGACGCGATGCTCGTGCCGGCGTACGTGCCGACCACCACCGACGAGGAGAACGTGGCCGAGCGGCGGATCGTCCTCGGCGGGCTGAACGTCTGGCTCCAGGAGCATGCGGCGGTCTTTCGCCACACGCCGGCATGGTTCGACCGGCTGCTCGACTCCCGCGGACTGCTCGAATGGCTCTCGCGTCGGACCGGCTCCACCCGGCCGTCGGACCTCGGGCCGCTCACCGTCTCGAGTCTCGAGGGGGAACGGGGCCGCCAGCGCAAGGAAGTCGAGAAGCTCGCGAGGTGGCTCGCCGACGAGGTGAAGCCCGACGTCGTCCACCTCTCGAACGTGCTCCTTTCGGGGCTCGCCCGTCGCGTGAAGGAGGCGACCGGCGCGGGAATCGTCTGCACGCTCTCGGGCGAGGATCTCTTCGTCGGCCAGCTTTCCGAGCCGCACCGCTCGCGGGCCGCTGCCCTGCTCGCCGACAACGCCCGGTCGATCGACCGGTTCGTCGCGCTCAACGGGTTCTACGCCTCCTTCATGGCGGAGAAGCTCGGCGTGGCCATGGAACGGATCGCCGTCGTGCCGCACGGCGTCGATACGGCCCGCTTCCCGGCGTCGCCTCCCGACCTCGTCGGCCGGCGGAAGGCCCGAGGCGGCTCGTTCGTCGTGGGCTACCTCGCGCGGGCCTGCCTGGAGAAGGGGCTGCACCTTCTCGTCGAGGCGGTGGGACGGCTCGCGGCGGAAGGCCGCGCCGTCGAGGCGATCGCCGCCGGAGCCACCGTGGAGGCGGAGCGAGACTACGTCTCGCGGTGCCTAGCGCGGGCGAGGCTGCTCGGCGTGGCCGACCGCTTCCGCTGGCTCGGCCAGGTGGATCTGGCCGGCAAGCTCGACCTGCTCGGGCGGATCGACGTGCTCGCGATGCCTGCCACGCACCCGGAGGCGAAGGGCATCCCCGTGCTCGAGGCCTTCGCGGCCGGCGTGCCCGTGGTCGCGGCCGACGCGGGGGCGCTCCCGGAATACGTGCGATCGGAAGCCGGCGTCGCCGCGGGGCTGCTCCACCGGCCGGGAGACGCGGGCGAACTCGCCCGACGGCTGGCGTCGCTGCAGGACGACGCCGAACTCGCCGCGTCGCTCGGACGCGAAGGATTCGCGAGAGCCCGCGAACGCTTCACCCGCGACCGAATGGCAGCGGGGCATGCGGAGGTCTACGCCACCATCCGTACCGCCGGCAAGTAGGCCGTACCACTTGCGAGTAGGCGGGGCCTGCCGAACGCAAAATTCAGCCGGACGGGAACTTCAACTCGTGGGCCAGGCTCTCGAGAAACGTTCTCGCCCGACCGTATTCACCGGCGGCATACTTCGACGCCCGCGACTTGAGAGCGCCGAGGAAATCGTCAACGGTGCCCTGGATCTGGGCGTATTCCTGGAAGTCCATGCTCCCGCCGGTGGCCGCCCGCCGGGCGAACATCGAGTCGAGCTTCTCGCGGTAGGGATCGAACGGCTTGTCGGTGAGCACGATCGGATACTGGATGTGGCCGGTGACCGGATCGAGCTCGGTCGACTGGAGCCGCGGCGGGGCCGCCATCTTCGCGAGCCGGATCGCCTGCTCCTGCGTGACCCGAGGCCCCTCCTCGGCGGCACGATACTCGCGGTTCATCTTGCGGTTTTCAAAGTAGGTCTCGGTCCACTTCTTGCGGTTGTCGTACTCCATCGACTTGACTTCTTCCCAGTTCTTCGCCGCCTGGGAGTTCTCGACGTTCATGTAGCCCTGGGCCCGCATCATCTCCGACATGCCGTAGGCCGCGGCCTGGCCGGCCGTCGAGGCATACCCGCCCCTGTTGAAGCCCATGCCCCACTGGCCGAAGGCGACGCCCGACGCGAGGCCCACGGCGGCGGTGACCGCGGACAAGGCCGCGAGAGAACCGGGATTGGCGGCACCCCGGCGGGGACGCGGTGACGATTGAAAGCGATTGGCAGCCATACGACTTCCGTGGGTGGGAGGCTCTTGACGACTGGGCGTGCAGTATACTTTTGCACGCCGATCGGCATCCAGCGAACCTGATTTCTGCTTTTTCGGCCGGTTCAATCCTTCCCAGGGACAAACGAAAACCATGCGGGGACACGCATCCATGCACCCATCCGGGCCGACGCGGACTTGCACGAGTTGGAACTTCCTCCAGGCCTTTCTCGCCGGATGGATCGCCATCGCGGCGATTCCGCTCGGCGGGTGCAACGCGAAGCCGGCCACCCCGGCCGGGTCGGCGAGGCAGTCCGTTCCGGAAAAATCGGCGCCCACGGCATCCGCCGCGCCGGGTGACGTGGACGGCAGGATCGCCACGATCGATTCGATCGGCACCCAGGGCTCGAAGGGGAAGGCGTCGCTCCCGACGCTGCTCGCCTCGCTCGGCGACCCGAAGCCGGCCGTCCGCTGGCACGCGGCTCGATCGATCGGCCTCGTGGGTGAGGCCGCCGTCTCGGCGATTCCGCAACTCGTCGCCGCACTGTCCGATCCCGATCCCATCGTGGCCACGCAGGCCGCCGCGGCGCTCGGCCGGATCCGATCCGACGACCAGCGGCCGCCGGCCGCGATCGACGCCGAAACCACCAAGCTCTACGCCTCGACCGTGGAGCCGCTCGCCGGCTGCATCGTGCACAAGGATCCCCGCGTCCGCCGGGCTGCCATCCGCAGCCTGCAGGTGATCCACCCCGACGAGGACGAGATGGTCGAGATCGCGAGTTCGCTCCTGACGGACGAGGACCCGTCGGTCGTGTTTCCCGCGCTCCACACCCTGGCCGACATGGGGGACGAGGCGGTGCCGTTCCTCGTGAAGTCGCTCGACCATCCGAAGGCCCGCTACTGGGCGACGCTGGCCTTGGCGGAGATCGGGCCGGCTGCTGCCGCGGCCGTGCCGAAGCTCACGGCCCTCGCGGCAGAAGGGGAGCCGGAGGTGCGGCTGCAGGCGATCATGGCGCTGGCCGCGGTCGGGGAGCCGGCGAACGCGGCCGTCGACGCGCTCGTCGGCATCGTTCGTTCGACCAGTGCCGACGACCGCGTGCTCCACCCGGCCACGGTCTACGCGCTCGGCAGGATCCGTTCGGAGAAGGGCTTCTCGGCCCTCGAGCCGATGTTGAAAGCGGAGAACGAGGTGGTGGCCGCGGCCGCCTCCTGGGCGCGGGCCCGCATCCATCCCGACGACGCGGCGATCGTCGCCGAGGCGGTGGGCCGGCTCCAGAAGGGGCTCGATTCCGCCGATGCGACGATCCGCCAAGGCGCGGTCTCGGGACTCTCCGAACTCGTGAACGACCTCCCGGCCGGCGCGGGCAAGCCGCTCGCCGAACGCTGCGTCGCGCTCCTCGAGGATGCCGATCCCGATGTCCGTCGATCGAGCGCCGTCGCGCTCGTGCGGCTCGGTGCGGACGCCGTCGGTCCGGTGACGGCGGCACTCGCCGATCCGGAGCGGAGGGCCGTCGCGATCGAGGTTCTCGCGGAGCTCGGCCCCATCGCCAAGCCCGCGCTTCCGAAGCTCGTCGAGTTGCTCGACGACACGAACCCCGCCGTGCGGAGCGACGCCGCCTTCGCCATTGCCGGCCTCGGGGCGGAGGCCGCCGACGCGGTGCCGGCGCTCCTGAAGCGGCTCGAGAAGGAGGCCGAACTTTCGTCCGGCGTCGCCGCCGACGGTGGCGACGATGGGATCGATGCCGAGGAACGGGCGGCCCGCGCTCCCCTGCTCACCGTGGCCTACGCGCTCGGCAGCATCGGCAAGGCCGCGAAGCCGGCCCTGGAGACGCTCCACCGGCTCGTCGACAGCGCCGACCCGTTCACGGCCACCGTCTCGGCGTGGGCGGGGCTCAAGATCGAGCCCGAGCACAAGGATCTCTACGCCAAGGCGGTCCCGCTGTTGACCAGGGCGCTGAAGTCGGATCGGGATCTCGCCCGACTCGAGGCCGCGACGGCGCTCGGCGATATCGGCCGGGGGGCGTCGGATTCGATTCCCGTGCTCGAGATGGTTGCCGAGGACGACCCCGTGGCCGCCGTCCGGGAGGCCGCGGAGGAGGCGGTCGGGCGGATTCGCGGCCGTCCCTGAAGCCGCCCGCGGCCTCAACCGCGGGCCGACCCCTCCGCCTCTGACGGCTACGCAAAGCGCCCAGGTGAGACCGGGCCCCCGGATGAAACTGAAGGCCGGCCGGCCGGCCTGCCGACTCTTTCTTGGTCGGTCTTGGGTCAAGCAGTGGAGCTTCGGGGGAATCAAGTCGATGGAGCGTCCGATCGGCTTTCTGAAACGGCTGTGGCTGTTCTATCGCTCGAAGCCGGCCGGCGAGCGGCCGCTCCTGTCCGCGGCCCGCGGCACTCCCGCGCGGCCGGACGGCTCGATCCGGATCCTCGAACTCGGGCTCGGCACCATCCGTCGCGCGGAGCGGGTGCTTCGCCTTGCCGGCTCCCGAAAGGATCGGCCGAGCGTGCACTACGTCGGCTTGGATCGGTTCGAGGGCCGGCTTCCCACCGACCCGCCGGGCGTGACGCTCAAGCAGGCGCACCAGTCCCTCGGGAAACTCGCGAAGGTGCAGCTCGTCCCCGGCAACGTCGACACGTCGCTTTCGAGGCTCTGCAATCATCTCGGCACGTTCGACCTCGTGATCGTCTCGCGGGATGCCGACCCGCGGCACCTCGAACGCAGCTGGTTCTTCATCCAGCGGCTCGTCACGCCGGCGACCGTGGTGTTCGTGGAGCCCTCCTCGGCGGACGAGGCCTGGCAGAAGATCGGGAAGGCCCGCGTCGACGAACTGGCCGCCCGAACCGTCGGCCGCCGCGTCGCCTGACGGGTGCGGGGCGGGCCTGCATGCCGTCTTGCCAGGCGATTTCGTCTGGTAGAGTGGAGGCATGAAAAACGCCCCACGAACGCTTCTCGACAAGATCTGGGACGAGCACCTCGTCGCCTCTCCCGCCGGCGAACAGCCGATCCTTTACATCGACCTCCACCTCGTGCATGAGGTGACGAGCCCGCAGGCTTTCGAGGGCCTGCGGCTGGCCGGACGCCGGGTCCACCGCCCCGAGCGGACCTTCGCGACGCCCGACCACAACGTGCCGACCACCGACCGTAGTCTCCCGATCGCCGACGCGATCTCGAAGCAGCAGATCGACACGCTCCGGGCCAACTGCCGGGAGTTCGGCGTGCGACTGTTCGACCTCGGCGACGCCGACCAGGGGATCGTGCACGTGATCGGGCCGGAGCTCGGCCTGACGCAGCCCGGCATGACGATCGTCTGCGGCGACAGCCACACCGCCACGCACGGGGCGCTTGGAGCCCTCGCCTTCGGCATCGGCACGAGCGAAGTCGAGCACGTTCTCGCAACGCAGACCCTCCGGCAGTCGAAGCCGAAGTCGCTCGAGGTCCGCGTGGACGGCCCGCTGGCCCCCGGCGTGACCGCCAAGGACCTCGTGCTCCATCTCATCGGTCGGCTCTCGACCGAGGGGGGCACCGGCTACGTCATCGAGTACACGGGCGACTGCATCCGCGGGCTCTCGATGGAGGAGCGGATGACCGTCTGCAACATGTCGATCGAGGCCGGCGCCCGAGCCGGGATGATCGCGCCCGACCAGGTCACCTTCGACTACCTGCGTGGACGCGACCATGCCCCTCGGGATTTCGATCAGGCCGTCGAGCGATGGAGCCGCCTGCCGAGCGATCCCGGCGCCGTCTACGACCGGGTCGAGACCTTCCGGGGATCGGACGTCACCCCGCAGGTCACCTGGGGCACCAATCCCGCCCAGGTGGTCGGCATCGACGGCACGGTCCCCGACCCCTCGAGCTTTTCCGACGCGTCGGATCGCGAGAGCGGCCGTCGGTCCCTGGAATACATGGCGCTCGCGGCGGGCACGCGGATCACCGACATTCCCGTCGATCGGGTCTTCATCGGCTCATGCACCAACAGCCGCATCGAGGATCTCCGCGCCGCCGCCCGTGTGGCGCGTGGACACAAGGTCGCCCCGAGCGTTCGGGCGATGGTCGTTCCTGGGAGCGGCCGCGTGAAGCGACAGGCAGAGGCCGAGGGGCTCGATCGCGTCTTCCGCGAGGCTGGGTTCGAATGGCGGGAGGCCGGCTGCAGCATGTGCCTCGGCATGAATCCCGACACGCTCGCCCCGGGCGAGCGATGCGCCTCCACGAGCAACCGCAACTTCGAGGGGCGACAGGGAAAGGGGGGCCGCACGCACCTCGTCTCCCCCGCCATGGCGGCGGCCGCCGCCGTGACCGGTCGCTTTACCGACATCCGCGGCTGGCGATACGTCGACTGAACCGACCGGCAGGAGCACAAGGCCCATCCATGGAACCGTTCATCACCCATACCGGATTCGTCGCCCCGCTCGACCGTGCCAACGTCGACACCGACCAGATCATCCCGAAGCAGTTTCTCAAGCGGATCGAGCGGACCGGGTTCGGCCAGTATCTGTTCTGCGACTGGCGGTTCCTCGCCGACGGTTCGCCCGACCCCGCGTTCGAGCTCAACAAGCCGGAGCGGAAGGGGGCGAGCGTGCTCCTCGCCCGCAGGAATTTCGGCTGCGGCTCGAGCCGCGAGCATGCCCCGTGGGCGCTGGCCGACTACGGGTTTCGCGTCGTGATCGCCCCGACCTTCGCCGACATCTTCTACAACAACTGCTTCCAGAACGGGATGCTTCCGATCCGGCTCGAGGAGGCGGACGTCGACGAGCTCTTCCGGCGGGCCGCCGCTGGGCCCTACCGGCTCACGGCCGATCTCGAGCGGAACGAGCTCCGCGACGACCGCGGCTTCTCGCGGCCGATCGTGATCGACGCCTTCCGCCGGACCTGTCTCATGAAAGGGCTCGACAACATCGGCCTGACGCTCGCGCACGCCCCTGCGATCGACGCATGGGAGTCGGCCCGCGGCATGCCCCCGTCGTCGTGGACTTCCCGATGAGACTCGCGAGGCCGTCGTTCGGACGGCTGGCATTGTTCGGGGCGTTCGCGATCGAGGCGGTGGTTTGTTGGACGACGGTTTGTTGGCCGACCGTGGCCCGGGCGGTCGATCCCGCGGCCGCGCCGGCACGGTTCGAGACCCAGAAGACGAAGGTGACCACGATCGTGGACGACCTGCCGCAGGTCGGGGCGATCGCGGTGAAGCCGACCGGTCAGGCCGTCCTCATGATCGACGGCGGATCCGGCGCGATCGAGATGATCGACCCGGCGGAGCCCACGCGGCGTCAGCGGGCCGTTGGGCCGTTCGGCGGAGGGGAGCGGCCTGTCGCCGTCGCCTGTGTCGATTCCATCACCTGTGCCGTCGTGACCCGCTCGGGACGCGACTGGGCGATCAAGACCTATCGGCTGCCGGCCCCGGGAACGGAGGTCGATCCGGCCAGCACGCTCCAGTCGATCCCCCTCGGGCAGGCCCGGGCAGAAGAGGATGCCGCCATCGGTGTCGCCGTGAGCCCGCTGCGATCCTGGATCGTGGTGGCCGGATTGCCGGCCCCGATGCCGCCCGTGATCCGCGGGGCGATCGCGGGTGCGCGGATCGGCGGCATGAGTACCCGCAACTGTCCGCGGGCGGCCGATGAAAAACAGTCGGAAGCCGGGGCGGATTTTTCGGCCTCCGCCGTCGCCATCAGCCCCAGCGACGAGCTCGTGCTCTTTGAGCGGTCGAATTCCGGGGCATCGACCGACCGGCTCGCGATGTACGCCACGGTCGGCACGACGCAACTTCTGTCGCTCGATAGCGGCCTTCCGCGGGCGAGGGCCGCGGCGTACGCCAAGGAGACGCTCTGGGCCGTTGGGGGCGATCCGGCGGACGAGCGGTTGCCCGAAGGGCTGTGGCGGCTCGACTCGGCGATCCAGGATCGTCGGCAGGCGGTTCGCCCGGTGTGCGTCGCCCGGCTCGCGGCGCCGGTCGCGGTCGCTCCGCTTCCGAACGGCCGGCTGCTCGTCGTGCATGGCAGCCCGCAGCGCACCGTTTCGCTCGTGGAGCCGGCCCCGTGATGACCCGCCGAAAGAGATTCTGACAACCCGCCGAGAGAAAACGTGACAACCCGCCGACAGAAAATCCTGGAGATGCTCCGGGACGACCCCGATGACGTCTTCCTCCGCTACAGCCTCGCGCTCGAGATGGAACAGGCCGGGGAGTCGGGGCCCTGTCTCGAGATCCTCGCGGTCCTCGCCGCGGGCGATCCGCCCTACGTGCCCGCCTTCCACATGGCCGCCCGACACCTCGTGGCCCGGAGCCGTTTCGAGGAGGCCCGGACCGTCCTGCGGGACGGGATCGAGCAGGCCCGCCGCCAGGGAAACGCCCACGCCGCCGCCGAGATGGCCGAACTGCTCGCCTCGATCGGCGCTGCGGGCGAGTGAGTGCCCCCTTCGCCCGCTGGTCTTTCGCCTGTGAAATCGAGGTTGGATCGAGTACCTTTCCGATCCAAGATCTTGTCCACCCGGGAGATACGAACGATGAACCGTTGGCAGGAAATGGCCGATGCCGTCCTCGATGGCGGCTCGATCGACCGCGATGCCGCCCGCGCGATCCTCGAATCGGACGACACGGAGATCCTCGACGTGCTGGCGGCGGCCTACCGGGTCCGCCACCACCATTTCGGCAATACCGTCCAACTGTTCTTCCTCATGAACGCCAAGAGCGGCCTCTGCCCCGAGGACTGCGGCTACTGCTCGCAGTCGAAGGTGAGCGATGCCGAGATCCCTCGATACAACCTGCTTTCGGCACCCAAGCTGCTCGAGGGGGCGAGGCTCGCGGCCGAGCGGCAGTCGAAGACCTTCTGCATCGTGATCTCCGCCCGGGGCCCCTCCGAGCGGGAGATCGACGCCGTCTGTTCGATCGTTCCCGAGATCAAGCGGCAGTACGGGCTCAATGTCTGCGCGTGCCTCGGCCTGCTGACGCCCGAGCAGGCAGGGAGACTCGCCGCCGCGGGCGTCGACAAGGTGAACCACAACCTCAACACGGGGAAGCGGTTCTATTCCGAGATCTGCACCACCCACACCTACGCGGATCGTCTGAGCACGCTCCAGGCCTGCCGCGATGCCGGGCTGTCGCTCTGCAGCGGCGGCATCATCGGCATGGGGGAATCACACGACGACCTGATCGACATGGCGATGGAACTGAAGGACCTCAAGGTGGAGAGCATTCCGCTCAACTTCCTGCAGGCGATCGACGGCACGCCGCTCGCGGGCAGCGATCGCCTCTCGCCACGCGATTGCCTGCGGGCGCTGGCGATGATGAGGCTCGTGAACCCGTCGTCGGAACTGCGGATCGCCGGCGGTCGGGAGGTCCACCTGCGCTGCCTGCAGCCGCTGGGGCTCTATGCCGCCAACTCGATCTTCGTGGGCGACTACCTCACGACGAAGGGGCAGTTGCCCGACGCCGATTACGCCATGATCCGCGACATGGGGTTCGTCGTCACACGCGGCGCAGAGTCGGCCGAACCCCTGGCTTGCGCAGATTGACGGCCCGGGAAAGCCTCCTGGACGATTCCGTCAAAAGCCCTACGGTCGATTTGACCGATAGACTGCCCGACAGGGATGCCGGGGTGGCGTTCCTGTCGGGCCCGAGAGGGCGGAGGGGGACCATGATCAGGTCATTCGCGATTTGTGCGTTCGTGGCCGGTGTGCTCGGAGTGGGGATGTCGTGGTCGGCCTGCGACGCGGCCGCGGCCGGTCCGGCGGAGGTCGCGGCACCCCCGGGAAAACCCGTGCAGTCGAACGCCTCGACGGCGTCCTCTGGTCGCAGGCCCCTGGCGGTGCGGATCGCCATGGCCGACAAGCTGAAGGCCGAGCCGCCGCCGATCCCTGCGGCCTCGGAGCCGATGCCCGCGGAGACCGCGGAGAAGCCCGCGGAGCCCGCCGAGCCCACGGAAGTCGCGGCCCAGGAAACGGCGGTTCGCAAGCCGTCGGTGCCGAGGCTTCTCATCGACTGCGAAGAGTCGACGGTCGATGCCCGCCAGGGCGAGTCGATCCGCTGGCGGATCACGATCCGTAACGCCGGAGCGACCGCCCGCCACGTCGTCGCCACGCTGTACTTCGCGGAAGGCATCGAGCCGACGGCCGCCACCGGCCACGGCCACTCGCTCTCGACCGGCGAGGCGAAGTTCAGCCCCATCCAAGCCCTCGGCGAAGACGACGCGATCCAGTTCGAGGTCACCGGCCGGGCGACGCGTCCCGGCGCCGTGGCCTACCGGATCGAGGTCGGCTGCCGCGATCTGCCCGGCCACGTCGCCCGAGAAGCGGTGATCCTCGTTCGGCCGAAGTCGGCCGAGTGAGCGGATCGAACGGCACGAACGCGTGGCCGAGTCCGCCCTCAGTCGCAGCCTCCGAGGAGGATCGCCCGCGACGCCACCAGCCGCGAACGCTTCCGCACGGCGGGCGGCACGGCCATCCGTTCCGACACGATCTCGTCGGGCCCCGTGACGTCTGCCCACGGTGTGTCGTGTTCGCAGGCCGTCCGCCGGTCCGCGGACGGCTCCGCGAAGATCGCCTCGATCGGCTCGACTTCGATGCCGCGGACGCGGCACTCGTCGGAACCGACCCGAATTGAATAGACGCTCGACAGCGACTGGGGGATGGTGGTTTTCATCGCCTGTCTCCTGGGCTCTTCATCTCGCCGGACGTCCTTACGGCGGAACGCGGCGGCCTGTTCGTCCGCCGCGGTGCACGCTGCATCCTTGAAAATCTGCACGGCACTTTCGAAAGCACATCCCGGGCCAAACGCCCATCGGCCCGGAAAAATCCAAGGCTCACCCGCGCATCCTGCACAACCGACCCATCTTTACGCCCAGGGATGCCCAGCGGGCACCCAGACTGCCTCGATCGCCGTGCAATCCCGGGGCAGGCGAGTGAAAAATTTTCACGGCTACAAGCCGACCGTGCCCTCCGGGGGGCGGCTGCGGAGGAGCCTCAGGCGTATCCTCGCCGTCGCGACAGAGCAGCAGCTCCCCGGGCAGCCCCTCAACGCCCCTCTTGGCCAGCGCCGCGGGCCTCCGTGTGGCCAAGGCCCGGCGTGGTGACCTCCCGGCCGCGCATCCGGTCGCGGAGCTGGGCCGCCAGTTCGTAATTCTCGGCCTCGACTGCCTGCGCCAGTTGCTCCTCGAGCGTGTTGCCAACGTCGTACCGCTGGCGGACGTGCTCACGCATGTCGGACAGCCGCTTCACGAGTTCGTCGTCGGAGAAGCGGTCCGCCGCGTCGTACCGCTCGAAGAGGTCCTTGAACCGGTCGAGGCCGCGGTTGATCTCGCGGATCGCCGATTCCGGGCCGTCCTCCTCGAGGGCCGCCAGCGCCCCCGCCTGCACGCGGTGGAAGAGCACGAACGGACGGTACTGCTCGTGCGACAGCGTCCATTCCTCGTCGGGCGAGTGGTCTCGCACGAAATCCATGAGGGCAAGGCTGTGGTCGGCGTCCTTCGCGGCCCGCTTGTATTCCCGCAGCGCCAGCCAGCAGATGCGGCGATGGTAGTACTGGACGAACTCCCGGTCGGCCTCGGCGCACTGCTCCTTCGAGAGTCTGAAGGATTCCCCCTCCCGCACCGCTTCCCCGACGACGTAGTCGAAGAACGTCTCGGCGCCCCCCGGCCGCTCCCCGTCGGGGCGGTGTTCCGTCTCCATCTGGAGGAGTCCCATGTCGACCCGCATCTGGATCACCTGGCGGCCGCTCCGGGCCTTCACCATCCGCGCGGTGACCTCTCCCGGTCGGAAGGGCCAGCCCTTCAGGATGGAGTCGATGTCGCGAAAGCCTGCCATGTCGTGGTCATCCTCCTGGACGGCCGCCCGGCTGACACCGAACGGCCAACGAAAGTATACCCATTGAAGGGCTCAATCAGCCGCGCCTCGCCGCGATTCCTTCTTTACCGAGAGCCGCTTCTTGTCCTCGCGACGCCTGGCGACGGCCGCACGGGGCACCCGAGTCTTCCTGCGTCGCTTCGGCCTCGCGGCGGCCCGCTCGAGGAGTTCCGCGAGCTTCGCGACGCAGTCGGACACGTTGCGGGGCTGGTCGCGGTGACGCTGGCTCGAGATGACGAGTTCGCCCGCCCGCGTCAGCCGTGCGCCGCACTGGGCGAGCAGCCGGCCGCGAACCTCGTCGGGAAGGCTTCGGGAGCCGATCACGTCGAACCGCAGCGTGGCCTTGCTGCTCGTGCGGTTGACGTGCTGGCCGCCAGGGCCGCCGCTGCGGGCGAACTGCCACGCAAGCTCATCGGCGGGGATGATGAAGGCCCCGCCCGAGATTCGAATCGGTGCGACTCGTCCATCGGTCGGCATCACATCGAGTATACGCTCGCGACCAGCCGCCACGATTTCAAAAAACGTCGGCGTGAAAAAGTCAAGCGGAGAAAAAACCTGATTGCTGTGCTGGCGCGGTTCACCGGCAACCGCATTTCCATCGGCAAAAAACACCGCGTCGAATCCGTCTGGACATCTTTTTCGACGCGTTTGCATACTGCCTCGGACTCGAGTGGGCCGAGAGGCCGTCGAGCGATCCCGCGTTCCGGAGAGCACGTCGAAATGATCCGCGCATCGATCAGCGAGTTCAGCACCTATCGCAGCGAGCTTTCCGAGGAGATCGCGCAGCTCGTGCGGCATGGCTTCGATTCGATCGCGCTTTGGAGGACGAAGCTTTCCGACATCGGGTCCAATGAGGCGAGGGCCCTGCTCGACACGGCCGGCATCCGGGCTTCGAGCCTGCTGTGGGGGGGCGGATTCACCGGGGGCGACGGCAGGTCGTTCCGGGAGAGCCTCGACGACGTGCGCGAGGGGATCGCAACCGCGGTCGAGGTTGGAGCCGGCGTCCTCGTGCTCCATGCCGGCTGCCGCGGCGGACACACGATCGGCCACGCCAGGCGGCTCCTCGCCGAGGCGATGCACGAACTCGGACCGGCGGCGGAGGGCGAGGGGGTGACGCTCGCGATCAAGCCGCTCCATCCGGCGGCGTCCGCCGACTGCAGTTTCCTCGGGGGGCTCGAGGAAACCTTCGACTTCGTCGATTCCCTCGACGAGCCGGCCGTGATGCTCGCGGTGGACCTCTGGCAGTTCGCCGACGAACCCGGGTTCATCGAGAGCCTGCGTCGGATGCTGTCGAGGGTGGCGGTCGTGCAGGCGGCCGACCGGCTCGGGCCGCCGTCTCCGGAGAGCGAGCGGCTCCCGCCCGGGCAGGGCACGCTGCCGCTGCAGCGGATCGTCCGCGAGCTCGTCCGCCAGGGCTACCGCGGCGACGTCGAATTCGACTGCGTCGGCGAGGCGGTCGAGGCAATGGGCGTCGAGCCGCTGCTCGAGTCGCTCGACGCCTCTTTCTCACAGTGGCTGGGCCAGCCGCAGGTTGCCGCGGCTCGCCGCTGAACTGCACGCTCAAGCAACGTCGCGCCGCTTGCGCGTCAACTCTGCGGGGTTCGGGGCTGCCCGTGTGCCCTCGCCGGACGCTCGCTGCGCACATCCTGTGCTGCGCTCGCTCGGATGCAGACTTCGCTCCGCAATCCTTGCTTCGCTTGTCTGCATACGCCGTCTCGGGCACACGGGCAGCCCCGAACCGGTCAAACGTGGCACTGATTGGGGCACATAGGCACTCTGATGCTGAGGAGCTGGTTGGTGAAGCGCGGAGAAGCTTCAGGCCTCAGCGGGCCTTGGCGTCGCGGAGATCCCAGGCTTCGAGCCAGTCGGTCCGCAG
>JBBAVU010000038.1:8607-18958 GCA_040397565.1 Pirellulales bacterium | reverse complement strand
CCTCCTTCAGGTGCGTGAAGATGTGCATCTTCGTGGAGTTCCACCAGATGAAGAACGGCTTGTCGGCCTGCTTGGCCTTCTCCATGAAGGCGAAGGTCTTCTCGTTCACCTCCTCGTCGATCGTCTCCATCCGCTTCCTCGTGAGCGGGCCGGTGTCGGTGATCTTGCCGCCGGCGAACGAGTGGATCACGCCCCGCGGGCCGAACCGCTTCTTGAACTCGGGATTCTTCGGGTAGTCGGGATGCTCCGGCTCCTCCTCGGCGTTCAGGTGGTAGAGGTTGCCGTAGAACTCGTCGAAGCCGTGGTTCGTCGGGAGCATGTCGTCCCGGTCGCCGAGGTGGTTCTTGCCGAACTGTCCGGTCATGTAGCCCTTGGCCTTCAGGAGCGTGGCGATCGTGGGGTCTTCCTTCTTCATCCCCTCCGGCGCCCCCGGGAGCCCGACCTTCGTGAGGCCGGTGCGGATCGGCGACTGGCCGGTGATGAAGGCGGCGCGGCCGGCGGTGCAGCTCTGCTGGCCGTACCAGTCGGTGAAGAGGGCTCCCTCGCGGGCGATCCGGTCGATGTTGGGTGTCTTGTAGCCCATCATGCCGAGGTTGTAGGCCCCGACGTTGAACTGGCCGATGTCGTCCCCCCAGATGACGAGGATGTTGGGCTTCTTCGCGGGCTCCGCCGCGAACGCCGGCGGGGTCGGGGCGAGGGCCGCGAGTGCGGCCGCGACGGCGATGATCCGGGGAGTGAAGCGGCGGTGGGTGGGCATGGAATGGGGAACTCCTTGGAGGGCAGACGGAACTCCCCAGTAGACACCGGCCCCCGATTCCTTCAATGCACATTTCGTCAGAACGAAAGAGCCTATGACAGAGTTTGCCGCGTGGTTCGACTTCCCCGATGCATACGATGTTCGCGGCGTGATCAAGGGTCGAGGCTTCGCACGCCGAAGGAGCAGACGATGGCAGAAGCGGGCGAGGATGTGTCGCTGCGGAAGCGGACGGGCGCGATCGTGCGGCTCGACGCGACGCGGGCCCGCAAGCTCGTGGCGGCGTTCACGAGGCCGCTCGTGGCGACCGACGAAGGGCTCTCCCGCGCCGGGGACGACGCGATCGGCTCGGCCGCCTACGGCTGGGTGACGCTCGACCGGCCCGAGGGGGACGCCCCGGCCGGCGTCATCGGCCACTACAAGACGCATCTCTATCTCCACGGCCTGGCCCACCTCCCCCTCTCGGTCGCCCGCCAGCTCGTCCGGCACCGGGGCCACCTCTACCTCGACCGGCTCACCTACCTCACCGACGCGGTGGCCGCCGAACTGGCGAAGCACCCGGGGGGCGGACTGTCGCTCAACAACCTCCGCCAGCTCTCGACGACGGCGGCCCGCTCGCTCGGCCGGCACGAGGGGGAGCTTTCCTTCAAGCGTCTGCGACGGCTCTCTCCCGCGGCCGCAAGGGGCCTCTCGCGGCATGCCAGCGACCTCTATCTCGAGGGGCTCGTGCGGGTGCCTTCGCGGGTCGCCGCGGCGCTCGCGATGCACCGCGGCAACCTCACGCTCGAGGGCTGCGAGCGGCTCTCCGGCCGTGCGGCGAGGCACCTCGCGCGGCATCGGGGGCAGCTCCACCTGCACCGCCTCGTGTCGCTCTCCGACGCCGTGGCCAGGGCATTCGGCGGCCGCGAGGGGCATCTCTGCCTCAAGGCGGTGCGGCGGCTCTCACGGGAGCAGGCCCGGCATCTCGCAGCACACCGCGGGCCGCTCCTCTTCCAGCAGCTGGAACTCGACGAGCCGGTGGCCGAATGGCTCGGCTGCCACGAGGGCTCCCTCGTGATCCGCGTGAACGACGGAGTCCCGCTCGCGACGCTCGCGGCGCTCACGCAGCACCGCGGGCCGCTCGAGATCGGCGGCTTGGCCACGCTCGATGTCGCCCGTGCCACCGTGCTCGCGGGCCGGCCCTGCCGGCGGGGCACGGCCGGGCTCAACGGGCTCGGTCTCAGCGGCGTGAGGAGCATCACGCCCGCCGTCGCCGCGATCCTCGCCACGTATGCCGCGGGCGAACTGTCGCTCTGCGGGATCGAGTCGCTCGGCGAGGACGTGGCGAGGGAGCTCGTGAAGCATCCGCTGCTCGCGCTCGATCGGGTCAGGCGGCTCGGTGATCCGGTGGCGCGGATTCTCGCCTCACACTCGGGGGCGTCGCTCTCACTCCAGAGCCTCGAGGAGGCAAGCCCCTCGGCGATCGCGGCCTTGCGCGACAATCCCGGCATCCATCTGCCGCGTCGCTTCCTCGAAACCGTGGCTGCCGGCGGCCGTCACTGACGCGGCGGCGGGCCGCCGGCCATGCCGGGATGGGCCGGGCCGACGGGCTGCCCGGGAACCTCGCAGGGGTGAAACGCCGCCCAGACGGGGTTGTGGTCGGAGACCTCGAGGGCCGCCTCGAGTGGCAGGCCGAAGTGGTTCTGGAGGTCGAACACGCCCCAGGCCCCGAGATACTCGCGGGTGGCCGAGCGGGTGAAGACGAGGTTGTCGTAGGTCTTCGTGCGGCGGGTGTTCGTGGTGACGCCGGAAACGGCCCAGCCGACGTTCGGGATCCGCTGAAACGAGCGAAACTCCGGCGGGCCGGCGTTGAGGTCGCCGAGGAGGATGACGTCGTCCTCGTCGGGCCGCGCCCGCTGCATGCCGAGGAAGACGTCGGTGAGCGCCTCGAGCTCCTGCGGCACCTCGTCGGGGTCGGTATGGATGTCGACGAGCCAGAAGGAGAATGCCATCTGCTGCGGGATCACCTTCGTGCGGAAGCGGGCGTGCATCGGCGGGCGGTGGAGCCGGCCGCCGGGATCGGGCACGATCCCGACCGACGCCGTGTCGACCTCGATCCGGTCGGTGTCGTAGACGAACGTGTACTGCTCCTTGCTCACGGTGCGTCCCTGCCGTGGGCCGATGACCCAGTGGTAGCGGCTGCCGTCGGCGTTCACGCGGCGGACGAACTCCGGCACGATCGAGTCGGACTTCGCCCGCACCTCCTGGATCGCGACGATGTCGAAGTTGCGGACGACCCGGGTGAGCACCTCGACGACCTGCGGCTTCGCCATCTTCGATTCGCCGAAGACCTGGATGTTGAAGCTCGCGATGAGCACCGCATCCCACGGCTTCACCGGCCCGGCGACGGCGGGACAGTGAAGCGAGATCGCGAGGATGAAGAAGGCGATCCCCCTCCGCAGGCAGCCCGCCCGCGGAACGATCGAGACCGATGGCGTGAAACCCCCCCGAAAACCCAGCGGCGCACCTCTGGCGACGGCCGTGCGGACCCGCAAGGAGTATCGGCCGCCGGCTCAGGCCGGGCCGATCTTTTCGATCGCCCAGGCGGCCCGCCTGCGGACCGCTTCGTCGGCCGCTTGGAGGCAGGCCGTCAGCACCGGCACCGCAGCTTTCGCCGCTTGCCCAGCCCGTCCGAGGAGCGTGATCGCCCAGTAGGACGCAAGCGGATTCTCCGACTTCGCGAGGCCCGCGAGCGCCGGGATCGACGCCTCCGGCGGGGCCCCGAGCCCCTCGAGCGCCGCGACCACCCATTCCCGGACCTGCTCGTCGGCATCCGTGCACGCGCGGACGAGATCGACCGCCGCCGGCGCCGCGTCCTCCGCCATGTGGCAGATCCGCTCGGCGGCATCCAAGCGGGTGGCAGGATCTCCCGACCCGAGCCGCTCGACGAGATTCGCGATCGTCATGGGTATTCTCCCGGGTCAGCCGACCTTGCGGACGAAGCGGTAGCCGGTGCCGCGGACGGAGAGGAAGTGCACGGGCCGCGACGGATCCTTCTCGAAGTACTTCCGCAGGTTGAGCATGAAGGTGTCGACCGTTCGGGTCGCCGGCGAGTGCGTCATGCCCCAGACATTTTCGAGCAGCTCCGTCCGCGACACGACCACTCCCTCGTGCTCGACGAGATACTTCAGGAGCTTCATCTCCAGGTTCGTGAGCCGCACGGGCTTGTCGCCCGACCTCGCCTCCCAGGTGTCGAAGTTCACCTCGCAGTCGCCGAACCGGCAGACCGCCTCGTCGCGGCCGGCGGGCGGCTCGACGGCCGCGATGCCGCTTCCCCCCGGCTGGCCTCGGCCCCGCCTGGCGACGAGGCTCCGCACGATCGAGATCAATTCGTCGATGTCGAAGGGCTTCTGGAGATAGATGTCGGTGCCGGAGTCGAATCCGCGGATGCGGTCCTCCACGAGCGTGCGGGCGGTGAGCATCACGATCGGCACGGCATCCCCCTTCGCCCGGATCGCCTCGCAGACGGCGTAGCCGCTCATGCCCGGGAGCATGATGTCGAGCACGACCAAGTCGATCGGCGGGGAGGCGGAGGCCACCGCCTCGATCGCGGCCTGGCCGTCGCCGACGGTGGTGACGGTGAATCCCTCCGCCTCGAGGTTGAACTTGATGCCGATCGCGAGGTGCTCTTCGTCTTCGACGACGAGGATGTGTGGCATGGCAGCTTCACCGCTTCGCGTAGCCGTGGGCGAGGAACCAGTCCCACGTGTCGGCGACCGTCCGCTCGATCGGCCTGACGGTGTAGTTGAGCTCCGTGCGGGCCCGGTCGAACCGGAAGTTGTGCCGCAGCATCGACATGCCGGTCGCGGCGGAGTTCACCGGCCCCTCGCGGCCCGTGACCGCGGCGACGAGATCGCCGAAGCGGCCCGCCGCCTTCACGATCCGCGGCGGCGCGTCGCGAAGCGGGGGCCTGCGGCCGGTCGTCCGCGCGAAGATCTTCCAGGCGTCGCCGTAGGAGAGCGGATGGCCGCCGAGGATGTAGCGGCGGCCCGTGACCCCGAGCGTCATCGCCGAGAGGATTCCCGCGGCCACGTCGCGGACGTCGGCGAAGTCGTTCGAGCCGGGGGGCGAGAAGAGCCCGCGGCCCGCCGCGACCTCGAGGAGCATCCTCCCGCTCGACGGCTTCCAGTCCCAGGGACCGAGCATGTAGACGGGGTTCACGATCACGGCGTCGAGCCCGCGTTCGACCTCGTCGAGCACGGCCCGCTCCGCCTCCCGCTTCGTGACGACGTAGGGGCAGTCGACCATGCCGCCTGGCGGCGTCTCCTCGTCGCCGGGCTCACCGTCGTCGGGAATCCCGAGGGCGTCGACGCTCGAAACGTGCACGAGCCTCGCCCCCTCCCGCCGACACGCCTCGGCCACGAGCCGCGTCCCCTCCACGTTCACCCGCCGCATCGCGTCGAGGTTGCGCCAGCCGACGTGGACCATCGCGGCGGAGTGCACGACGATCTCGGCGCCGGCCACGGCCCGCTGCACGGCGTCGGCGTCGGTCACGTCGCCCGCGGCCCGCTCGATCGCGAGCCCCTCGACCGCCTTCCCCTGGAGGCCCGTGCGGCCGCGGACGAGCGCCCGCACCGTCCGCCCGGCCTCGAGGAGCATGCGGATGACGTTGTTGCCGACGAGCCCCGTGCCCCCGGTCACGAGGACATCGACGGCCGCGGCGGTTCCGGGGGTTTCACTCATGTCGTTCTCGGTTGACGCGGGCCGCGTCGGGCCTTGATGATACGAAAAGAGTCGAACAAGGCATCAGGAAGCTTCATTCGTGCAACCCGTGGTCGTGCGGCCGGTCGAAACCCGCTCCGAGCAGAGGCGGTTCATCCGGTTCGCCTGGCGGATCTACCGCGGGAATCCCAACTGGGTGCCGCCGCTCATCCACTCTCAGAAGCAGCTCCTCGGGTTCCGGCCCCACCCCTTCTACGAGCAGGCGGAGGCCCGGTCGTTCCTGGCGACCCGCGGCGGCACCGACGTCGGCAGGATCACGGCCATCGTCAACCGGGCCCACAACGCCATCCACGAGGAGAAGCGGGGCTTCTTCGGCTTCTTCGAGTGCGACGACGACTCGGAGGCCGCGAAGGCGCTCTTCGACGCGGCGAGGGACTGGCTCCGCTCCAAGGGGATGACGTGCGTCCGCGGCCCGGCCAACCCGTCGCTCAACTACGAGGCGGGCCTGCTCGTCGACGCCTTCGACAAGCCGCCGTCGTTCATGATGACCTACAACCCTCCCTACTACGCCCGCCTCGTCGAGGAGAACGGCTTCGTGAAGGTGCAGGACATGTACGCCTTCTGGGGCGAGTTGTCGATGCTCGAGACGCTCGACCCGAAGCTCTACTCGATGACCGAGAGCATCCGCGAGCGATTCGGGGTGGTGATCCGGACGCTCGACAAGAAGCGGTTCGAGGAGGGCGTGAAGCTCTTCTTCGAGACCTACAACGCGAGCCTGCCCGGCACCTGGGGCTTCGTGCCCTTCACGAAGAACGAGATCAACCACCTGGCCGCGGAGCTGAAGCACCTCATCGTGCCGGAGCTCGCGCTCGTCGCCGAGGTCGAGGGGAAGCCGGTCGGCACGACCTTCTCGCTGCTCGACTACAACCCGCGGATTCGCGCGATCGACGGCCGGCTGTTCCCGTTCGGGTTTCTGCGGCTTTTGTGGAATCGGCGGGCGATCAAGAACATGCGGGCGATGACGGCCAACGTCGTGCCGGAGTTCCAGGCGTGGGGGATCGGCCTCGTGCTCCTGAGCGGCCTCGTGAAGCCGCTCAAGGACTGGGGCATGAAGGAGGTCGAGTTCTCGTGGGTGCTCGAGAGCAACCACCTCTCGCGAAAGAGCCTCGAGCGCGGCGGTGCGATCCGCTCGAAGACCTACCGTATGTACCAGGACGACCCGCCTACCGGCTCCCCTCCTACCGGCTCCGACGGATGACGGTTCCGCCGGTGCCGCCGCTCACGGCCGCGCCGCGGGAATAGCTCCGCGACGGCGTGTTGTAGTAGGGCCAGACGCGGCGGCCCTGCCGCTGGGCGCGTTCCCACTGCATGGCGCCGTAGTTCACGCCGGAGAGGTTGAAGCTCGAGTAGGGGTTGCGGGGTCGGGCCTCGGCCCGCGAGGCGAGGCCCGTGCCGAGGAGCACCGCGATCGCGAACGCCGCGCCGCCGCCCAAGAGAACCGTTCGAACCGCCGACTTCGCCGCCTGCATGGATCCGCCTTTCCGGAGGGAGGAATCGACCGCTGTCGATCAATCCTACGCCGCGATTCCGGCGGCGGTTCGCGGCGGATTCCGCGGGGGATTTGCCCTAGGGCGGCTGCAGTGCGGCTTGGTACGGTCCCGGCGGTTTTTCCTCCGGGTTTTTCCATGCGCCATCGCCGATTCGCCATCGCTCTCGCCGCCGTCGTCGGCCTCGCCGGCGTCATCGGCTGCGGCCACACCCGCTGGAGCGATTCGAAGCGGACGGCCACCGAGCAATTGCTCGTGTCCGACGCGATCGAGCGGGTGGTCGAGAAGGTCGATGCCCGGCCGATCGCCGGGCGGAAGGTGTTCCTCGACACGGCCTTCATGGACGACGCCAACGACCAGCACTATCTCACGAGCGTCCTGCGGCACCACCTGCTTTCGTCGGGCTGCCGGATCGCGGCGAAGCTCGAGGATGCCGACGTGGTCGTCGAGGCCCGCGCCGGGGCGATCGGCACCGACCGCAACGACATCCTCGTCGGCATCCCGGCGACGAGCCTCCAGATCGCCGGCAACGGCACGACGATTCCCGAGATCGCGTTCGCGAAGCGGACCGATCAGCGGGGCGTCGCGAAGATCAGCCTCTTCGCCTACTACCGGGAGAGCGGGCTGCCGGTCTGGCAGAGCGGCGAGGAGAACGTCGCCAGCCGCACCCGCGACCGCTGGTTCCTCGGCACGGGCCCCTTCCAGGACGGCGAGATCTACGACGAGGTCGAGTTCGCGGGCGAGCAGGGCGACACCGACTGGTTCCAGCCGTTCGAGAAGAAGGAAATCGAGGTCGCCAGCGGCATCGATCTTGCGAAGCCGTTCATCTACGCGAGGGTGCCCGACGGCACGGGCGCCGGGGCCGCGACCGCCGACAGTCGCCCCGCCGATCTCCCGCCCGTGCGGTGAGCCGCGGCAGGATCGGCTCCTCAGCTCGCCGCAGTCAGCTACGCGGCCCGCTCGCCGGCCGGCTCGCGGCGTCGCCTCGCGAACCACTCCGCGTCGAGCACGGACAGGGCCACGCGGTCCTCGAGGTTCGGCCGGAAGATCACGAGCAGGAGCATCGGCAGATACCACGCCATGAAGAGGCCGCCGTTGTGGGCCTTCCAGAACTGGCTGCCGAGCAGCACGGCCGCCGAGCAGCTCATGAGCGTGCCGAGGTTCTTGTGGGCCGGCCAGATCGCCATCGTGGAGATCATCGCGACGAACGCGGCGATCACCGGCAGGCGAAAGACCGCGTCGTTGCTCGGCAGCGCCCAGAATCCCTCGAGCGACACGGCGCTCGGGAAGATCCAGCCGAACATCTGCCGCAACTGGCCGATGAACACCGTGAGGTCGGGCGACGTGATCCAGAGGCCCGCCACGAGCGCCAGCAGCGTCGCCGACACACCGAGGGCGAAGCGGCGGATCCCCCGCTCCCAGTAGAAGCTGCACCACAGCGGCAGCAGGAAGACGGGATAGTAGATCGTGCCCATGGCGAGGCCGATGAGCGCCCCGGAGACGAGCGGCCGGCGGTAGGCGGCGACGGCCCAGGTGATGAGGGCGCCCGGCAGGGCGTGATCGACCCGCCCGGTCATGATCGCCGTGTAGGGAAGCAGCAGGTAGAGCACGGCGGCGGCGATGCCCAGCCGCGGGTTCTCGAAGTGGAGCCAGCCGATGAGGACCGTCCCGGCCACGATCGCCAGCTGCGAGACGATCGCCATGATCCTCGCCGCCGCCTCGTGCCGTTCGCGGCGGGCCGAGTCGCCCTTCTCGACCTGCTCCGCCCCGTCGGCGTCGGGGGCGAAGATCCGCTGCGTCGAGATCTTCGGCAGAAGGAAAAGGAGCGGATAGCCCGGCCCGAGCCGCGCGAGCTGGTCGGCGTCGACGTCGGCCTCCTGGGCCTGAAGCTTGTCGGCGGTCGCCGCCCCGGCCACGTCGTCCCGCTGCGGACGCGTGTTGAGCACGTTCGCCATGAGGAAGATCAGGAGCGCCGCCCCGAGGAAGAGCAGCCCGCCGCTCGTGAGGTTGGGCTCGAGGAGCGGCCGACGGACCATGAGCGAATCGAACAGCATCCGCATCATGAAGAATCCGGTCACCGCGAAGATCCAGACGTACCCGAGCTGCTGGGCCTCCGGCGACGCCTTGAACCCGCCGTACTCGACGGCGAGCAGGCCCGGGGCGAGCAGGACGAGCCCGGCGAGGTCGAGGTTCCGGACGCTCCAGAGGCGGCCGAACTTGAAGAACAGCGTGATCGCGAGGATCGACGACAGGTAGAACCATGTCGTCGGGTTCACGCGGTAGTAGTGGAAGAGGATCTCGCTCATCCGGTCGCGCCGGGGTCGGAAAATCCCGGAAATCCGGGGCAACGCCAGTCGAAAAGCCTACGGTCGCAGGCGGCCTTTGGAAAGGAACCCCGGCCTTCCACGGCGTGCAGGGGCCCGTGCGACCGCCAGCCTGGGGGTTCTGTGACGATTTTTCCGGCTCAAAACGGCCAGATGAGGGGCGCGAGGAAGACCGTGATCGCCATCACGATCAGGTTGAGCGGGCCGCCGAACCGCAGGTAGTCGCTGAATTTGTAGCCGCCGGCGCCGTAGATCATGAGGTTCGTCTGGTAGCCCATCGGCGTCGCGAAGCCGCAGCTGGCGGCGATCGTGATCGCGATCACGAACGGCATCGGGTTCACGCCGAGGTCCGCGGCCGTCTGCCAGGCGATCGGGAAGACGAGCACGGCCGCCGCGTTGTTGCTCATGAGCTCGGTGAAGAGCATCGCCACGAAGTAGATCGCTGCGAGCGCCGCATGGGGGCTGTCGCCCGCGAGCGAGATCGTCCCTCGGGCGACGTCCTCGGCGAGGCCCGTCTTCTCCATCGCGCGGGCGAGGCCGAAGCTCGCGGCGATGAGCAGGAGCGACTCCCACTCGATCGACCGCCTGGCCTCCGTGGAGTTGATGCACCGCGTGGCCACGACCGCGGCCGCGGCGAAGGTGGCGGCCGCGATCATCGGCACGAGTTCCATCGCCGCCGCGAGCACCATCGCCACGAGGATCGTGCAGGCGAGCCATGCATGATCATGCCGCGGCGGCGTCGAGCCCGTGACCTCGCTCACGAGGTAGAAATTACGGCTCGACCGCTGCCGCTCGATGAACTGCGGGCTCGCCTCGAGGAGGAGCGTGTCGCCCGGCTCGAGGGCCACGTCGCCGATCTTCATGTTGAGCCGCTCACCGTTTCGCGCGACGGCGATCACGACGGCGTCATAGGCCGAGCGAAACCGCCCCTCGCGGATCGTGCGGCCGACGAGCGGGCAGGTGTTGGAGACGGCCGCCTCCACGAGCACCCGCTCGCTCCGCGGGTCGTCGAGCTTGAAGACCTG
>JBBAVU010000038.1:0-8507 GCA_040397565.1 Pirellulales bacterium | reverse complement strand
GGCAGGCCGATCCAGGTGATGTCGAACATCCCGAGCGGGTGGCCGGTCTTCGTGGCGTAGAGGCCGCTCACGACGACGTTCGTGCTCGTGCCGATCAGGGTGCAGAGGCCGCCGAGCACGACCGCGCAGTTCATCGGCATGAGGAGCTTCGAGACCGCGAGCCGGTTTTTCTTCGCCCAGCTGCGGATCGCCGGAACCATGAGGGCGACGATCGGCGTGTTGTTCATGAAGGCCGAGAGGATGCTGGGGGCCACCATCGTGCGGATCTGTGCCGAAGCGAGCGACTCCGGCCGGCCGAGGAAACGGTCCACGATCGCCGCGAGCGCTCCCGTCCGCTCGACCGCGGCGGCCACGACGAAGAGGGCGGCCACCGTGAGCATGCCCTCGTTGCTCATCCCCTTGAAGGCCTCGTCGGGCGTGAGCACGCCCGCGGCGAGGAGCACGACGACGCCGCCGATCATCGCCATGTCGGGCGACCGCTGCACGAAGAGCAGCAGCACGAGCGTGATCACGACCACGACGGCCGTGAGGCCCGCCTGCCAGCCGGGAGCGGCCTCGATCGCGAAGAGCGGTAGAGTGAGCAGCGATTCGATCATGCGGCCGTGCAATGGAGTCCGTTCGTGAATGGCGGTTTTCGGGCCGCCGGTCGCCTCGAGAGGATACCCTTTCGGCCGTCGGGGGGCCGCGCCGGTTTCAGCGGGGCTCCGGGGCGTCTTTCACGCAGCGAAACCCGATGTGGTTCGTGCCGCTCTCGATATCCCCCTTGCCGCGGCCCCCGGGGCGGTAGCGTCGGCAGTAGACGTCGCTGCAGAGGTAGCTGCCACCCTTCTGCACCCGCTTGGCGATGCCCGGCTCCTGCGGGTCGTGGCTCGAGGCCGGCCCCTTCGGATTCTCGACGCCGTCGGTCTCGAACGTGTCGGGGCGATACCAGTCGGCGCACCACTCCCAGACGTTCCCCGCCATGTCGAAGAGGCCGTAGGGGTTCGCGGGAAACGAGCCGACCGGCGCGGCGGCGACGTAGCCGTCGGCCCGCGTGTTCTCCTGCGGAAACTTTCCCTGCCAGATGTTCGTCTGCCAAGCGGGCTCGCCCGGCGGGGCGTCGCCCCAGCTGAATGGCTTGCCGTCGACGCCGCCGCGGGCCGCCCGCTCCCACTCCGCTTCCGTCGGCAGCCGCTTGCCGGCCCACTTCGCGTAGGCCGTCGCATCCTCGAAGGCGACGTGCACGACGGGATGATCGTCGCGTCCTTCGATCGACGACTTCGGCCCCTCGGGATGCTTCCAGCAGGCGCCCTTCACCCACCGCCACCAGCGGAGGTGGTCGTCGAGCGGCACGGCCTCGTCCGGTGGCGAGAAGACGACCGACCCTGGCTCGAGCTGCGACTTCTCGACGCCCGGATACTTCGCGGGATCGATCGGCCGCTCGGCCACGGTGACGTAGCCGGTCGCCGCGACGAACGCCGCGAACTCCTTGTTCGTGACCTCCTTCGTCTCGATCCAGAAGCCGTTCACCTTCACCCGCCTACGCGGCCGGGCGTCTTGAAACATCTCGTCGCCCATCGTGAACCAGCCGCCCGGGATCCATGCCATTCCTGCGGGGGCACTGCCAGCGGGAGAGGCTTCGATCGCCTGCGGCGCATCGTTCTCCGCGCCGGGCAGCCTCGTGGCGAGCGGGAAGAACAGGCAGGCCGTGGCGGTCAACGCGCGGATGGAGGAGTGCGACTTCATCTTCATCGTGATTTCGTATGATACATGCCGTTCGATTCCTCCCGCATTCGCCATCACGTCATGACGCAATCCGCAGAGTCCGAAGCCGACCGCGCACGGTTCACCGGCTACTACGAGGCGCCGAAGGCTCCCTGGGACATCGGCCGTCCGCAGCGGCCGTTCGTCGAGGCGTCGGAACGGATCGTCGCGACGGGGCAGGGGGGGCCGGCCCGCGTGCTCGACATCGGCTGCGGCACGGGCGACCTCGCGATCCATCTTGCCAGGCAGGGCTGCCGGGTGACGGGCATCGATTTCCTGGAGGGGCCGATCAGCCTCGCCCGGGCGAAGGCACGCGACGGGGGCATCTCCGCCACGTTCCTCGTGATGGACGCGCTCTCCGTCGGAGAGATTCCGGAGCGATTCGATGCCGTTACCGACTGCGGCCTCTTCCACGTGTTCGACGACGTGCGTCGGGCGGCCTACGTTTCGGCGCTCGCGAAACTGCTCGAGCCGGGTGCGCGGGTCTTCATCCTCTGCTTCTCGGATTCCGAGCCTGGGGAGCACGGGCCGAGGCGGGTGTCGGAGCGGGAGCTTCGCGACGCCTTTCGCGACGGCTGGGTCGTCGAGTCGATCGAGCCCGCTCGGTTCGAGGTCGTGCCGGGCATCCCGCACGCGATCTTCAGCGAAGGGGGCGCGAAGGCCCGCTTTGCGACGATCAGGCGGGTGTAGGGCCGGTGGGTGTGGGGCTGCCTGGTGTGAGGTCGATCGCCTTCGCGCCGAGCAGGCCGTAGTCCTGCGGGTTGCAGGAGAGCACGATGATCTGGAGGCCGCGGCGGGCGCCGAGGTCGAGCACCCGCTGCACGCCCTGGATCCGCTCGGGGTCGGAGTTGGTGAAGGCGTCGTCGAAGACGATCGGGAGGCAGGTGTCGCCGTCGGCCAAGAGTTCCGCCATCGCGAGACGGCAGGCCGCGGCCACCTGTTCCTTCGTGCCGCCGCTGAGCGAGCCGAAGTCGAACGACCCGCCGTCGGCGGTCGGCCGGCTCACCTTCAAGCCCGCGAGGCCGTCGTTGGTGAGGCTCACCTCCACGCGGCTGCCGCCGCCGCAGAGGGCGTCGAGATACTCTGCGACCTTGTCGCGCAGCGGCGCCGCAAGCTGCTCCGCGACCGCCTGCCGACGGTCGTCGAAGAGCTTTCGCAACAGATCGATCGCGCGGCCGCGGCGATCGATCTCGGCAAGCCGCCGCTCGGCCAGCTCGAGCCGCGCATCGGCCGAGGCCTTCGCCGTGTGGAGATCGGTCGAGCCCGCCTGCTGCAAGCGGCCGCGGGCGGTGGCCTGCCGTTCCCTCGCCTCCGCGGCCTTCTTCTCGGTGAGTTCGACGGTGCGGGCGAGTCGCTCCCGGTCGGCCCGGGCCTGCGTGGGATTGAGCGAGGCGAGCGACTGCTCGAGCCCGGCGACGGTTTCCCCGGCCTTCTTCTTCGCGTCGGCCCGCTCGCACAGCCGGCCCTCGCGATCGCCGCCGTGATGGCTTTCGAGCGCGAGCTTGCGGATGCCGAGCCGTTGGAGATCCTCGCGGCTCGCCGTCATCGCCGCCTCGGCTTCCTGCCGCCGCTTCGTCGCGTCGGCGGCGGCCCTTCGAGCGGCGTCGAAGCCATCTTGCGCATCCTGGAAGGCCTTCGCCGCATCGGCATGCCGACGCGCCACCTGCTCCCTCGCCGTTGCGATCGCCGCGGCATCGGCGGGCCGAGCACGGCCGGTCGGCAGCTTCCGGGCGATCTCCGCGTCGGCGGCCTCGATCGCCGAGAGCGTCTGTGCGAGCTCCGCCTTCAGCTCCTCGCCCCCGAGCTCTTCGACGGTGGCCAAGAGCTGCTTGCGAAGAGAGTCGGCGGTGGTGCGGTGTTCGAAGGTTTCTCGGGCCGCGGCGGCCGAGGCGACGCCGAGAGCCGTGAGCTTTGAAGCAAGCGAGCCATCGATCTCGGCGATGGTCCGCCGCACGTCGGCGAGCGTCTGCCCGCCGCCCGGGGTCACGCGGATCGTCGTGCCCCGGCCGATCGTGAGATCCGCCGCGTCCGTGAGCGTCTTTTCCTCACCGGCCTCGAGCCGCTCCTCGCCGAGCGAGATCGTCTCCGCCGCAGAGCGCACCTCGATGCGGGTGGCGATCGCGTCGAGCGTGGCCTTCGCCACTCCCAGCCGCCGCTCGAGGTCGGCGAGCTCGTCGGCCTGCTTCTCGTTGATCGTGGGCAGCTCGCGGAGCTGGCTGTCGAGCCGCGCGATCTCGGCCTCGCGTGCCGCGATCTGGCCGAGCGTCTTCTCGAGCTGCGCCCGCCTCGCCGCGAGGCCAAACGCCCGGCCGATCGTCTCGAAGAAATCCTGCTCGGTCATCGCCGTCCGCTCTTCGGCGGCGGCCTGCGCGAGCGCGGCGGCCGCCTGCGTCTCGGCCTCCTGCGAACGCTTCTCGTGGCCGGCGAGCGTGGCGAGATCGGTTTCCTGTGGGGCGAGCGACGTGCGGACCGCGGCGATGGCCTGGTCGAGCGAGCGGATCTCCGCATCCCCTTGGGCGAGCGTCGCGTAGGCGTCGTCGGCCGCCTTCAGTTCCCGTTTCTCGTGTTCGAGCTGCCGTTCGACGCCCTCGATCCGGGCGAGGACGGCGTCGGTCCGCGCGATTGCCCGCGCGGCCTCGTCGAGCGTGTCGCTGCAGCCGGCGAGCGTCGCCTCCTCCCGCAGGATCGCGTCGGCCGCCTGCTCGAGGTCGCGGAGCGTCGCGGCGGCGTCGGCCGCGGCCTGCCGGGCGGTATCGACGTCGGCCCGTGCGGCGGCGAGGTCGGAGCTTTTGAGCACGACGCCCTTCGCGCCATACGTTTCGCCGTGCGTGGCCACGATCGTTGCATAGGTTGCAGAATCGTGTTCGGACTCGCCGAGCCCCCGGCCCGGACCTCCGGCGAGCTTCAGCCGCAGCTTCTTCGCGGAGTCGCTCGCCACGTCGGCCGACGTCGGGTCGGCCGTGGCCATCCCCTGCCAGACCCAGAGGTGCGACCACTGCCCCCTGAACTTCGACGGATGGACGTCGTCCACGCCCAGGAGATCGCGGAGCCGGTCGTCGGCCTCGTCGCCGGTGAACTGTTCGCCCGTCGTGCGGTCGGTGAGCTTGGCGACGGAGCCCTGCGGGCCCTTGAAGACCTTGTGCAGTTCGTACTCGTGACCCCGCCGCGAAAACTCGACGACCACTTCCGGCGCGGCCGTAAGCCGCCGCGGCCGGATGCTTTCGAGATCGACGGCCGAGCGGTGGCGGAAGAAGAGCGCCCGGTGGATCGCCTCCACGAGCGTGCTCTTGCCCGACTCGTTCGGGCCGCCGACGACCGTCCTCGCCGGGTCGAACTCCACCCGGAGCTCCTCGTGCATGCGGTAGTTGCGGAGCGTGGCGGCCTTGAGCCTCATGCGTCGCCCCCGGCCAGCTGGTGGAGCATCGCAAGCGCCGTCGCGGCGATCGGCCCGTCGTCGCCGCCCGCTTCGCGCCGCGCGACGAGCTCGCGGGCCACATGGCCGATCAGGGGATCGTCGGGGCAGTCCACGAGCGCTTCGATTTCCGCGTCCGACGGCTCGATCGCCACGTTTCGGTCGAGCCGCAGGTCGAGGAGCGCCGCCTGCCAGCTGCGGAGTCTGGCCTCGAGTTCGGCGTGGGCGGCGAGGCCGAGGCTCCCCGCGAGCGAGAGCTTCAAGAGCACCCACTGCCTGCCCGGCTCCTGCGTCAGTTGGTTGAGAAGATCGTGGAGCGTCGCCGGCCCCGCGTCGCCGGAAAACGTCTCCTCATGCACGAGCCAGCGGGAGCGACCGGTGCGGACCGGTTCGACCTCCGGCGCCGCTCCCCGCCCGACCCGCACGACGGCCACATGGCCGGTCGTTTGTCCAGCCTTCGGAAAGCGGTCGGTCTCGTGGCTGCCGGCATACCAGGCCTTGTCGCCCGCCTTCGCGAATCCATGCCAGTCGCCGAGGGCGATGTAGTCGAGTTCACTCGTTGGTAGATGCTCGAGCTGGATGAAGTTGGGCTGCACGGCGAGATCTTCCTCGTCCTGCTCCCCCTTGAAGTCGACCGTGCTGCCGTGGGCGATGAGGATCCGCGGCCGCCCGTCGAGCGACGCAAAATCGAATTCACGGATCCAGCCGCAGGGGTCGCTCGCGGCCTGTCGGCGGTGGAGCGGGCAGGGGAGGAGAATGCAGCCCGACTCATCCACAGGATTTGTCGTGAGGTGCACCTTCAGGTTCGGCGCCCGCTCGCGGCTCTCGGCGAGAAAGAAATCCTGCTCCCAGATGCTGCCGGGCCCCGCGTGGTCGTGGTTGCCGGGGATGACGTGCACGGGAACGCCGATCGATGCGATCGCGTCGCAGGCCTCGGAGACCGTGCGGTTCGTGGGCCGGTTTGAATCAAAGAGGTCGCCCGCCACCACGACGAAAGCCGCCCGCCGCTCGCGGGCCAGGTCGCCGATCCGGCGGACCGCGTCGAGCCGCTCCTGCCGCAATCGGGCCCGGCTCTCCTCGTCGGCCACCCTGGAAAACGGCTTCCCGAGCTGCCAGTCGGCAGTATGGATGAATGTGATCACGGCCGGGAGGTAAAGGGGGATCGACATAGTGTATCGATCCCGATCGGAGCCGTGGCGATTCAGAAGCTCACAAGCGCCCGCACGCCGGCGATCAGCGACGGGTCCGCCGATCGGAGCGACGGCACGACGTATTGCAGGTCGGGAGTGATGCGGACGGCCGGAGAGACCGCATAGTTGTAGAAGCACTCGATGCCCTGGCCGTCGCCGATCGGGCCAAACTTCGACGTGATGAGCGGTCCGATGCGGGGGCTCGTCGATGCGTAATACCAGCCGACGCCGAACGTATCGTCGCGACGCGTCCGGCCCGGCACGTTGCCTCCGAAGCCGAAGCTCAGGAACGTGTCGATCGGGCTCGTGTTTTCATCCGCGATCCCCGCGCGGCCGAACGGTCCCCAGCCCCGCGTTTCGTCCGAGGGATCGACGAACAGCACCTGGTCGAAGTTCCAATAGAGGCACCACGAGCCGCGGGTCGTCGGGAGACCCACGTCCGGGTACGGGATATAGGCCTCGGAGATCGACGTGTAGGTGCGGCTGTTCCAGGTGCCGCCGAGGAGCTGGTGCCCCGGCCGATCGAACAGATTCGTGGGGAGCCGCACGGCCGCCGACAGAAGCATGCCGTCATTGAACAGCGTCTCGAAGCCGCTCGTGGCCGTCGTGTCCTTCGAGTTGAGCACGGTCACCATGACCATCGGCCCGTCGTCGGGATGGAAGACGAACCCCGCTCCCAGCGTGGAGTAGGGCACCGTCGCGCCCACGATCGGGTTGAAGACGAACCCCATGTTCGAGAACTGCGTCTTCCCCCGTCCGTGGGCGAAGGCGTTCATGTCGCCATCGAGCGTGTCCATCTTGCCGGCGAACACGGAGAAGGCGTCGGTCAGCTCCTGCGTGAATAGCACGTTCGTCAGATACAGCTCCTCGCTGTCGTAGACCGGCAGGTCGGCGATCAGCGTCGGCGAGATGAAGCAGCCCACGTTCCCGACGATCGTCTCGCCGTAGCGGTGCTCGGCGCGGAGCTTGAGATGGAGCCCCTCCCGCACGCCGAGCTTTCCGCCGTCGAGGTGCGCGCAGTAGTCGCCGTGCCCGGCGTAATCGAAGGCCTGGTCGAAGCCGCCGTTGGTGTTGCCGATGTAGAAGCTCGTGTTATCGGCGAGGATGGTCACCCCGGCGTCGGCGAGCCTCGCGCGAAAGCCGTCCGGAGTGCCAAGAAGGTGCGGTGCCACCGCGTACGCAGGCTCTTCGACGTAGGGCTGCGGCGGCTCCTCGGCCGCGGCCAGTCCGACGAGGCACCACCCGAACACGGCGGCCAGCCATGGAATCAACCGCCCAGTGGCATGATGCCGCCTTCGCACGTCGCCGGCCCCGCTGTTCGGTTTCATCGATACCATCGGCCGGGTCGCGCGGCAGGATTTGGCGAATTCTCCGACGAAGCCCGGCCCGCGGTCGAGTGGCGAAGCCGGGTAAACCCTGCGGCCTGGCGTCGGCTCGGAGCCCGCGATGCTGCGGGGGCATCACTGCCCGGGGAGCTGCCGCCACCAATACAGGAGCGACACTGTCACCACGATCGCGATGTCCAGAATCATCGCGTGCCTCGCGTAAACGCGGATCGGCTTCGTGCAGACGTAGACGTCGCCCGCCTCGGTCTTCATGCGGCTGCTCACAAGGTGGTAGAGGCCCATCATGGGCAGCGACGCCAGCGCCGCGAAGAGCAGATCCACCCGCAGCTCGAACGTCGGAGAGCTCCTGACATACGCCAGGAGCGCCACGGTCAACGTCACGAACAGCGCCTGCAGCGACACGACCTCGCGAAAGGAGTTCGTCTGCGCGACGCACGGGGAAACGTCATCCGGCGGGGCGGTGAAGACGGCGGCGAGAAAATCTCGGAACCGGTTCATGATGAAGGTCGCATTCCTGCGTGCTTGCGGCGAATGTCCTTGCCAAAAAAAGCTGCCGCCCCGCGAGGGGGCGGCAGCCGTAGGAACCATTTGGTGGGCTGCATCAACGGCAGGCCCGTCGACTCGCCGCTATCGGCGCAGCCCTCCGGTACAGTCTTGCGTCACTAGACCACCTCCTTTCGCGAAAGGAATCCCAGCCGTCGCGATCACTGTGAGACCGCCGCCGGGCTGTTATCTCCCCGGCCGTCACCGGGGAACGACAGGCGGATTATAGGCTTTCCACCAGATGCGGCCTGCGCCGGGACAACTTTTCGGTGA
>JBBAVU010000037.1:4478-19755 GCA_040397565.1 Pirellulales bacterium | reverse complement strand
TCACCGTCGCCAAGCTGCCGGTGAACGCCGAGGCCGATCGGCCCACGCTCATCCGGCGGCTCTCGTTTGCACTCACGGGCCTGCCGCCGACGCCCGATCAGGTGGCCGCGTTCGTCGCCGACTCGTCGCCCGACGCGTATCAAAAACTCGTCGACAAACTGCTCGCAAGCCCGCACCACGGCGAGGAGATGGCCCGCCACTGGCTCGATCATGCCCGCTATGCCGACACCCACGGCCTCCATCTCGACAACGAACGGGAAATGTGGATCTACCGCGACTGGGTCGTGAAGGCCTTCAACGAGAATCTCCCTTTCGACCAGTTCACCGTCTGGCAACTCGCCGGCGACCTGCTGCCTGACGCGACGAACGATCAAAAAATCGCCACCGGCTTCTGCCGCGCGAACGTGACGACGAGCGAAGGGGGGTCGATCAACGAGGAACTGCTGTTTCGGTACGCCGTCGACCGCACGGCCACGATGACCAATGCCTGGATGGGCCTCACGGGCCAATGTGCCGTCTGCCACAGCCACAAGTTCGACCCGATCTCGCACAAGGAGTTTTATTCGCTCTACGCCTTCTTCAATTCGGCGGCCGATCCCGGCTTTGACGGCAACACGCGGCGCACGGCGCCCTCGCTTGCGGTGAAGACGCCGTCGCAGGAGGAACTGCTCGCCGCGATCGACCGCGAAATGGCCCCCTACGAAAAAGCCCTCGACGATGCGATCGCGGCTGCCGGCTATGTCGATCCGGCCGACGGGGCCTCGCCGTCCGGCAGGCGCGAGACGCCCTGGCTGGCCGACGGCTGGCCCGAGGGAGCGGTCGTCCGGGCGAGCCCCGGCGGCACGGCGGACTGGATCGCGGCCGCACCCGCCGCACCGCCGCAGGCGGGGAGCCATTGCCTCGACGTCGTGGCGACGGCGCCGGTGCAGGTCGTGGCGACCGACGGCGACGCGACGTTCACGATCCCCGACAAGGGTGAACTCGTCCTCCACGTCTGGCTCGATCCCGACGATCCGCCGGAGGCCGTGATGCTGCAGTTGCGGAGCAAGTCGTGGCGGCACGGCGTCGTCTGGGGCGACTGGTCCGACGTGCCGTTCACCGACACGCGAAAAACCGACCACGGTCTCGTGCATGCAGGACCGCTTCCCAAAGCTGGCACTTGGGCTCGGCTGGCGATCGATCCGGGCCGCATGCAGCTCACGCCCGGGATGCGGGTGACGGCGTTGGGACTCGCACAGGCCCGCGGCCACGCCCGCTGGGACTCGATCGGCGTCTCGGTCACCGACGCTGCCGCCACGGATGCGGCCCGGTCGTTCATCGCCTGGTGGAGGCAGAAGTCGTCGAAGCAGGATTCGGATCTTCAAGAGATTCCCGTCTCGCTGCGGTCGATCGTTCAGCAGGGCCCCGAGAAGACGACCGATCCGGCCGACCTTGCGAGGCTCAGGCGACATTGGATGACGCAGGTCTGGGCGAGCCCGCCTGAAAAACTCATCGCCGCGGCCGCCGAGTTCGACGCGCTTGCGAAGATCCGCGACGGGATCGACGACCTCGTTCCTCGGAGCCTCGTCTTCAACGACCTGCCGAAGATGCGGGAGAGCTTCGTGATGCAGCGGGGCGCCTACGACAAGCCGGGCGAGAAGGTGACCCGCAGCACGCCCGCGTTCCTGCCTCCTCTCGAGGTACCGGAAGGGCAGACGCCATCGCGGCTCGATCTCGCCAAGTGGCTCGTGTCGAAAGAGCATCCGCTCACGGGCCGTGTCGCGGCCAACCGGCTCTGGCAGCAGTTGTTCGGAATCGGCCTCGTGAAGACCCACGAAGACTTCGGCCTCCAGGGAGAGCCGCCGAGCCATCCTGAATTGCTCGACTGGCTCGCGGCCGAATACCGAGAGAGCGGCTGGGACACGCGGAGGATCGTGCGATTGATCGTATCGAGCGACGCCTTCAAGCGGTCGGCCGCGGTGCAGCCGCAGCAGCTCGCCCGCGATCCCGAGAACCGCATGCTCGCACGGGGCCCGCGGATCCGTCTCGACGCCGAGCAGATCCGCGACCAGGCCCTCTTCGTTTCGGGGTTGCTCGTGCCGACGATGGGCGGCCGCGGCGTGAAGCCCTACCAGCCCGACAACATCTGGGAGCCGGTGGGTTTCGCGGGCTCGAACACGCGGACCTACTACCGTGATTTTGGTGAGTCGCTTTACCGCCGCAGCCTGTATGCGTTTCTCAAGCGGACGGCTCCGCCCCCGTTCATGTCGAACTTCGACGCGCCCAATCGCGAGCAGTTCTGCGCACGCCGCGAGCGGAGCAACACGCCGCTGCAGGCGTTGCAGCTCATGAACGACGTGCAGCACGTCGAGGCGGCGAGAGCGCTTGCCGCGCGGGTCCTGGCTGCGAGCGCCGTCGACGACGCCGGCCGGATCGGCTGGCTCTTCCGGACCGTGCTCGCCCGCGAGCCGGAGCCGGCCGAGGCCGGAATCATGGCCGAATCGCTGGCCGCGCACCGCGAGCGATACAAGGCCGACCCATCTGCCGCCGGGAAGCTCGTGCGGATCGGCGACTCCGAGCCGCCGGCCCACGTGGAGCCGGCCGAACTGGCGGCCTGGACGCTCGTCGCCAACACGATCCTGAATCTCGACGAGACCCTCACGAGGAACTAGCGCCATGCACGGAATGAATGCCGCTTTCGATGCGTTTCGCACCGCGATGGCCCGACGGGCGTTCCTCCGGGGCTCGGGCGTGGGCGTGGGGGCGGCGGCCCTCTCGCTGCTCGAGTCGCGGGCGGTCGGAGAGGCGGCGACCGCTCCGGCGGCGAACAAGCCCGGCCGCGTTCACCCGCCGCTGCCCGGGCTTCCGCACCATGCCCCGAAGGCGAAGAGCGTCATCTACATCCATTTGAACGGCGGCCCCTCGCAGATCGACCTCTGGGACTACAAGCCGAAGCTCGTCGACTACTTCGACAAGGACATCCCGCCGAGCGTCCGCGGCGAGCAGCGGCTCACCACGATGACGAGCGGGCAGGCCCGGTTCCCGGTGGCACCATCGAAGTTCAAGTTCGAGCAGGCCGGGCAGTGCGGGCGGTGGATCTGCACGGAGCTCCTGCCCCACACGGCGAAGATCGTCGACGAGATCTCGCTCGTGAAGACCCTCCACACGAACGCCATCAACCACGACCCGGCCTGCACGTTCGTGATGACCGGCAGCGAGATTCCGGGCAAGGCGAGCCTGGGCAGCTGGCTCTCCTACGGCCTCGGGAGCGAGAGCGACGATCTTCCGGCGTTCGTCGTCTTCACGCCGCAGCCCGACATCAATCCCAGCCAGGCGATCTTCACCAGGATGTGGTCGAGCGGCTACCTGCCGACCCGGTTTTCGGGCGTGGCCCTCCGCGGCTCGGGCGATCCCGTGCTCTATCTCCAGAACCCCGAGGGTGTGACGCGGGCCGACCGGCGCCGCACGCTCGACACGCTCGGCGCGCTCAATGCCCGCGGCTTCGAGCGGTATGGCGACCCGGAGATCCAGACGCGGATCTCCCAGTACGAGATGGCCTTCCGGATGCAGGCGAGCGTGCCGGAGTTGACCGACATCTCGAATGAGAGTGCGGCGACGCTCGCGATGTATGGCGACGATGTGAAGAAGACCGGCTCCTTCACCCACAGCTTGCTGCTCGCCCGCAGGCTCGTGGAGCGGGGAGTGCGGGCGGTACAGATCCTCCACCGCGGCTGGGACCAGCACGGCAACCTGCCGAACGACCTCCGCGCCCAGTGTCTCGACACCGACCAGGCGACGGCCGCGCTCGTGCAGGATCTCCGGGCCCGCGGCCTGCTCGACGACACGCTCGTCGTCTGGGGGGGCGAGTTCGGCCGCACGGTCTACTCGCAGGGCACGCTCACGAAGGACAACTACGGCCGCGACCACCATCCGCGGAACTTTTGCATGTGGATGGCCGGCGGCGGCGCGAAGGGGGGCGTGTCGTTCGGCGAGACCGACGACTTCAGCTACAACGTCGTCGAGAACCCGGTTCACGTGAACGACTTCAACGCCACGATCCTGCACCTCATGGGGATCGACCACGAGCGGTTCACGTTCAAGTTCCAGGGGCTCGACCAGCGGCTCACGGGTGTCGAGACTCAGCGGGTTGTCACCGAGATTCTGGCGTGACTCCGCTTCCCGGCGGCCCGGGTGAAGACGCGGTGAAGGGCCGATATACTGTCGGCTTTCCCGCATCACGACAGGGTCACCATGTCATCGCCGCAGAAGGCTGACGGCCGTCTCGCCACGGTCATGCAAGAGGATCGAGTCTTCCCGCCGCCCGCGGAGTTTTCGGCGAAGGCGAGGATCGGCTCGCTCGAGGACTACCGCAGGCTCTACGAGGAGGCGAAGGCCGACCCCGACGGCTTCTGGGACGCCCGCGCGAAGACACTCCCCTGGATGACCCCCTACTCGCAGGTGCTCGACTGGCAGCCGCCGTTCGCGAGGTGGTTCGTCGGAGGTCGCACGAACGCGTCGGCCGCCTGCGTCGACCAGCAGGTCGCCCTCGGCCGGGGCGACAAGCCTGCGATCGTCTGGGTCGGAGAACCGGCCGGCGAGCGGCGGGTGCTCACGTACCGTCAGCTGCAGGAGGAGGTTTCCCGGTTCGCCGCCGGCCTCGCGAGCCTCGGCATCCGCGCGGGCGACGTCGTCTCCATCTACATGCCGATGACCCCCGAGCTCGTGATAGCGATGCTCGCGTGCGCCCGGATCGGCGCGGTGCACTCGGTCATCTTCGGAGGCTTTTCGAGCGAGGCGATCGCCGACCGCAACCAGGACGCCAAGGCCGTCGCGGTGATCACCGCCGACGGTGGCTGGCGGCGGGGTTCGCAGCTTCCCCTGAAGAAGAACGTGGACGCCGCGCTCGCCTCGAAGTCGCACGAGCCGACGACCGTGAAGCACGTCATCGTGCTGAAACGGACCGGACAGGCGGTCGAGATGACGCCGGGCCGCGACGTCTGGTGGCACGATCTCGTGGCGGGCGTGAAGCAGGGAATCGACCCCGTGCCGTTGGACTCGGAGTCGCCGCTTTTCATCCTCTACACGAGCGGCTCGACGGGCAAGCCGAAGGGAATCAAGCACACGACGGCCGGCTACCTGCTCTGGGCGAAGACGACCGCCGAGTGGGTCTTCGACCTTCGCGACGACGACCTCTTCTGGTGCACGGCCGACTGCGGCTGGATCACCGGCCATAGCTACGTCACCTATGGCCCGCTCGCCGCGGGCGCGAGCATCCTCATCTACGAGGGGGCCCCCAACGCCCCGCACGAGGGCCGCTTCTGGGAGATCGTCGAGCAGGAGAAGCCGACGATCTTCTACACCGCGCCGACCGCGATCCGATCCTTCATGAAGTGGGGCATGGAGCATATCGAGGGCCGCGATCTCTCGAGCCTCCGGCTGCTCGGCACGGTGGGCGAGGGAATCAATCCCGAGGCGTGGATGTGGTACCACGAGGTGATCGGCGGGAAGCGGTGCCCGATCGTCGACACGTGGTGGCAGACCGAGACCGGCGGCATCATGATGAGCCCGCTCCCCGGCTGCACGCCGACGAAGCCGGGCAGCTGCACGCTGCCGCTCCCGGGCGTCGTGCCGGAGATCGTCGATGCCGAGGGGCAGGCCGTGGGCGATGGCGAGGGGGGGTGGCTCGTGATGCAGCGGCCTTGGCCCGGCATGCTCCGCGGAGTCTGGGGCGACGAGGCCCGCTTCCGCGAGACCTACTGGTCACGGGTGCCGGGCAAGTACCTCGCCGGCGACAATGCCCGCCGTGATTCCGACGGCTACTACTGGATCATGGGGCGGATCGACGACGTGCTCAACGTCGCGGGGCACCGTCTCTCGACGATCGAGATCGAAAGCGCGCTCGTCAGCCACCCTGCGGTCGCGGAGGCGGCCGCCGTCGGCCGGCCGCACGACGTGAAGGGGGAGGCCGTCGCGGTGTTCGTGACGCTCCGCGGCGGCGAGCCCGACGACTCGCTCAAGGACGCGCTTCGCAAGCACGTCCGCCACCAGATCGGCGCTCTTGCGGTTCCCGATGACATCCACTTCACGTCCACGCTGCCGAAGACCCGCAGCGGCAAGATCATGCGTCGGCTGCTGCGGGACATCGCCGCCGGCAAGGAGACCGTCGGCGACACGACCACGCTCGAGGATTACAGCGTTCTCGCCAAGCTCCGCGGCAACGAGGAGTGAGGATGGCTTCCGCGGATCCGGTGGCAGGGCGGTCCGGCGGAAGGCTCCCCAGAGTCGTGATCGTCGGCCGGCCCAACGTCGGCAAGTCGAGCCTGTTCAACTGGCTCGCCGAGAGGCGGGTAGCGATCGAGGACCCGACGGCGGGCGTCACCCGCGACCGTCTCGTGCAACGGATCGAGCTCGAGGGACGCGTGCTCGAACTGGTCGACACCGGCGGCATGGGGTTCGACGACCCGGACGGCCTCACCGCGGCGATCGACCGACAGATCGAGGCGGGCATCGCCGAGGCGGCGGTCGTCGTGTTCGTCGTGGACGTGCGGGCCGGGCTCGTGCCGGCCGACGAGGAGGTGGCCCGCCGTGTCCGCAAGACCCGGGCGCCCGTGCTGCTCGTCGCCAACAAGTCCGACGACAAGAAGCACGACGTGCACGCCCATGAGTTCGACAAGCTCGGATTCGGGCCGCCGCTCGTCGTGAGCGTGCGCGAGCGTCGCAACCGCGACGGCCTCGTCGCGGCGATCCTCGCGCACCTCCCGGAGGCGGGCAACGCGGAGGCGGGGCCCGAGCTGCCGGAGATGAAGCTCGCGATCGTCGGCAGGCGGAACGTCGGCAAGAGCACGTTCGTGAACGCCCTCGCCCACGAGGAGCGGGTGATCACGAGCCCGGTCGCCGGAACGACCCGCGACAGCGTCGACGTGCGATTCGACGTCGACGGCCACACGTTCCTCGCGATCGACACGCCGGGCCTGAAGCGGACGAAGAGCCAGAAGACAGACCTCGACTTCTACTCGACCCACCGGGCCGAGCGGAGCGTCCGCCGCGCCGACGTCGTGCTGCTCGTCTTCGACGGCACGGAGCCGGTCGGCCGGGTCGACAAGAAACTCGCCGACACGATCGCCGAGGAAGCGAAGCCGGTCGTGCTCGTGGTGAACAAGTGGGACCTCTGCAAGAAGGGGGAGATGGAGCGCCGCGAGTGGATCGAGCATCTCCGCGACACCTTCCGCACGATGCCCTTCGCCCCGGTCGAGTTTGCGACGGCGACGTCGGGCCGCAACGTGAAGACGGTCATCGACACGGCGCAGCGTCTCTTCCGGCAGAGCCGCACCCGCGTGCCGACCGCGAAGCTCAACGACATCGTTCGGGCCGCCGTCGACGCCAACCAGCCGCCCGCCGACCCCCGTGGCCGCCCGGTGCGGATCTACTACGCGACGCAGGTCGAGGAGGCCCCGCCCACGATCGTGCTGTCGACGAGCGCGCCCAAGAGCGTGTCGGAGCCCTACAAGCGGTACCTGCTCGGCGTCTTCCGAAAGCAGACGCCGTTCAAGGAAGTCCCGATCCGACTCCACGTCCGCGGCCGCGGTTCTCCGGAACAAAAGTAGGCACGTCCTCGCACGCCATTCCGAAGGCGTCGGCGACGGCCCGGCAGGTGAGCCGGCCCCGGAAGACGTTCACGGCCGAGCGGATGGCGGCGGATCGCGAGGCTGCCGCCTCGACACCCTCTGAAGCGATCTCGAGCACGTAGGGGAGCGTCGCGTTGCAGAGGGCGTAGGTGCTCGTGCGGCCGACGGCACCCGGCATGTTCGTGACGCAGTAGTGCACCACGTCGTCCACCACGTAGGTCGGGTCGGCGTGCGTCGTCGGCCGGCTCGTTTCGACGCAGCCTCCCTGGTCAATCGCCACGTCGATGATGACGGCGCCGGGCTTCATGACGGCGAGGTCGGCCCGTTCGACGAGGTGCGGGGCACGGGCACCCGGGATGAGCACGCTGCCGATCACGAGATCCGCCCGGGCGAGATGCTCCCGGATCGTGTGACGGTCGGAATAGAGGCAGTCGACGTTCGGCGGCGTCACGTCGTCGAGATACCGCAGCCTTTCGAGGTTCGTGTCGAGCAGGCCGATGTTGGCGCCGAAGCCGGCGGCCACCTTCGCGGCATTCGCCCCGACCGTCCCGGCCCCGAGCACGAGCACGTTGGCCGGCGCCACGCCGGGCACGCCGCCGAGCAGGATGCCGCGTCCCATCTGCGGCCGCTCGAGATACTTGGCCCCCTCCTGGATGCTCATGCGGCCCGCGACCTCGCTCATCGGGATGAGCAGCGGCAGCCGTCCGCGGTCGTCGCGAAGCGTTTCGTAGGCGACGGCCGTCGCTCCGGTCGCAAGGAAGCCCTCCGTGAGGCTACGGCTCGCGGCGAAGTGGAAATACGTGAAGACCGTCTGGCCCGCCCGGATGAGAGGCAGTTCCGGCGCCTGCGGCTCCTTCACCTTCACGATCATGTCGGCCTCGCCGAAAACCTCCGCGGCGGTCTCGACGAGCCGCGCGCCGCAGGCGGCGTAGGCCTCGTCGGGGAGGCCGGACCCGCTGCCGGCATTCCGCTCGACGACGACCTGGTGGCCCGCGCGGACGAGTTCCTCCACCCCCACGGGCAGCATGGCCACGCGGTATTCGTCCCGCTTCGTCTCCTTCGGGATTCCGACGATCATGGGAAGGAATTGTATGCTGCCGATCCCAGGAGGTCTTCCCATGCACGCCGCCGACGCCGTTCCGCCCGTCTCAATCACCGCCGTTCGCTGGGTGGGGGGCGACGACGGCCGGCTGGAACTGCTCGACCAGACTCTGCTTCCCCATGCGGCCGCGTGGGTGTCGTGCGGAGACGTCGAGACGGTCGTCGAGGCAATCAGGAGCCTGCGGGTTCGGGGCGCGCCAGCGATCGGGATCGCCGGGGCCTACGGCCTCGCGGTGGCGGCGGGCGAGGCGGTTCGCGGCGGGCTTTCGGCCGATGCAGCCCGGGCGCACGTGCTTGCCCGTGCGGAAGAGCTCGCGACTGCGAGGCCGACGGCCGTGAACCTCCGCTGGGCCGTGGAGCGATGCGTCCGCGTCGTCGACCGCCTTCCGTCGAACGCGTCGGCCCGTGACCTCGCCGCCGCGATTCTCGTCGAGGCCCGCGGGATCCACGACGAGGACAGGAGGTTGTGCGAGGCGATCGGCCGCCACGGTGCGGCCGTGCTTCCCGAGGGCAACGTGCTCACGCACTGCAACACGGGGGCCCTCGCGACCGGCGGCGAGGGCACGGCGATCGCGGTGATCGTGGAACTGTGGCGGCTCGGCCGACGGTTCACCGTGTTCGCCGACGAGACGCGGCCGCTCTTCCAGGGCTCGCGGCTCACGGCCTGGGAACTTCTCGAGAGGGGCATCCCGGTGACCGTGCTCGTCGACGCCGCCGCAGCGCACCTCATGCGTTCGGGCAGGGTCGCGAGCGTGATCGTCGGGGCCGACAGGATCACGCGAACCGGCGACACGGCCAACAAGATCGGGACGTACGGCCTCGCCGTGCTGGCGGCCGCCCACGGAATCCCGTTCTACGTGGCGGCGCCGTCGAGCACGTTCGATCGTGCGCTCGAATCGGGCGACGAGATCCCGATCGAGGAGCGGTCTGCCACCGAGGTGACCGCCCCCGCGGGCGTGCCCACGGCTGCCCCGGGCGCCGCCGCCTTCAATCCCGCCTTCGACGTCACTCCCGCCCGGCTCATCCGCGGGATCGTCACGGAAAAGGGGGTGATCGAGCCGGTCACGGCCGAGCGGGTCGCCGCCATGCTTTCCGAAAGTGGTGGGCTTTCGGAATAAGGCGGCCTTTCAGACCGCGGCGGCCGTGGGTGACTGCGCCCGCCACCACTCGACCGTCGCGGCGAGACCGGTTCTGAAATCGACCTTCGGCTCCCAGCCGAGCAGCGTCCTCGCCCGAGAGATGTCGAGCGAGCGGCGCGGCTGTCCGTCGGGCTTCGTCGTGTCCCATTCGATCCGGCCGTCGAAGCCGCAGGCCTCGGCGATCTCCCGCACGAGGTCGCGAATGGCGATCTCTCGTCCACCGCCGAGATTGATCGGCACCGGGTCGTCCATAGTCTCGGCCGCCCGGACGACTCCCTCGGCCGCGTCGTCGACAAAGAGAAACTCGCGGGTCGCGGCCCCCGTGCCCCAGCAGGTGATCGAGTCGGAGCCGGAGAGCCTGGCTTCCTCGCACTTCCTGACGAGCGCCGGGATGACGTGGCTCGTGGCCGGGTCGAAGTTATCTCCGGGGCCGTACAGGTTGACCGGCACGACCACGGCGCTTGCCAGTCCATACTGCCTGCGGTAGGCGTCGAGCATCACGAAGAGAGCCTTCTTGGCGACGCCGTAGGGGGCATTGGTCTCCTCCGGGTAGCCGTTCCAGATGTCATCCTCGCGGAAGGGGATCGACGCGAACTTCGGATAGGCGCAGACCGTTCCGGTGTGGACGAACTTCGCGACGCCCCGGAGCCGGGCATGCTCGACGAGGTGCAGCCCCATCGCCATGTTGGCGTAGAAGAACCGGCCGGGCTGGGCCATGTTGGCGCCGATGCCGCCGACCTCCGCTGCAAGGTGGATCACGACCTCGGGGCGGGTGTCGGCGTACATCCGCTCGACGTCCACCTCCTGCGTGAGGTCATAGTCGCGGCGGCGGGGCACGAAGAGATCCGTGATCGCGACGCCACGGGCGAGCAGGAGGCGGCAGACGGCACGGCCGAGGAACCCGGCGCCTCCCGTCACGACCACCCTGCGTCCGGCGAGGCTCTCGATCGGGTGGTTGCTCATGTCGTTCGGCCGTCGCGAGATGGACCGGGGGACTGCTTCAGCGATTCGGAACGCACGCGTCGTGGCCCGCAGCCACGAGCACCTGCTCCTTGCGGGCGAGTTCGAGGTCGGCGTCGACCATCATCGCCACGAGTTCGTCGAAGGAGACCCGCGGCCTCCAGCCGAGCTTTTTCCTGGCCTTTTGTGACGTGCCGAGCAGCAGGTCGACCTCCGCCGGCCGGAAGTACCGCGGGTCGACCTCGACGAAGTCGCGGTAGTCGAGGTCGAGGCGGCCGAACGTCTTCTCGCAGAACTCCCGGACGGAATGGGTCTCGTCGGTCGAAATGACGTAGTCGTCGGGCTCGTCCTGCTGGAGCATCAGCCACATCGCCTCGACGTAGTCGCCGGCGAAGCCCCAGTCGCGCTTGGCGTCGAGGTTGCCGAGGTGCAGTTTGTCCTGCAGGCCGAGCTTGATCCGCGTGGCGGCGCGGGTGATCTTCCGGGTGACGAACGTCTCGCCGCGGCGCGGGCTCTCGTGGTTGAAGAGGATGCCGCAGGAGGCGTGGAGGCCATAGCTCTCGCGGTAGTTGACCGTGATCCAGTGGCCGTAGAGCTTGGCGACGCCGTAGGGGCTCCGCGGGTAGAAGGGAGTCGATTCGCTCTGGGGCGTCTCGACGACCTTGCCGTACATCTCGGAACTCGAGGCCTGGTAAAACCGAATCTGGCCGCCGATGGCGTCCTGCACGTCGCGGACCGCCTCGAGCAGCCGCAGCACGCCCACGGCCGTCACGTCGGCTGTGTAGATCGGCTGGTCGAAGCTCACCCTCACGTGGCTCTGGGCCGCGAGGTTGTAGACCTCGCAGGGGCGGATTTCGCGGATGAGCCTAGCGAGTCCGTTGCCGTCCGCCAGATCCCCGTAATGGAGCGCGAGCGTGCGGTCGGTGTCGTGGATGTCGCGGTAGACGTGCTCGATCCGCTGGGTCCCGAACGTGCTCGAGCGGCGGACGACGCCGTGAACCTCGTAGCCCTTGTCGAGCAGGAGCTCGGCGAGGTAAGAGCCATCCTGCCCCGTGATTCCCGTGATCAACGCCCGCTTGGCACTCACCAATCCCTCGGCTTTCTTGGAGGTTTGCGAAGGCAACCTTACCGCAACTGGCCGACGCGATCACCCCCAACTGCCGCGGCAGCGGGCTTTCCGGCTGGAGCCGCGTCCGACGAAGGCTTCTTTTCCGGCGACTCGCCGGTCTCTGGTTCCGCGGCAGGGTTCTGGGGTGCGATCCCGAGCGACCGGTCGATCTCCGGGAGCAGCGAGGCCAGGAAATCATTGCAGGCAGCCTGCGCACGGGGCTTCGTGGTGCGGCTTTCGTCGATGATCGCGTAGAGTTTGTTCACGGACGAGGCCCCTGCCAGCTCGATCCTCGCGATCTGCGGCGCCACCCACTTCCCATCCACGCCGTAGGTCCAGTAGACCCGCAGCGTCTGGCCGCTCTTGCGGAAGGTGCCGGTGAAGGTCTCGGCGGTGCGGCCGTCGTCGAGCGGAACGCTCTGGCGGTGCTCGGCCTCGGCGATCTCGAAGCCGGCCCCCGGGTAGCAGCGGTCGGGCGTGTGGCCCGACGCGTCGTGCGGCGTGGCGCACACCACGAACGCGGAAATCTGGTCCTTGGTGTCGATGTTGCGGAACAACCGCGAGACGTGCCCGACGGCGCCGGCACGCTCGAGCTCCTTCGGATCGCCCTCGAGATCCTGAACGTATTCCCAGTCGCCGAACCGGACGGGGAAACGTTTCTCGAGCAGGTCCGCCGCCTCGGCGAGTTCGGCCTTCACGTTGCGGCCGGTCCACCGGTCGGTCCAGAGACCTTGGACTACGGTGACGCCACCCACGAGCGCCACGCCGAGCAGAAGCGTCACGAGGCTCGATGCCGAAGCTTTCATCGTTCACCCCATCCAGGGATCCGTCGTGTCGTAGCGGCCCGGGGCATCAACTCGGCAACGGCGAGGCGTACAGCCTCCGCGGCCCCGACTCCTTCATGCCGTTGATCACCGTGCCCACGACGCGGATGCCGACCGCCCGCAGCCGCTCGATCGCGGCACCGATGGCCGGAACGCTGCTTGAATCCTTGAGAGCCGTCACGATCGCGATGTCGCTCTGCTGGCCGAGCAGCAGGGCGTCCGCGAAGGCGAGCACAGGTCCGGCGTCAATCACGATGTGGTCGAACGAGTCGCGGAGATGCTTGAAGGCCTTGCCGAGTTCGGGCCTGGAGAGCGCTGTCACCGCCGCATAGTCGCACTGTCCGGCGGTCATCGCGAAGAGCCCCTCGATGGCGCAGGGCTGGACGGCCTCGTCCACGGAGATCTCCCCGCGGAGCACCTCGGAGAGTCCCGAGCCGAGCTCGAGTTCGAGGGCGAGGTGGACGTTCGGGTGCCGCAGGTCGCCGTCGAGCAGAAGCGTCCGCTTGTCGGAACGGGCGAGGCTGGCGGCGAGCCGCGAGGCGACCGTCGTCTTCCCCTCCTGCTCCACGGCGCTCGTCACGAGGATCACCTTCGGCGGCTGCCTCCCGGCCTGCAGGACGAGCGTGCGGATGGCGTCCATGCTCTCCGACACGACCGCCTCGTTGGCCGACCGTCGTCCACGGCTGAGCTTCGGCAGCGTTCCGAGCACGCGGATGCCCACCCGCTGGGTCATCTCCTCGGGTGAGCTGAGTCGATTGCGGAGGTACTCGAAGAGCACGACCGCGCCCCCGCCGGCCACGAAGGCTGCGCCGCCGGCGAGGATGGTCATCATCGTCCGGAAGAGCGCGTCGCTGCCCATCGGAACACTGGCTTCCTCGATGAGCGTGACACGATTCGGCATCGACAGGTCGATCGACGTGGTCTCGAGCTGGTTGCCGATCCTGTCGGTCACGTTCTGCAGGTTTTCAATCTCGCTGCGGCGGAGGTCGAGTTCGGCGTCGACCTTGCCCAGCGTGATCACCTCCGCCTCGACCTTCTTGAGCTCCTTCGACGTCTGCTCGAGTTTGCGGGCGAGAATCTCCCTCCGCATCGCAAGCATGGCCGGGCTCTCGGCGATGATCGGGTTTTGGCGATTGCCCCGCGAATCGACGGAGAGCTGGGCCGCTATCATCGGCCGAACCTCCGCCCTCCGCAGGTCGATCCGCTCCGAAAGCTCGTTTCGCTGCGAACGCAGCCGCTTCACCACCGGTTCGTTCGACCCGCGGGCGCTTCGCTGCTCCTGCATCGCGATCTGCTGGTCGAGTTCATTCCTCTGCTGCATGAGCGAGACGATCTCGGGGTCACGCGCAAGCGCCGACTCGACGATCTCCTCGGGAAGCGTGTCCTCGACGGTGAACTCGTTCTTCTGCTTCGCCTCCATGATCGCCAGTTCCGTGTCGATGGCGGTGATCTCGCGTTCCGCCTGAGCGGCCTGTGACCGCAGCAGTCCGAGGTGGTCGAGGAGAAGGCTCCGCTGGGTGGCCACCTCCGAAGAGTCGCGGGTTCCCAGCTGGCGGGCGAGCGTCTGGAATGTCTCCCGCCGCTGCCGGAGTTCGGCCTGGTTTTCCTTGTGCTTTCGCTCCAGGATCTCCCGCAAGCCGAGCCGGTCTGCGCGGTCCTTGTTGACGACGTCGTCGAGATAGGCGCTCGTCACGGCGTTGACGAGTCTCGTCACGTCCTGTGCAGATTCTCCGCGAAGACGGATCTGGAGCACCTGCGACTCGGCGGGCGCCACTACTTGCAGCGTCCGCTGAAGCCAATCGACCGGATCCTCGACATCCCGCAGGATGCCCAGGTCGGCGATGCCCGGCCTCCGCAGGGCCGACGTCAGGACGAACGGGCTCTTGATGAGCTGCATGGTGGTCTTGCGATACGACTCGTATTCACCGGCCATGCCGGTACCGCCGCTGAGCATGCCCCCTCGCTCGCCGATCCGGAGCCACGCCACCGCCTCGTAGCCGCGGGGAAGGAAAAACCAGGTGAGCACCGCCGCCGTCGTGCCCAGCAGGATTCCGACGACGATCGACGAAAACCACCGCCGGCGGAACGAGTGCCACACCCGCAGGTAGTCGATGCCGCCGGCGAGCGGATCCTCAGCGCGGCCGAACGGTCCCTGGACGGGCGGCTGGTAGGGCGCGATCGCCGTGTCGCGGACCATCAGCGTGCCCGCCGTCGCCCCCGGCTGGGTCGGTGAAACGGGCGCGTCCATGGTGGAGTCAGCGTCACTCATGAATTCATTCTGGCCCGCCGGTCAACTCCAACCTTACGAAGTCTACACCACGAGGTACGCCGCAGACTTCGTAAGGGTCGCCATCCGGGGCGTCTTTTCTCCTGCCGAGCCTCGCGCCCTCAAATGTACCGTTTTTGCAGAGCGATTTCTCCGGACCGCCGGGATTCCGGGGTCCCTGGATTCCAGGTGCCATCCGGCAGAACTGGGACGGGGCCGTCGAGCGGGCAACCGGCAGGGTTTGCCACGGCCCGGACGCGACCGATTGCACAGTA
>JBBAVU010000037.1:0-4378 GCA_040397565.1 Pirellulales bacterium | reverse complement strand
AGGCAGGCCCTTTGCCGTGATCGGCGCGAGCTGGCCGTCTTCCATGAAGAAAAGCTTGGCCAAGATCTGCTGAAGCAGGAACAGCATGCCAAGGGCCATCGGCATCATCACCCAGCCGGCGAGGTCGTGGAAGACCATCTCGGCCACCTCGGAGCTGGCGACCTGGTAGAGCAGGCCGGTCACGGTGATCCGGATCGAGTTCACGACCAGCGCGATCGGTATCGCGCTCGCGATGACCACCACGTTCTCCCACCACTCGCGATCGCCGAGCATGACGAGCGCCACCGAGAGCGCGACGAAGATCGTGAGCATCCGCAGCCCGCTGCAGGCATCCACGACGCCGAGATGCATCTCTCCCAGGATGATCTGGTTGCCCTCGCGGTAGGCGTCGAGGCCGAGCGTCTGCAGAGCGTAGGTGCTCACCATCGTGGCGAGGGTTTGCAGCGGCCCGAGGAGGTAGCGGGTCGCCTCGTCGGGCAGGGGATACATGAAGATGAGGAATGCGATCGGGGCCCATGCCCATCGAAACATCCCCCACCCGCCCACCATCAGGAAAACGCCCGCGACGGCCGGGACGAACGTGTACATGTCGATGGTCACGATGCGATAGCGGGCCACCGCCAGCCGCAGGGCGAACGACACGGCGAGCAGGCCCAGCCCCGCCAGACGCTCCCATGAGGAAATCTCGGCGGCGACGGGCTGACGCCACCAGAAGAGCAGCCCCAGCGTGAACAGCGGCACGATCCACCCGTGCGAATACTGCGGGTTGTCCCAGCTCGATCGCGCGTTGAGCAGCCCGGGCCAATAGCTATAGACGAGCAGACCGGTCAGGACGGCGATCGTCGCCCACGCGGTCGCCTCTTCAGGCCTGCGGAGATCATGGAGAAATTGTCGCAGCCTCGCCATGAAGGCCGAGACGATTCCCGGATCTTCCGCCGCGATCGAGTTCATAGGGGCATCATACACGGTCGCCAACCCACCCGTGGCACCCCCGCCGAGGCGTCCGTCCGGCCTCCACCCGGGCTTCCGGCCAGACTGTGCCCGGGCGGCCCGATCGTGTACCGTGCGGCCATGCCGAAGCGTTCCCTCCACCCCGCCGCAAAACTCGCGCTGCGCGTCGCTGCCACGCTTGGTCTCGCGTGGATCCTGCTCCGGCGGATCGATCTCGAATCCCTCGGCCAGACGCTCCGGTCCCTCGACTGGCGGTGGTGGTTTCTCGGCCTCGCCGTGTCGCTCGGCGTCCAATGCTTCGCCGGTTTCCGCTGGGCCAGGCTCGCCCGGCCGCTCGGCTTCGACTATTCCGTCCCCTCGTTCGTGATGCGTTTCTACGAGGGGGCTTTCTTCAGCCTCTGCCTGCCGACGTCGATCGGAGGCGACTTCGTGAAGGCCTACCGCTTGAGCGACACCTCGCACGGCCGCCTGCTCGCCGGCTGCAGCGTCATCGCCGACAGGCTCGCCGGCCTGGCGGCCCTCGCAGTGCTCGCGGGAACGACCATAGCCGCCCGCAGTTTTTCGCTTTCGGCGTGGACGACCCTCGCCCTCGGGGCGGTCCTCTTGGCGGCGGTGGCTTGGCTCTTCATGAAGGCCGTCGGCTCGCTTGACCGTCTCATCGACTCGCTCCCCGACCACCACAGGGCGAGGGAGTTTCTCTCGAAGTTGCTGCCCTACCAGGAGCGGCCGCAGCTCATGGCCAAGGCCGTCTTCTACAGCATGGTCGTGCAGGTCGGCGGCGTGGTGGGAGTGGCGCTCGTCGCCCGAGGGCTCGGCCTGCCGGTTCCGCTTGGGGCGTGGTTCTACATCGTGCCGCTCGTGGCGCTGGCGATGGTGCTCCCCGTGAGCATCAGCGGCGTGGGCGTGCGGGAGGGAGGCCTCGTCTTTCTGCTCGAGCCGTTCGGCGTCTCCGCCGAACAGGCGGTCACGCTCGGGCTGCTCTGGTTCCTGACCTCGATCGTCGGCGGGCTGCTCGGCGGAATCGTCTTCCTCTTCGACGCCGCCCGGACCGGAGCCGCAGTTTCGACCGACGGCATCGTGTCGGCCGACTGAAGGCGGCGACGGTCTGGTCGAACCTCACTCCTCCCTCACTCCGACCGCCTGCGGGACTCTTCGAGCAGGATGGCGGCGATCGACTTCGCATCGTCGATCCGGCCGTCGAGGCACATGGCCACCGCCTCGCTCCAGGCCACGAGCCGCACCACGATCCTTTCCCCCGGTTCGAGCGCCTGCTCGCCGGCCGAGAGCGACTCCGCGCGGAACACGTGCATCCGTTCGCGGAGGATGCCCGGCGACATCCAGAAGCTGGCGGCATGCACGATCCGGCCGGCGCGGTAGCCGGTTTCCTCCGCGAGCTCCCGGCGGGCGGCCTCTTCGAGCGGCTCGTCGCGGTCGAGGGTGCCGGCCGGGAGTTCGAGGAGCGGCCCGCCGACGGCGACCCGCCAGTTCTCGACGAGGCAGAGCTTCGGCTCGCTGCCAACGCCCTCGACGATCGGCAGGATCACGACGCTGCCCGGGTGCTCGACGATCTCGCGGGTTCGATGCGAGCCGTCGGCGAGTGTTTCGTCCACGCTCGCGACGCGGAACCGTCGCGCTTCGAACACGATGCGCCGCGAAGGCTCCGCCGCTTCTCCGAGCCCGCGGAGGGGAAGGTCGACGAAGCGGGCTGGCCGCCCGCCGACCGTGAGGCTCCGTGCCGCCGACGCTTTTTCGTGGACGATCGCGAGGGCGAGAGCGGCCCCGAGGCGGTGCGAATGGCAGCTGCTCGTGACGGTGCCGACGGGCTCGCCGTCGGCGGCGACGACCTCGGATCGCGCTGGCGCAGCACCCTCGACGGCCAGTCCCGCGAGCCTTCGATTGACATGGCCGATCGCATCGATGCGGGCCACGGTCTCCTGCCCGAGGTAGCAGCCCTTCGTGAACGAGATCGCGGTCGAGTCTCGACCGAGCTCCTGCGGGAGCGTCTTTTCGGGAATGTCGTCGGTGGACGGAAAGCCCCGCTCGATGCGTGCCGCCTCGATCGCGGCGACCGACATCCGCGGAACGCCCTCGGCGGCCAGATGGGCGCCGATCGTCGCACCGTCACCGGCTTCTGCGAGCAGGAGCAACGCCTCCGAGCCGAGCCACGGGATGCGGACGGCGCGAACGAGCCTTCCGGCGATGCGGCCGACGCCGTGGGAGAGCGGGCCGACCGGGATCGGGATGCCGAGCCATGCCGCCGCTCCGTCGCCGACGAGCACGATCGCCGATCGGTCGCGCGACAGGTCCTCGATCTCGACCTTCTCCCGGATGTGGTAGTGCTCGAGGTGCGCACGGATTCGCTCGCCGAGCGGCGTCGGGCCATCGTTCGTCGTCGCCCCGCCACCGGAATCGGCGCTCCCTGAATCGACATCGAGCAGGACTCCATCGGGCGTCCGTAGGATCTGCACGAACGCGAGAACCCACCCCTTCGCGTCGGTGACGAATCCCTCGGTCCCCTCGCCGTCGGCGAGCTTCGACACCGCCGCCGTCACGAAGTTGTCGAGAAACTTGGCCGCGTCGGCCCCCGCGAGCCGGACCGCCGCCCTCGGCCCCGGAAAACCCCATCGCAGCCCGGCGGCAGCCGCCGCCCGGGTCGGCGGAGAGTCCGCCGGCAGACCGTGTGTTTCGCCCATGTCTTCCCTTTTCCGGCTTGGCTGAAAAATTTTCGGTTCGCCTCCGAACGAACCGGTCGCCACCAGCGTACAGCACGGTGTTGACGACGTTGATGCAATTCAGCGGAAGGAGGCGGTTCCATGGCGACTGTTCACTGTGAACCAAGCTGTCACGATTCGTTCGACGACGATCGTGATCACGGGCGGCGCGAGATTCCCGACGCCCCGCAGCCCACGGTGAGGCGGGGAAGGCCGGTGAGGGGTTTCCATCGCATCGCGGAGGTGCGTCGTCAGCAGGGCGTGACGCTCCGCAACGTCGCGCGGCGGCTCGGCATCGAGATGGGCGTCGTGCGGCGACAGGAGCACCCAGACGCGGACCTGCGGATCTCCGACCTGCTCCTCTGGCAGCAGGTGCTCGAGGTGCCCGTCGCGGAACTGCTCGTCGAGGGGGAGGGACAGCTTTCGGGGCCGGTGCTCGAGCGGTCTCGCATGGTGAAGCTCATGAAGACGGCCGCGGCGATCCGCGAACGCACGGGCGGCACGCCCGTCGGCCGGCTCATCGACATGCTCATCTCGCAGATCCTCGAGATCATGCCGGAGCTCCGCGACGTGACGCCGTGGCACACCGTCGGCCAGCGTCGCACGCTCGACGAGGTCGGTCGCACGGCGGCATGGCCCGTGCCGGAGGAGATCTTCCGCCGGCAGTCGTGACGCTGGTCGCGGGTTGATGCACGGTTTGCTTCGGGGCACTTGCG
>JBBAVU010000036.1:0-19864 GCA_040397565.1 Pirellulales bacterium | reverse complement strand
GGCATGCCTCGACGTTCATGAATACGTCGCACTACTTCGGCAACAATCGCGGCGGTGGCCGTCGGTAGTCTGGCCTACCCAAAGAGCCCTCAGCCGAAAAGGGTCGCGAGCTGCGCCTCGAGTGACTTCGTGTCGATCGGCGTCTTCACGATCACCCGCTTCGCCCCAATCGCCGCCTGCTCGGCGATCGACTCCTGCCCCTTGCCAAGAAGCAGCATCGCGGGCACCGCCGCGAGGAAGGGATCCCGCGACAGCTCGTTGAACGCCTCCACGGCCTCGCCGCCGAGGTGAACGGCCGAGAGCAGCAGGCCGTCGGCCGGCAGCGGCGTGGAGGAGAACCGGGCGAGCGCCCGCTTCGGGCTTTCCGTCTCGAGCACGCGGAAGCCGAGGTCCGTGAAGAACTTCCGCAGCTTCGCGGCCGTGGACTCGGATTTTTCCACGATCATGATCCGTCCGCGGGAGACCTTGCGGGCCTCGCCACCGGCGGCCGGCCCCCCCTGCCCCGCCCCAGTTGCAGTTGCGTGGCCAGCGCCGCCCATCGGGTATTTCGCCGCGAGCTGATCGAACGCCCGGACGACGTCGCCCACCGTCTGCCACCGCTCGAGCGGGTCGAGCTGAAGCATTCGGGAGACGGCGTCGGTGACGTCACGGGGCAGGCCGGAGACGCGGGTCGCCAGCGGCACGATCTGCGAGTAGCGGCGAGGTTCGCTCCGCACCGCACGGTCGCGGGACTCGCCGAGCGCCGGCTCCCCCGCGAAGACGAGGTAGGCGATCGTGCCGAGGAAGAAGATGTCGCTGCGAAAGGCGTCGTTGCGGACGCCGCAGGCCTTCTCGAGCGCGGCGTAGTCGACCGTGCGGGGTTGATCGACCTTGCCGAGCGCCCGGTCGCCCGTGTCGGCATCGATGCCCGCGAGGCCGAAGTCCACGAGCTTCGCCTGGCCCGTCGAGGAGACGAGCACGTTGGTCGCCTTGAGGTCGCGGTGGGTGACGCCGCGACGATGCGCGTATTCGAGTCCGCTTGCCAGCTGGCGGACGATGTCGATGCCGCGCGGCACGTCGATCGCCCCGCGGATCTTCACGAGCTCGCGGAGCGTCTGCCCCTCGACGAACTCCATCGTGATGTAGCTCGCGCCCCCCTCCTGCCCCACGTCCTCGATCGCGACGATGTTGGGATGCCGCAGCAAGCGGCCCATCTCCCCTTCGTGACGAAACCCCTTGCACTTCGCGGCGTCGTTGGAGTAGCGGCTGCGGAGCACCTTCACGGCGTGGATCCTGCCGTTGGAGGTGTCGATCGCGCGGTAGACCCTCGCGAAGGCGCCAGCGCCGATCTGGTAGAGCACCTTCGCACGGCCGTACAAGAAGCCCGTGCGGTCTCCCTTGACGAGCCGCTCGAGCTGGTAGCTCGTGAGCAGCTCTCGTCGCAGGAGCATGCTCGTGAACGCCTCGATCGGTACGTTGTGGCCGCCAAGCTCGGCATAGCACTCGTGGAGCGCCTGCGGCGAGACGAGCCCGAGCTCCTCGCACCGGTGTGCCAGTTCTTCCGCCGTCGTGATGCTCATCCAAAGTGGTTCCGGTGCGAATTGTTCAGTTTTGGTGAGGAAGGCTCCCGCCGCAACCCGCCCTCCGCCAAAAATCCTCCCGGACAGCCGCCCTTCGCTGGCTTGCGCGGCATATCCGGACCGCCTGGCCCGCCCTGGCGGCCTAGGCGGGGGCGGCCGGTATGGAGCGGCGGGCCGGTCTCCTGCTACAAGCCGCGGCATTCTCCCCCCACGCCGCCGCCGGGCCTTCCATGCACGGTTTTCAACGCCGCCTGGCACTCCCGCTCGCGGCCGCCTGCGCCCTGGCCGCCGCCCTCGCGACGGACACTTTGGCCGCGGAGATCGACGAGGGCTTCGAGGGCCCTGCCGCCTCCTGGCGGGTGGCCGAAAGCGACTGCAACCACCGCCTCGTGGACCATCGCCGCTCGGGCGACTCGCCCCACCGCGGTGACGGCTGCGAACGATTCGTCATCGAGGCCTCCGGCGGCACCACCCTGCGGATCGGCCTGCCGATCGGGCCGGCAGCCGCGATCGACGAGCTTGCCGCGTCGCTCTGGGTGAAGAGCAACCGGCCCGACCTGAGACTGGCGATGCGGGTCGTGCTGCCGAGGAGCATCGATGCACGCACCGGCCGGCCGGTCGAGGTGTTGATCGCGGGCTCGCGGTCGCGGGTCACCGAACGCTGGGAGCGGATGGAGGTGGGCGGCGCCGCGACGGTGCTTGCGAAACAAATCACGGCGCTTCGGGCCGAGCACGGGCCGGCGGTCGATCCGGGCGGCGCGATCGCGACGGAACTGGTGCTCGAGCTCTATTCGACGCCGGGCCGCTACGAGGTGGCGATCGACGACCTGCGGGCGACGGGCCTCGTGCCGCTGGAGCCCGCGGCCGCCGCCCCGACGGCGGCCGCCCAGCAGGTGACGGGGCCGGACGTGCCCGCGGGGCTTGCGAGGGGCGTGATCGAGGTGGCAGGCCTACCGTTTTTTCCGCGGGCCATCGACCACAACGGCGAGCCGCTCGAGGCGATCGCGGCGCTCGGGTTCAACTGCATCCGCCTCGCGGAGCCGGCGCCGTCGGAGCTGCTCGTGGCGGCCCGCCGTTGCGGGCTCTGGGTGATCTGCCCGCCGCCGAAGCTGCCCGACGTGGACATCACTCAGCCCGAGTCGCTGCCGGTCTTCTCGACGAACTGGGACCGCGTGCTCATGTGGGATCTCGGCAGCGGGCTGGCCGAGCGGGACGTGGACGACCTCGCGGAGCGGGCGAGGCGGGTGCGGGCCTGTGACTTTCGCCAGGGGCGGCCGCTCATGGCTGCTGCCGACTCCGGGTTGCGGGCGATCTCGCGGCACGTCGACCTCCTCGTGGCCCGCCGCACCGTCCTGGGAACGAGCCTCGAACTCACCAACTACGTCGAGTGGCTCCGCGAGCGGCCAAGGCTCGCCCGGCCCGGCACGCCCGTGCTCGCGACGCTCGGCACGGAGATCGACCCGACCGCCGCGGAACAGGCGGGCCTCCTCACCGGCGGCGGAGGCCGCAGCCTCGCGGTCGATCCCGAGAGCCTCGTGCTCTCGTCGCTCGCGGCCGTGGCGGCGGGGAGCCGCGGCATCCTCTACGCGAGCGCCAGCCGCATCGATGCCAGCGACGACCAGGCCGTCCTGCGGGCGCTCGCCTGCCGCGAGATGAATCTCAAGCTCTCGATGATCGAGCCGTGGGCCGCGTCGGGACGCTTCGCCTCCGTCGCCCAGACGAGCGATCCGGAGGTGCAGGCCGTCGTGATCGAGGCGGCACGCACGAGGATCGTCCTGCTCTACCGCGTCGTGCAAGGGGCGCAGATCGTGGCCCGCCGTTACCACGGCGACCTGCCCCGCGACACGACCGGACTGACGGTGGTCGTGCCGGGGGCCCCCGAGGCGCACCAGGCGTATCTCGCGAAGCCGACCGGACTCGAGCCGCTCAAGCCGAAGCGGGTGACCGGTGGAGTCTCGCTCGCGATCGACGCCTTTCGCAGCCATGCCGTGATCGTGCTCAGCGGCGACCCGGCGGTGACCGGCGACATGCAGCGACGCGTGCGGGAGATGGCGCCGCGTTCGATCGAGTCGCTGCGGGCGATCGCGTCGCGGAGCGTGGCAGACGCGACGGCACTCGTGGCGAGGCTGCCGCGGGCGGCGCTCGGCGTCGTGCCGGTGGCGAACATGCTCGCCGAGGCGCAGACCGCGCGGGTGGCCGGCGAGTCGCTCGTGGCCAGCGACCCCGTGGCAGCGGTGGATCATTTCTCGAACGCCCACGCGATCGCCGGGCAGATCGAACGGCTGGCGTGGGAGCGGGGCGTGATGGCGACCGGATCGATGGTGGCCGACGCGCTCGCCACGAGCGACGCCACGCTCGCCGAGCACTGGAACTTCGTGGAGGCGATCGCGCGGGCGGCGGCCGGGCCCGAGCGGCTCGCAGGCGGGGCGATGGACCGCATCGACGACCTCGCGCAGTCGGGCTGGCGGCACCTTGCCCTCGAGCACGACCACATCCGCAGCGGTGTCGAGATCAGCCGGCAGCAGCCAGCCGGCGGCACGGGGGCCCTGCGGATGATGGCGGCGGCCGTGTCGAAGGAGAACCCTGTGACCGTCGTCGAGACGCCGCCGGTCTGGATCACGACGCCGGAGGTGGAACTCCCCCCTGGACAACTCCTGCGGATCGAGGCCGACGTGTTCGTGCCCAAACCCATCACGGGCTCCGCGGACGGCCTGCTCGTCTTCGACTCGCTCGGCGGGCCGGCGATGGCCGAGCGGGTGGGCCCCTCGAAGAACTGGCGGCGGCTCGTCATGTACCGGATGACCGGCCGGGAATCGTCGTCCGGCGTGCCCGTGGTCGTGACGTTCGCGCTCACCGGCCTCGGCGAGGCGAAGATCGACAACGTCTCGATGCGGATCATGGAACGCGCCGCTCCCGGCAGCGTGCCCGCCGTGCAGGCCGTCTACGGCCCGATTCCGAACCCGGCGGCGGCCGCCGTTGGCTCCCCTGCCCTGCCCCCCTTCGAGCTGCCCGGCACCCGCTCCGCCGTGACGAGCCCCGCACCCTTCCAGCCGCCGGCCGAACCGAAGCCCTCGTCGATCGACACGACCGAATGGCCCGGCATCGACTTCGACTGGCAGACGCTCAACCCCTTCGGCTCGTCGAACGCCCCGCCGCCGGGCCCCGGCGGCGGCCGCGTCGATCCCTTCCAACGTGCCCGCCCGGGCGAGTGACGCTCACCGGGCTGCGACGATCGCCCGCTGGGCAAGGCGACGGGGCGTGAGGATCGTGCGGCCATTGGTGCGGGCGGCACGCGCCGCGGCGTCGAGGTCCGTGAGCCGGCGGGTGCACTCCGCGAGGAGGGCGTCGTCGTCGAGGGCCGCGATCTCGGCAGGGTGCAGCACCTCGCCGAACTCGAGCCGGATGCGGCCGGGCCGCGGCAGGAGGCTCGTCCGCGGCCAGCACTCCCACGCGCCCACGATCGCCACCGGAAGGATCGGCACGCCCGACCGGCGGGCAAGCGAGATGAACCCGGGCTTGAGCGGCCCGAGCCGGCCCGTCTTCGTGCGGGTGCCCTCCGGGAAGACCATCAGCGCGATGCCCCGCTTGAGCGCGGCGATCACCGTCTTCATCGACGTGACGCTCGGCGCGTCGCGGTCGATCGGGATCGCGCCGAGCGCTCCGATCACGACGCCGAACGGCCCGAAGTTGTAGAGCGAGCTTCTCGCCACGCTCGACAGCCGCCGATCGCACGCGAGGCCCAAAAGCAACGGATCGAGATGACTCTGATGGCTCGAGAGCAGGAGCAAGCCGCCCTTCCGCGGCACCTTCTCCCGGAAGCGGGAGCGGAAGCCGAACATCGCCACGCCGAGCGTCCGGGAGAGCATCCAGAGCACCGTGTAGACCACCCGGCCGAACGCCGTCTGGCCGCCGACGCTGCCCTTCACGGTCTTTCGCGTCGCAGCTTCCGGCGACTCGCTCACAGCCATCCGATCAATCCTCCTCAGCAGTCGCGGCGGCGGCTTCCGCGGCGCGGATGAGCGTGACGAGCCGCTCGACGACTTGGTCGTGGGACAGGCCGTCGGTGATCACGTGGATCGCGTCGGCCGCCGGGACGAGCGGGCCGACGTCGCGGCTGGCGTCGGCTTCGTCGCGGCGGTTCTGGGCGGCGAGCACCTCCTCGATCGCGACCTCGCGGCCGCGGGCTCGCTCCTCCTCGCATCGGCGTCTCGCTCGCTCGGCCGGCGAGGCCGTGAGGAAGATCTTGAGTGCCGCGTTCGGGAAGACGACCGTGCCCTGGTCGCGGCCCTCGGTGATCACGTCGGCCTTCTCGGCGACCCGCCGCTGGAGCGACGTCATCACCTCCCGGACGGCTGCGGCGTCGGCGACGTGCCGCGTGGCGTCGGTGATCTGCTTCGTGCGGATCGCCTCGGAGACGTCGCGACCATCGACGAGCACCCGTCCGGAGTCGAAGGCGATCGTGATCTCGCTTGCAAGCTTGGCGACCCGTTCGGACGCCGCGAGATCGACGCCGCGGTCGAGGGCGGCCCAGGCGACGGCGCGGTACATGGCGCCGGTGTCGAGGTAGTGCCAGCCGAGCCGCCTGGCGACCGCGCGGGCCGCCGTGCTCTTGCCGGCTCCGGCCGGCCCGTCGAGCGTGACGATCATGACGCGGCCTCCGCGAGGATGGCCGCCGAGCGGCCCTGGCCGGCGAGTTCCAGCGCGGTCTCGCGAGGCGAGGCGAGGCCGAGACCGACGGCGAGGTAGCGCGTCATCTTCAGCGGGGACTCCGACGGGAGGAGGACCGTGTCGAGCATGTGCGGGCTCGAACGGACGTGCCAGGGGAGGCCGCCGGGGAGGAGCGTGCAGCCGGTGCCGCGAAACTCCACGAAGTGTTTCGCGAAGAACACCGACCGCTCCGTGGCGAATGGCTCCGCGTGGAGGCTGCGAAAGAGCTCGACGTCTTCGTTCTCGTTCCATGCGAAGCGGCAGACGACCGAGGCATCGAACCAGTCGGCTGCGTCGGCCGCGACCGGCAACGGCGAGGCGAGGTCGATCGCGATCTCGAGCCTCGCGATGGCGAGCGCGGGCTCGAGCCAGACCTTCTGCCGGAACGTGCCGAAGAGCCGCTTCTCGTCGAAGAGCCGACCGCGGCTCTCGATCGCCCGCTCGCCGCCGGGCCCGGTCGCCTCGCCGATCGAGTCGGCGGCCATCCGCGAATACTCGGCCCGCTCGAGCGGGTCTTCCCAGCGGCTGCCGACCGCGAGCGGCGGCGTCGTGCGGACGGCGAGCCGCTGCGAGAGCCGGTTGGGCCCGGAGCCGCTCTCCCGAAACGCGAGCATGCCGCCCGTCTCGGCGTGGACGCGAAGCACCACGAGGCCGTTGTCGAGACGCAGTTCGTCGTCACCGGTTTTCCGTCGCGGTCGCAGGCGGCCGAGGAGGCCGCCGCGGGCCCCGGCGTCGTCGGTCGCCTGCCTGCGGTCGGTCGGCTTCGAGAGCGGCCGGGATGCCGCCTCGGGCTGCGGCGCGAAATCCGACGCAAGCGGCGAAGGCCCCGGGAACGAGTCGGGCTGGAAGTCGGCCCGGACTCCCGTACCCATGGTTTCGCGGATCATGTCCTCCGGCAGGACGAACCGCCCGAAGCCATCGCTCCACTCGGCGATCCGTCGGAAGTCATCAAACCAGCGTTCGGCCGTGCCCGGGTAGTGGGCGAAGGCGAGGATGGCGGTGTGGGAGTGATCGAGCACGTCGCCGATCGTGTCGGCGAGCGTCATTGCCGCGCCGGCGGACCGGGCGTCGATCGGCGGGCACGACACCGCCTCGATCGCCTCGCCCGACGGGCTCTCCCACCGCAGCCGCGACGCCCCCGGATCCGGCAGCCGCGAGCCGTCGAAGAGCCGGTAGATCGCGGACGTGAACCCCGTTTCGAGAAGCAGCTTTGGCAGGATCGCCGCGAGGCCGCCCGTGCGACGGGCGAAGGTCGTGGGGAGGTGGCCCGTGACCCGCTGCCACGCCTCGCGGCCGCAGCGAAGCGACTGGAGGATCTCGTCGGCGGAGAGGCGGTGGATGGGAGTGTCGTCATGGAGGCCGGTGGCGGAGGCGACCGTGCCGCCCGAGAGCCGTTCGCGGAGGAGGGCTGCCAGATCGCCCCGGGATTCGCCGAGCCGCTCAACGAGCTCGCCCGTGGCGATGATCGTTCGGGGGCCAGGCCGACGCAGCTCCGCGCCGAGCGGGTCGCCGAGCGTCGAGCCCGCGAGAAGCACGAGGTCGAGCAGCCAGATATCGACGGGATAGTACCGCTTCCGCGAGGCGGCGAGTGTCGCGAAACATTCCGCGAGCCGCTCCCGCATCGCCTCGCAGTTGCCGGCGACCGCAGCCTCGGCGGCGGCCACGGCGGCCGCGCGAAAAGACTCCTCGTCGATCGCCAGCGACGACCGCATCCGCCGCGCGAGCAGCTCGGCCCAAAGCCGGGCGAAGCCGAGGGCGTGGAAGTCGTCGGCGTGGGGGCAGGGCAGGGGAGGGAGGTTGGCCGGGCCGCCGGAGAGCTGGGCCAGCGCCGCTGCGGCGATCGCCTCGCGATCCCGCTCGCCCCGCACGAGCCGTACCGTGCCATAGGCGTCGAGGCCGGTCGTGGAGAGCCGGTCGTCGAAGGCGGCCGGAACGACGAAGACCGCCTCGTGGGCATGGTCGGGATGCCGCTCAAGGCTGCCCGGTTCCGGCAGCCGGCCGGTGGCGGCGATGAGGGCGGGATGCCAGGCCGCCACCCACGCCTCGAGCACGTCGCGGGCCTCGGCGCCGTCGAGCCACGACGGGAAATCGTCGAGGGAGTGGCAGGGGAGGAGCACCGTGATCCGCGCGGGCTGCATGACGGAAGTCTACTTCAAGCCGGCGGGCATGCCGTTACCGGTCCGCTGGCATGCCGTCATCCCGTCGCGGCGGCGCAAGCGGAGCGGTTTGACACGGGGAAAAGCGGGTCCATACAGTCTTGCAGAGACTCTTCATGGCACGCACCGGGTACGTCTGGGCAATCGACATCGGCCGTTGCGGCCTGAAGGCCCTGCGCGCCCGTCGGTCGGAAGACCCGCGGAAGCTCGTGGTCGATGCCGTCGAGTCGATCGAATACCCGATGATCCTGACGCAGCCGGAGGCCGATCCGGTCGAGCTCGTCAGGCAGGCGCTCCTCGAATTCAAGAGCCGTCAGCCGCTCCGCGGCGACAAGGTGGCCGTTTCGGTGCCGGGGCAGGCGGGGCTCTCGAAGTTCATCAAGCTGCCGCCGATCGAGGCGAAGAAGATCCCCGACATCGTCCGCTACGAGGCACGGCAGCAGATTCCGTTTCCGCTCGAGCAGGTCGTCTGGGACTGGCAGCGTCTTGCCGGTGGCGTCGAGGAGGGCGGATTCGTCATCGACGCGGAGGTTGCGATCTTCGCGATGAAGCGGGAGCAGGTTTACAAGGCACTCGCGCCGCTCACCGAGGCGGGCATCGAGGTGGACGTGCTCCAGCTCTCGCCGGTGGCGCTGGCGAACATGCTCGTGTTCGACCAGCTTCCCGATCCCGCCACGGCCGACCCGATGAACCCGCCCGCTTCGATCGTGCTGGTTTCCAGTGGCGTCGACACGACCGACATCGTGGTCACCAACGGCTTCCGCATCTGGCAGCGGAGCATGCCGATCGGCGGCAACGCCTTCACGAAGGCGCTCGTTCAGGGGATGAAGCTCACGTTCGCCAAGGCGGAGCACATCAAGCGTAACGCCGTGAAGGCGGAGGATCCGAAGACGGTCTTCAAGGTGATGCGGCCGGTGTTCACCGAGTTCGCCTCGGAACTGCAGCGGTCGCTCAACTACTTCACCGGTACCGACCGCAACGCCAAGATCGGGAAGGTCTACCTGCTCGGAAACGCGGTGAAACTCCGCGGCCTCTCCGACTTCGTTTCCAAGCAGCTGCAGCTCGACGTGCAGCGGCTGGAGAGCTTCCGCGGGCTCGAGGGGGCGGGCGTGAATTCGCCGGCATTCCGTGAAAACAAGCTCGCCTTCGGCACCACGTACGGCCTGGCCGTGCAGGCGGTGGGCGACGCGACGATCCGCACGAATCTCCTGCCGCCGGCGATCCTGCGGGACCGGCTCATCGAGTCGAAGAAGCCTGCGACGGCGCTGTCGCTCGTGGGGCTGTTGATCGGCGGCCTGCTCGGGTTCGCGGGCACCTACTCCGCGTGGACCACCTACGCCGACAACCTTTATCGCAACGTCTTCTCGAAGGCCGATGCCGTGGTGGGACGATCGCAGAAGGTGATCGGCGAGGTGGACACGGCGAAGGGGGCCCGCGATGCAGCGATCGCGGAGCAGCAGATCTTCATCGACGCCATGGACCGCAGGTTCCAGGCGATCGACCTCATGCGGGCGATCAACGACCTCCTGCCGCGGGACAAGCCGGGCAAGGTCCCGGCGAATCCCGCCGACCGCAACGAGATTCACGTCGACGGCATCGACTGCGAATGGTTTCCCGATCTCGCCGTTTGGTTCGCGAGCGTCAAGGAGAAATGGGACGAGACGCATCCGAATTCCGAGGAGGAGGTCGCCTCACCGCCCCCGGCAGCTGAAGAGGCCCCGCAGCCGCAGGTGGGGCCGGATGGCGAGCCGCTGCCAGCGGCCGCGGCCGATGCCTCCGCGCCTGGTGCGGCCGCGACGCCGAGCGGACCCGGCTGGGTGATCCAGATCGTGGGGCACCATTTCCACAACGAGCCGCACCACCAGGGCCACGACGGACCGCAGTTTGTTCGAGAGACCCTCATCCGCAACCTTCTCGGCGAGGGAGACGAGGTGACCGTTGCGGCCGGCCCGCTTGCGGGGAAGACCGTGCCGGTGAAGGAGCTCGGGATCGGGTTTCCGGTGATCGTGGATGCTTCGAACCCGCGGCCGGTGAGGGTGCAGCGGCCGGGGGCAGGCGAGAAACCGGCCGCCGGCGTCTCGGGCCAGGACGACGAAGTCGACGAGGTGAAGCTGCGGCGGTACGACTTCACCGTGCAGTTCTGCTGGCAGCCGACCGTGCCGGGTTCGGACAAGCCGAAGCCGGCCGCTCAACCCGCCGCCGCCCCCGCGGCCGCCGAGAATTGGTGACATGCAGATCCCCGACAATATCCGCCCCGCGGTCGACATCGTCGTCAAGCATCATTTCTGGATGCTCGCGGCGGTGGTGCCGCTCGTCGTCTTGCCGCTGGCGTGGATCGCGGCGGCCGACCTCTCGCAGAAGATCAAGACGAAGCAGGGGGCGATCGACTCGAAGATCACTTCGGTGAGGAACGTACAGGGCACCGCCGAGCATCCCAACGAGAGCTGGGCGGAGGTGCTCGCCCGCGACACCGCGAAGGTGAAGCGAGACACGCTCGCCGAGTGGCAGCGTTTCTACGACGAGCAGGCGCCGATTCGCGTGTGGCCCGAATCGCTCGGTGAAGACTTCGTCGAGCGGGCCTCGAAGCTCCAGCCGGGGGGCAGGCTCCCGCGGCCGCTGCTCGAGCGGTATCAGGAAGGGGTGAAGAACGTCGTCCGCACGCTCCCGAAACGCATGGGCGCGGATGACCTGATGCCGAGCATGGCGGACGAAGAGGAGGCCGCTCGACCCACGAAGCCGGGGGCGGCGGGGCCGCGGTCGCGGTCGAGGCCACCGTCGCAGTCGATCGTGCAGTGGAGCGAAGGGAGCCAGCAGCGGATCTACGAATCGTTCGACTGGCAGAAGCCGCCGACGACCGTGCAGGTGCAACTTGCGCAGGAGGAGATCTGGATGTACGAGCTCCTCTGCGACATCGTGAAGAAGATGAACGAGAGGGCTACGGCCGCATTCGATGCGGCGATTCCGTTCGTCGAGGAACTCGCCGTCGGCTATCCCGCGGCGGAGGAGAAGCCGTGGGGCGCCGGTGAAGCGAGGGTCCTGCGGGTCGGCAGACCGGCTGCGGAGCCGTCGCCGGACGGTGGCGGACAGCCGGGGTCCGGTCCGCTCTCGCGGCCAAGTCATCCGCGATTTGGCGGGTCCGGCGGCAAGTCTCCGCCGGCGGCGGACGGTGCCCCCGCCTCACCGGAAGACATCTTTCGCAACTGGATCTACGTGGGGTTCGACGGCAAGCCGCTCATGGCCACCGAGCAGACGGCGTCGCTTGCCAACCGCATGATCCATTTCATCCCGTTCCGGATGCGGGCCGTGATGGATCAGCGGCGGCTCGACGATCTGCTCGTGACACTCGCCGCCTCGGCGATTCCGATCGACGTGCGGCAGGTGAGGGTCAATCCCGGCGCGTCGAGCCAACGGCCCGGTGGCGGCGGGGTGGACTCCCGCGGCGTCGGGTTCAGGCCGTACGACGTGGCGGTCGAGATTCGCGGCTCGATCGCCGTCGCCGCCCCGCCCGATCGCAAGGCGGTTCTGGGCGACCTGCCCGACGCGGAGCCTGCCGCCGCCGAACCGCAACCCGAAGAACAGCCGGCCGCAGAACCGCAGGAAGAACCGCAGGAAGAAGAGGCTGCTCCCGCTGCACCGGTCGAAGAGGCTCTCCCAGCCCCCGAGGCAGGTTCATGAAACTTCCCGGCGCTCTCTCAGGGATGGACAAGGAGAAGCTCGTCGAGCTGCTCGTCCGGCATGGCGACAAGGCCGTGCTCGCGATCGTGCTGCTCTTTTCCTGCGGCCTGGCGTGGGGCGGGATCGACGCCCTGCGGTTGAAGAGCGTGTCGACCGCGAGGCAGCCGAGGGCGATCGAGCAGGCTGCGACGATGGCCGAGACCCACATCAACCAGCTGCAGTCGCCGCCCCAGAGCGTGCGGGTGAGGCCCGAGCCGCTCGCCACGAAGGTGAAGTCGTGGCAGTCGCCGAAGCTCGCACCGGCGACGTCGCCGCCCCTGTTCGACAAACCGCTCTTCGAGGAGCTTGCGAAGCGGACGAAGCCGGACGTCTTGCCGATCGAACAGTTACAGGCCACGGCGGGCGTCGTCGTGCTGGCAGTCGCAGACCGGCCGATGAACCCGGGAGCTGGCGTGGCCGCCCCGCCGCCGGCCGACCGCGACAAGCCTGCCGCCGGCCGGCGCGGGCCGAAGAAGGGCGAGACGAATCCGGCTGATCCGCTCGGAGGAGCCGGTGCCAACCCGCTTGGAGGAGCCGCCGCGCCGCCAGCGACCGGAGCCGAGCCACCACGTGGGCGGATCACGCCGTTCGTCGTCGTGACGGGGCTCGTGCCCCACGACAAGCAGGTTGACGAGTATCGGCGGAGGTTCGCGGAGACGAGCTACCCCGATGAGAAGCGTGACTCGCCGCTCTGGAGCGAGTATCTCGTCGAGCGGACGGAGGTGAAGCCGGGCGGCGAGGAGAATTGGCAGCGGATGGACGTCAAGCTGCTCGCGAAGAAGGCCCGCGAGGAATGGGCCGGCATCCAGCCGGAGACGCTGCCGCCCGGAATCTTCATGCCCGGAAGTGGTGGCGGGCCGCCGGGCGGCCAGGCCCAGGCAGCGGCGTCGTTTGCAGGCTACGTGCTGCCGCTGCCAAAACTCGTGGATGACGCGTGGGGACCGGAGACGATCCATTCGACGTTCCTCGAGCTTGTGAAGGAGACGTGGGCGAAGCAGGCGGCCGGTGAACCGACGGCGGCGCAGCCCGGGCTCGGAGTGCCGGAGGAGCAGGCCCCGGCCCGCCCCGACTTTGGAACCAGTGACGAGCAGGGAGAAGGGACGGCTGCGGGCAGACCCGCAGCCCAGCCCGGTCCTGCGCCCGGCGGTGCGATGCAAGACTCGGGGCAGCCCAACCGCCTGTTTCGGTTCGTGGACACGACGGTTCAGATGGGCCGCAGCTACCGCTACCGGGTGCGGCTGTCGGTCTGGAATCCGAACTGGAAGCTGCCGGCCCGCCACTTGAGCGATCCCAAGCTCGCCGAGAACGACCGGCTGGCTTCGAATCCGAGCGAGCCGTCGCCGGCCGTGAGAGTGCCGACGACGATGGCCTTTCTCGCCCGCAGCCTCTCGAAGGCCGACATGAAGCGGTTCAAGGCGGGCATGCTCGAAGCGCTCGTGCTCGCCGAGAGCGGGAAGAACGGCAGCCACTCGCTGCGCAGCGTGATCACGGAGGTGGGCGGCCTCGTGAACGTCGACTCGCGGCTCAACAAGCCGGGCGACGTGCGGGCCCGCGGCGAAGACACGCAGACCAATGCGATCGTCGTGGACGTGCATGGCCGGCAGCAGGACCGCGCCGAAGATCGGGCCGGAGGCCGGTCGCCGCTTCCGCCCGAGCCGTTCGAAATCCTGGTGATGCAGCCCGACGGGTCGTTCGCGGTGGCCTCCGTGGCGGACTCGCAGGAGGTGATCGACCGCAACATCGCCACGCTTCCCGCGATCGAGTCGCCCGTGAAGGCCGGCACACCCGCGGGGCCCGGGCAGGGCCCGGCTCCAGGTGGTCAACCCTCTCCCGCGAGCCCGTTTTGAACGCCATGCCAGCTCGACCGATGCCACCATCGTCGCCCGTGACGCGGGCCGTCATTGCCGCTCTCGCGGTGACCTTTTGCCTGGGCGGAGCCGCACGATCACAGGACGCCGGTGAGCTGAAGTATGCGAGCTGGTCGAAGGTGGAGTCGGCCGACGCGACGAGGGAATACAAGGAGCGGCTCAAGGAGGCCGGCTCGCTTGACCAGGCGTCGCGAACGTTTCTCGTGCAGGATGCGCTGCCGCAGCTGGCCAACGAGGAGAACCGCAGCTCGATCGAGCGGGTGCGCAAGCGAATTCGGGAGGTGCTCCTCACGGAGATCGGCAACCCGCAGGTGCTCGCCGCCGCCAACGGCGTCGTCGCCGACTCCATGGCGGCGGTTGCCCGCGACGGCGGAGCCGACCCCGTGGTCCGTGTGAATGCCGCCATCATGATCGGCGAGCTCCGTAACCAGGACGGGAAGCCGTGGCCGGATGCGGTGCCGAGGCTCGCGGACCTGGCGAAGGACCAGAAGGTGATCGCGGGCGTGAGGGTCGCGGCGGTGACCGGGCTATCGCGGCTCGGGCCGACGCTTGCCGCCACTCCCGAGACCACGGCAGCCGTCGGGCAGACGCTGATGGGAATCCTCGCGGAGCCGGCGGTCGCCGCGCGGCCGGAGCAGGACTGGCTCGCGGGCCGGGCGTTGGGGCTCCTGCCGTCGCTCGTGCCGGAATATTCGAAGCCCGTCGCCGATCAGATCGCGAAGATTCTCGCCGATGAGTCGCGGTCGATCGACCTAAGGGTGCGGGCGGCCGCGGCGCTCGGGGCGAGGGCGGGGGCCAAGTCGGCGGTGGACGCCGGCTCAGCGGTCGCGGCGATTGAGGCGCTCGCGATCCGCACGCTCGCCGACGACGCCGAGGTAGCGCAGAAGAAGCGATTCGAGGAGCAGTATCGGCAGTTCGTGGGCGGCAATGCCGAGGGGCAGGGAGCGGCCGCAGGGCAGGGGGGAGCGGCGATGATTCCGGAACAGGTCGCACGGCGGGAAGCCTGGCGGCTCATCACGCTCGCAGGCGCCCTCGACGGCGGCGACGGTGCCGTGGCTACCGGCGGAAAGGGGATCGCCGGCGTGGCGGAAGGCCCCGTGGCCGAAAAGGCGAAGACCCTCGCGGCAACGCTCCGCGAAGCCGCGGTTGCGATCGACGCCGATCCGACCGAGCAGGCGGTCGCCGCCGCGGTGCAGCGCCTCCGGCCGACCGCGAAGAAGCCAAAGCCGCAGCGACCGGGGGGCGAGCCCGCGGGCGAGAAACCAGCTCGTGATCCCGGTCAGCAGATTCCAGCCGACGAACCCACCCCGCAGCCCTCGCCGTTCGAGGCGAGCCCGTTCGGGTGAGAGGGGCGAAGCCTTTTCGCTCAACCTGCTCGACGGCTGCTCCCGCCAGCGTCACTACCGCCGGCGCCTCCAGTATCGGACTGCCGTCCCCCGGAATGGTCGAGCGAAACGATCAGGAGCGGCTCCACGACCGACCACGTGTCGTCGGTTGCACCCACGATGACTCGCCTCGGCGTCAGGGCCACGAAATCGGGATGTGGTACCGGCAGCGAACGCCCGTCTGCGAGCCGGATCACGAACGGCACGAATGGTTGAGAATGAAGCGCGTCGCGAACGCCTGCGATGTCCATGGACGAAAGCCTCCAGGAAATGATGTTTCAACAAGCCGGCGGAAACACGTCGGCGAGCCTGACCGACAAGGCCGGGATGGCGGTGGAAACGAATGAATCCGCTTCGCGGGCAATCGCCGCGACTCCGCCAGCGATATGCACCGTCACCGTTCGGCAGCTTGGATCCACGCTCCACACCTCGAGGCAGCCGGCAGCGAGCCAGTCGCTGATTTTGGCATCCGCCCGCGCTCGTGCTGCTTCGTCACGGATGTCGGACGGCGAGAGCACCTCGATCGCAAGGTCCGGAGCACCTTCGAAAAATCCCACCGTACGGCCACGCGGCAGCCGCGACTCGGCGACGAATGCCACGTCCGGTGCCCGGACGGTATCGGGCGATCGCGACAGGAGAAAACCCGTTTCCGCGGCAGTGACGACGCCCAGGCTGCGTGGTGCCACATAGGCGTGCAAAAAAGTGGCGATCCGCTGGGTGATCACGCCGTGCTCGAACCCCGCCGGAGACATCATCACGAGTTCACCCCGCACGAGTTCGCAGGGACCGATATCGCCAGCCGTGAGCAATCCCTCGGCGGTCGAGATCTCACCAATGGACGCAGGGGCGAGCCCAGATGTCATCGCCGTCCTCCGGTTTTGAGATGCATGGTCCACCGAAACATCGTCGGCCATCGCCCTGGCCACGGCAAGAAAATATACGGGCGTACAGTATTTGTCAACGCCGAGTTGCCCGCTGCGATCGGGTTCCTTGGCGGCGAGCGGATCGGGCGGGATCTCACGCCTTGAGCGGATCGCGAATCACAAGCCCCGGAATCTTCACGAATCCGCCGTCGTGCGTCCACAACTCGGTGGCTCCGCCGTCGAGAGCGCAGAGCCCTATCTGCACGTCGAAGATTCGTGTCGAGGGCGATCATCGCTGCTGCCGCAGCCAGTCGTGCATCGCGGCCCGATCAGCCAGATTCACCCCGGGCGGCAACCCGCCGGCCACGGTGACCCAGCGGATGGTGCGTCGATACGCCTTGTCGCAGCTTGCCCCGCGGCCGAGCTCCGCCCGCAGAGCTCGCTCGATGAGGGCCCGCAGCGGCTGACGCAGTTCGGCAGCCCGCTTTTTGGCCGCAATGATCAAATCGTCCGGCAAATCGACGGTGGTTTTCATACGTGAAAGCATGTTCCCGTGTTTATGGAAAGGCAAGGAGACAAAAGAACTAATCAGACGGAAAAGCCGGCTTGGTGAAGCCAGTCGAGCACGCTTGCGAAGGCGTCGATTCCAAGCTGCTCGCGGCGCTCGGGCTCCTTGGCGGCGAGCGGGTCGGGCACGATGGCGGCTGCGTGGATGCCGGCGTTGAGCCCCGCCTCCCAGTCGGCCGGTGAATCCCCGAGCATCCAGGCGGCCTCCGGGGCGATGCCGTGGAGGGCGAGCATCTCGAGGATGAACCGGGGGGATGGCTTGCGATACCGGGGCGGGTCGTCGGGCGTCTCCGTGGCGATGCAGACCGCATCGAACGGCTGGGGTCCCAGGCCCAATAGCTCGATCAGCCGGGCGTTGCAGGCCTCGACTTCCGCCAGTGAGAAGAGCCCCCGGCCGACGCCCGACTGGTTCGTGAAGAGAAAGAGCTTGACGGCGGCTTCCCTGGCCCGGGACAGAGCCTCACGGACCCCCGGCAGCAGCACCACATCGGCCGGATCCCGCAGGTAGTGCACATGCTCGATGAGCGTGCCGTCGCGGTCGAGAAAGACCGCCTTGGGGGGTGGCGGTCTCATCCAGCCATCACCTTCACCAGCCCCTGGGTTCGCGGGTGAGGCTTTGAGACCACGATCTGAACGTCGCACCCCAACGCATTCAAAAATCGAAACAACCGATCGCTGGAGAATCCGTCGAGTCTGCCAGCAACCAATGCCGAGACCTTCGGCTGCGTGATGCCCAACACCTTTCCGGCCTCCGCCTGCGTGAGCCGCCGGCGCTGAATGATCTGATAGATGTGCGCCGCAAGTTCCGCCTTTGCGAGATATTGGCTCGGGTTGGGAACATTGATGTCAGCAAACACGTTTCCACTGCTGCTATGAACACGATTGGTTGGCATGTCACTTTCTTTCGTAAAGCTCCTTGTAAGCACGCTCGGCAACGGCCAGCCTGCGACGGATCAGGTCGATTTCCTTCCTGGGTGTCGTAGCCCCGCGCTTCGATTTCTTCTGGAACGCATGAAGCACGAAAACTGCCTTGGCGAATGCGACCGTATAAACAACCCGATAGGTGTCTCCGTGATGCGATGCGACGATTTGCAAAACACCTGCCCCACTGAAGCCTTTGAGGACCTTGACATTCAGGCCGGTCATTCCGAGCTGCGCCAGGTACATCGCATATCCACACTCTCTCCGCACAGCCCCTGGAAAACGACAGAGCGATTCCCTCGACGAACCGACCCACTCGAGCGGCTTTGGGTTCATCGGCTGGACGAACCGTTCCGACACAGGATTATTCCTTTTCTGGGATACGCAGTCAATCGCCGCAAAATCGCCGCATATAAGTATACGCACGTACACTTTTTGTTCCAGGCCGCAATCACCCCCGCATTACCCGGTCGCACGAGCGTCTCCGTGGCGATGAAGACCGCTTCGAACGGCCGGAGCCCCAGGCCGGGGATTTCGAACAGTCGGCTGTTGCAGGCCTCCACGTCAGCCGATGGAAAAAGCCCCCGGCCAAGGCCTTGGTGATGTGAGGTATGATCGATGATCTTGTCGCAGGATTCCAGCCACGAAGGGTTGATGGTGGATCGTATGGACGTCGTCATTCTCTGTGGCGGGCAGGGCGCGCGGATGCGGGAGGAGACGGAATACCGTCCCAAGCCGATGGTGGAAGTGGGCGGCCGTCCGCTCCTCTGGCACATCATGCGGCTCTTCGGCCACCACGGGCTCAATCGGTTCGTGCTCTGCCTTGGCTACAAGGGGAGCATGATCAAGGACTACTTCCTCAACTACGAGGCGATGACGCAGGACTGCACCGTGGCGGTCGGCGGCAGGCGGCAGGTCTGGTACCACGGCAACAGCGAGCCGTTCGACTTCGAGGTGACGCTCGCCGACACGGGGGTGGACGTGAACACCGGCGGCCGCGTGAAGCGAGTCGAGCAGCACGTGAAGGGCGACACTTTCATGGTCACCTACGGCGACGGCCTGTCGGACGTGGATATCAGGAAACTCCTCGCGTTTCACCACTCGCACGGGAAGCTCGCCACCGTCACGACCGTGCAGCCGGTCTCACGGTTCGGCATCACGATGATCGACGGGCAATCGCGGGTGACGAGTTTTTCCGAGAAGCCGAAGGTAGAGGGCTGGGTGAGCGCGGGGTTCTTCGTGTTCAACCGGAAGATCTTCGACTATCTCGACGGTGGTGAACTGCAGATTCTCGAGAACGAGCCACTCGAGAGGCTCGCGGCGGAGGGGCAGCTCATGGCCTACAAGCACGACGGATTTTTCTTCCCGGTCGACACCTACCGCGACTACCTCTACGTCAACGATCTCTGGAAAGACGGCGAGGCCGCCTGGAAGGTGTGGTGATGGCCGTCGCCGAGAGCCTCCGCGGCAAGCGAGTGTTCGTGACGGGCCATACGGGCTTCAAGGGCTCGTGGCTCGCGATGCTGCTTAACAGGGCGGGCGCGCACGTCACGGGCTACTCGCTGAAGCCGCCAACGACTCCATCGCTCTTCGAGGCCGCGGCCGTGCGGGAGCTCGTCGAGGGCCACCACGAGGCCGATATCCGCGATCCGGCCCTGCTCGCCGCGGCCATGAAGGCGGCCCGGCCCGATGTCGTCATGCACCTCGCGGCCCAGCCGCTCGTGAGGCTTTCCCATCGCGATCCGCTCGAGACCTTTTCGACGAACGTGGTCGGCACCGCGTCGGTACTCGATGCGGTCCGCAGTCTGTCGGGCCCGTGCGCCGTGGTCGTCGTGACGAGCGACAAGTGCTACGAGCCGCACGACGACGGACGCCCGCACGATGAATCCGACCCGATGGGCGGCCGCGATCCCTACAGCGCGAGCAAGGGCGCCGCGGAGCTCGTGGCGGCCGCCTACCGCCGCAGTTATTTCCCGCCGGAGCGGCTCGCCGAGCATGGCGTGCAGCTGGCGACCGTGCGGGCGGGCAACGTGATCGGTGGGGGCGACTGGGCCGAAGACCGGATCGTCACCGACATCGTCAGGCACCTCGTCGCCGGCCGGCCCGTGCCGGTGCGAAACCCCT
>JBBAVU010000035.1:1887-20001 GCA_040397565.1 Pirellulales bacterium | reverse complement strand
CCGATGCGTCGAGGATGCTGCGTACGGATGGATGGCTGCGGAGGGCCGTGAGGCCCCGGTGGGCGAGGACGCGGACGTGTCCCTCCTGGCGGCCTGTGACGGCTGCGATCTCTCGGTAGGTGAGCCCCTCGCACCACAGTTCGATCGTCTCCCGCTGCGGTGCTGGGAGGTCGACGAGCAGTTCGCGAAGCCTGCCGGTGAGATCGCGCTCTTCGGTGGACGTCGCCGGATCGGCCTCGTGGCCGGCAAGATCGCGCCCCGCGGCCGAGACGGCATCGCCGGGCCCGTCGAGGATCGCCCGCTCGCGGCCCGACTGCCGCAGATGGTCGAGTGCCTTGTTGCGGCAGACACGGTAGAGCCATGGGGCGATCCGCCCGTCGATCCGCTCGCGAGGCTCTTCGCAGAGCTTCACGAACGCGTGCTGCACGGTGTCGCGGGCGAGGTCGAGGTCGCCCAGAAGCCGTCTCGCATACCGCAGGAGCGGCAGTTCATGCGCGTCGACGGCCTCGAGAATCCACTGGCAGGGATCGCTGCTCGCCTCCATCGTGCGTTCCTCGCGGTCGAGATCGGGGCTCCGGAGAGGACAACGGGGAGCGGGCCGATTCGTTACAGGAGCGACCAGTCGAAGACCGAAAGTTCCGGCGTGGCCCCGATCCGGACGGGCATCAGCGAGGTGCCAATCCCCCGGGAAACATACATCGGCGGCCCCCGATCGAGGTACCAGCCGGCCACGTACGGCCCGCTTCCCCAGGGCCGCACGATCGCACAGCCGAACGGGGCGATCTGGCCGCCGTGGGTGTGCCCGGCAAGAATCAGGCTGGGGCGGTGGGCGGCCGGCAGCGGACAGGCCTCCCGCGACGCGGGGCAGTGGGCGAGAAGCAGGTGGTTTAGGCAGGGCTCCGCCTCGGCGACCGCCGACTCCGGGTCAGGGTGCCCCGCCACGAGATCATCGAGGCCGGTGATGCGGAGCGTGCCACCGCCCGCTTTGAACGTCACGGAACGGTTCACGAGCAGGTCGATCGAGTGCTTTTCGAAAAGCATCCGGTAGCCCTCGACGGCCAGGCCCGACCAATACTCCCAGTTGCCAAGGATGGAGAAGGTCGGCAGGTCGGGCAGTTCCCTTAGAAAGTCCTCGAGACCACCGCGTGACCTGGCCCGCTCGATCATGTCCCCCGTGAGCACGACGATGTCGGGGCGGGCGTCGTGCAGCCTCGCGAGCAGCTTCTCGTGCAGGCTCCCCATGCGAGCCATGTGCAGGTCGGTCACCTGAGCGATGCGGACCGACGGGCCTGCGCCGACACGCTCGCCGAACGGATGCGTCGTCGTGACGAGGCTGCGGGGCGTGATGAAAAAGCCGTCGATTGCGACGGCCGCCGGCACGGCGGCGAGGCCGGTGCCGACGAGAATGCCGCGGCGACTGATCCTTCGTTGTTCAAGAGCCATCCGGGGATGGTATCGCCGACCCGCGGCACCTGGGACAACCACCCCGAATGGGGTATGCTCTCGCAGCACTTACACAATCCGCCTCTATCCACCACACGGGGTGAAACATGGATCTTGGAATCGGCTCGATCGCACTCGTGCTCGCACTGCTCTTCGGCGGCGGACCGCTTGGGCTGCCCGTTTCGGTGCCGCCGCTTCCCCCAGATCCACTCATCGAACGCTCGGCGCCGGGAGCCTGCCTGCTGCACGTCGCAACCCGGGGCATCGCGGAGCCGTCGGCGAGTTCCACGAACCTCACGGAGCGGTTCCTGGCCAATGAGGAGGTTCGCGGCTTCGTCGGGGAACTCATCGAAGGAGTCGTCGCGGCCGTGAAAAAGTCCCCCGCGGGCCAGGGCCCCGCCGCCGACGCCATCGATCGGGGCATCGTGCTCCTCGGCACGCTCGCCTCGCAGCCGGCCTCGCTGACCGTGTCGAAGCTCTCGATCGATCCTGCGGCCGGGCCGCCATCGATCGAGGCCGCCCTCGTCGTGAAGTGTGGCGACCGTGCGAAAGCGGTGAAGGAGGCGATCGAAAGCCTGCTCGGGATGGTGTTCGGAGGCGCGCCGGAGGCGATGCAGCCGAAGCCGATCACGATCGGCGAACGCGAATGGTCGCGGCTCGATCTGCCGATCGGCGGGCCGGTCACGTGGGGATTCGGGGGATCGTATTTCATCGTGACCGTGGGAAGTGATGCGACCGAGCGGCTACTCGATCGTGTCGGTGACAAGTCGGCGAAGCCGCCGGCCTGGAAGGCGAAGCTCGAGGAGCGGATGCCTCGCGAGCGGCTTTCGACGCTCGCCTACGTCGATGCGCGGGCCGTCATGAAGATCGTCAACGATCTTCCGAAGCTCGGCGGACCCGCCATTCCCGATGGGATTCTCGCGGCCACGGGCCTCACGAAGCTCGAGACGATCGGGTCGGTGACGGGGCTCACCGACGAGGGATTCGCGGCTTCGCTCTGGCTGGGACTCGATGGCGAGCCGACCGGCATCTTCGCCGCGGCAGAGGGGGGGATCGGCCGTGCGACGCTCAAGAGCGTGCCACGCGACGCGATCATGGCGCAGGTCGTCAGGGCCGACCTCGCGAAGTCGATCGCCTCGGGCATCGAGTTCGCCGAAGGGCTCGATCCCGCGGCGGCGGCGAACGCCCGCCAGGCCATCGAGGGGCTCGGGAACGTGATCGGCATGAACATCTTGAAGGAACTGCTCGAGCCGCTCGGAAGCGACTGGAGCTTCTTCATCGTTCCTGGCGGCGGAATCATCCCGGCCATGGCCCTGCAGGTGTCGCTCGACGATCGCGCCGCCTTCGAGAAGGCGCACGAGCGACTGCTCGCGATGGCGATGGCCGCAGCCGGTGAGGCGGGAGTCTCCGTCCGGAAAGTCGACTACAAGGCGCAGACGATGCACTGCCTCAAGGCCGGGGGGGCCACGCCAATGCCGGTCACGCCGACCTGGTGCCTCGCGCAGGACCGGCTCATCGTGACGGCCTCGCCGCAGCTCATGAAGACGCTGCTCGTGCGGGGCGAAAGCGACGAGGGGCTCGATGCGATCCCGGAGGTGAAGCGTGCCACTGCCGGCGGCGGCGAGGCGATGGTCGGCTACCTCGAGCCGACGGCGCTCATGGCAACGCTCTTCAGCCTCTACGAGATGGGATCACCGCTCGTCGAGGCGGGGCTTGCGCAGCAGCAGATCGCCATGCGGATGCCGGAACTGCCCGCCGCGTCGGCCATGATGCGAAACGTGCGGCCGAGCGTCACGGTAATCCGGCCGGTGAAGGGAGCGGACGGCGGCATCCTGTTCGATTCCACCTCCACGGTCCCGCTCGGGCCGCTTTCGAGCGGTGGGGGACTCGTCGGTGGTGCGCCGATGTCGGCGCCGATTCTCGTCGGGCTGCTCCTGCCGGCCGTGCAGTCAGCGCGGGAGGCCGCCCGCCGCACGCAGTCCGCGAACAACGTCCGCCAGATCGTGCTCGCGATGCTGATCCATGAGAACGCCAAGGGCCGACTGCCCGCACCGGCCATCTGCGACAAGGAAGGGAAGCCGCTCCTGAGTTGGCGGGTGGCGATGCTGCCCTACCTCGAGGAGCAGGCCCTCTATGAGCGGTTCCGGCTCGACGAGCCCTGGGACAGCGAGCACAACAAGCAGCTCATCCCGCTCATGCCGAAGCTGTACGAGATTCCGGGTTCGCCGGAAGCGGCCGTCGGCGGGCTCACGTCCTACCAGGTGCTTCGCCACGCGAAGACGGCCTTCCCGAAGGACGCGGAGGGGTTGAGGCTCACGGACGTCACGGACGGCACGTCGAAAACCCTCGCGGTCGTCGAGGTGTCTCCCGAGCAGGCCGTTCCCTGGACGAAGCCCGACGACCTCGACTTCGATCCCGACAAGCCGCTCGACGGGCTTGGAACCGACCGGCGGCCGGGCGGCGTCTTCATCGCGGCCTTTCTCGACGGCCACGTGGAGACGCTCTCGCCCGACGTGCCCGCGGAGGCCCTGGAGGCGATCGCGACGGCGGCGGCCGGCGACGGCTTCGCCGAGTGACAGCCGGTCAGTCCTCCGGCTTCTCACCTTCCGGGGCCATCTTCACGATCCGCGGGTCGAATCGGCCGAGCGACTCCACGAGGTCGGCCTGCGCGGCCATGACGTCGTGGATGTCCTTGTAGGCGTGAGGCACCTCGTCGATCCCCGCGCTCAACAGCTCCACGCCCCGCTCGCGAAGCAGGCCGCGGACGTGCGGCCAGCGGTAGGTCTCGCGGGCCTTCGTGCGGCTCATCCGGCGTCCGGCCCCGTGGCTTGCCGAGTGGAGCGAGGCGGCGACACCCCGGCCGCGGACGAGAAACCCGGGAGAGGCCATCGAGCCGGGAATGATCCCGAGCACGCCGTCGGCCGCCGGCGTCGCCCCCTTACGGTGGACGATCACGCGACGCTCCGCGCCATCGATCACGTGCGTCTCCTCCCAGGCGAAGTTGTGGTGGTTCTCGACGTCGAGGAGCACCTCCGCGCCGAGCCGGCGGGCGATGTGGCGGTGGATGACGGCGTGGTTGGCGGCGGCGTAGCGGCCCATGAGGTTCATGGCCTCCCAATACTCGCGACCTTCTTCGGAATCGAGCGGCAGCCAGGCGAGATGCCGCATCTCGCGGGGGAGCCCCTCGCATCGGCTCATCGCGAGCTTCGAGTAGTGGTCGCAGACCGCCGCGCCGGTGCCCCGGGAGCCGGAATGGGAAAGGAGCGCGAGGTGAGTTCCCGCCGCGAGGCCCAGGCCCGCAGCATGCTCCGCCTCCACCGTGAACGTGCCGAACTCGACGAAGTGGTTGCCGCTCCCGCTCGTGCCGAGCTGGACCCGCGCCTTGTCCTTGCAATGCCGCGTCACGGGGGAGACATCCCAGTCGTCGTCGAGCACCTCGTGCTCCCGCGGCGGCGTGCGGTCGGGATCGGTCCGTGTGCCAAACTGCGCTCCCATGCCGAACCGCGTCTCCCGCTCGAGCGCGAGAGCGAGCTGGTCGCGGTGGGATTCCAGCCATGTCACGGGCAGATCGAGCACCGTCATCTTCATCCGACAGGCGATGTCGACGCCGACGGCGTAGGGAATCACCGCATTCTCGGTCGCCAGCACGCCGCCGATCGGCAGGCCGTAGCCGAGGTGGGCGTCGGGCATGAGCGCCCCCGCGACCGCGACGGGCAAAAGCGTCGCCTGTCGCATCTGCTCGACTGCCTGCGACTCGAGCCCGTCGCCCCACTGGCGGCAGGGCACGGGCGTCTCCCGCGGGGGGATCGTCGGCGTTTCGTCGAGCTTCTTGCGCGACCGGCTTTTCATGTCAGGCCCTCGGGGGCCGGCGATGCCCCCGCGAGCAACCTCGGCATGATCACCCAGCCGAGGATGCCGCCTGCCACGAAGCCGCCGAGGTGGGCGAAGTTCGCCACCATCGGGCTTGCGAAACCCATGACGAGTTGCCAGGCGGCCCAGAGTGCGACGACGATCGCGATCCTTCCATCCCGCACCTGTACGAACCGCCGATGCCTCGCGAGCATCGCGATCAGGCAGCCCATGAGTCCGAAGATCGCCCCCGACGCGCCGACGGTCGGCATCGGCTCGATCGCCGCGGTCGCCAGGCCGCCCGCGACCCCCGAGGCCAGGTAGATACCGAGCATCGGCAGAGGCCCGAACGCGTGCTCGCAGGCGATCCCAACGATGAACAGCACGACCATGTTGCCGAAGAGATGGTCGGTGCCCGCATGGAGGAAGAGCGACGAAAGGAGCCTCCAGACCTCGCCGTCACCGAGCTTGGCCGCGACGAGGGCGCCGCTGGCGGCAAGGGCATCGGCGTTCTCCAGGCCGCCGGACGCCACCTGCCAGACGAACGCGGCGCAGCACGCCGCGATCATCGCCTGCGTGATCGGAGGAAAATACCGCATGCCCCGCTCGAACTCGAGCCGCCGGTCGACCGGGGCCTCGTCGAGCATGTCGGCGGTGAATCGCAGCACCGTCGACGGTCGGCGGTCGTCGCCCGCCGTACCACTCATCGTCGTTCACCCGTGTCGAGCATGACACCGAGCGCGACTGCGAGTCTGCGGTCGAGCGACCGCAGCGGGTCGGCCGTCAGATCGAGCACGTAGCGGTCGAACAGCGTGAACTTTCGGTTGAACTCCCCGAGGCGGTCACCGTTGGCGTCGGCGCCGCGCACGATGAGGTAGTTCGTCCGCAGGAGCCCGAAGAGCGTGCCGAGAAACCGTCGCAGGAGCGCGAGTATGATCGAGTCCTCGAACGCGGTGCAAATCGGGATTCCCTCCGGACCGCTGACCCGCCATCGCTTCCGGAACAGGTCGAACAGGACGTTCTTCGACATCCTGCCGATCGGGCCCGTCTTCGGGTCGACGACCGTGAAGTTCATCCGGATCGGCATGAACTTCGAGTCTTGCTTCACTTCGAGCACACATTCCTGCCGCGAGGGGTCGCGGTAGAAGGAGACGTGCCGCTTCGGGGAAAGACCGACGATCGTGAAGAATCCCGCGACCATGGAAAGGAGCGTTCCGGCAAGGGTGGCGAGGCCGAGGAGCGGCGACTTGCCGGCGTCAGCGCCGCCGAACAGCTCGACCGGGATGATGACCGACGCCGCAAGGAGCACGATGGCGACGAAGATTCCGGCCAGAATGGCAAGGATGCGACGGAACGGGTAGGTGGGCCGGCGCACGTAGAGGAGCGAGGCATCGCGGTCGTCGCGAACGTCGTAGATCTCGTTGATCGCGAGCCGCTTCTGACGCAGGAGAAACCGGTCGCGGTCGAAGGCCGCATCGGCCTGGGCCGTGACCGCGGGGATCGAGAGCGTCGTGCCGCAGTCGGGACAGGCGACGTCGCGGCCCGCGAGTTCATTCTTGAATCCGAACGTGCGGCCGCAGTCGCAGCGGACGTCGATGGCCATGGAAATAGCCTCCTGGTTTCGGCCGGGACACGGCGCCGCGGTGGCGGCAGGTACCATTGAGAGTATTCCTGCCCTGGCCGTGGCGGAGTGTAATCCCCCCGGGGATACGTGAAACCCCCCTTTGTCGAGTCGTCCGTGGCGGAGTCGTGAGCTTGAAGAGCATCGAGTTGCCGCAGGATCTGCCGGTTCGGCAGGTGCTCAGCCGCGCCGTCGAGGCATCGCGGGCGGGCGCCGTCGTCGTCACGGCACCGCCGGGATCGGGCAAGACGATGCTCGTGCCGGCGGCGATCCTCGACGATCTGCCGCCGTCCGCGAAGGTCCTGCTCCTGCAGCCGCGGCGGCTTGCGGCGAGGGCCGTGGCTTCGCAGATTGCGCGGCTGCGACGAAGCGAGATCGGCGGCGAGGTCGGCTATGTCGTGCGGTTCGACGCCCGCGTCGGCCGCGAGACGCGGCTCATCGTGGAGACGACCGGCGTCACGCTCCGGAGGCTGGCGGATGACTGTTGCCTGGAGGGGGTCGGGGCCGTCGTGCTCGATGAATTCCACGAGAGGTCGATCGAGATCGATCTCGTGCTCGGGCTGCTTTTGCGGCTGAAGGAGACGGTCAGGCCCGACCTCCGGATCGTCGTGATGAGTGCGACGCTCGACGCAGCGCGGGTGAGCGGGCGGCTTGGCGGCTGCGAGGTCGTGTCGGCCGATGGCAGGCTTCATCCGGTGGCGGTTCGCTACGAAAAGCGGGGCTGCCGGGACGATCTCGTCGAGATGGTCGGCCGCAGGGTGCAGGAGGCGGTCGGCCAGACGGGCGGCCATGTGCTCGTGTTTCTGCCCGGCGTGGGGGAGATCGCGAAGTGTGAACGGGCCCTGGCAGGGTTCGCGAGGGCAGGGGGGCACGACCTGCTTCCGCTCTTCGGCGAACTGCCGCCGGAGCGGCAGGACGCCGTGCTCGAGGAGACGGGGCGGCGGAAGATCGTGCTCGCGACGAACGTCGCGGAGACCTCGCTGACCATCCCGGGGGTGACCGCGGTGGTCGACTCGGGGCTCGTGAGGCGGTTGGTCGTGTGCCACGCGACGGGCCTGCCCCGGCTCGAACTCGGTCAGATCTCAAAAGCTTCGGCGGAGCAGCGTGCCGGGCGGGCTGGACGGACCGGGCCGGGAATCTGCCTCCGGTTGTGGGACGAGGCCTCGCACCACCGCCGGCCCGATGCCGATTGCCCGGAAATCCTGAGGGGGGATCTCGCGGAGGCGTGCCTGCGCCTCGCGTCGCTCGGCGAGTCGGCCGGAGCAGCAGATTTTCCGTGGCTCGACCTGCCACCGCCCGAGAGCCTCGCGACGGCAGTAGGCCTGCTTCAGAGGCTCGGGGCCACGGACCGTGAAGGCCGCATCACGACGATGGGTCACGAGATGGCGAGGCTGCCGGCGCACCCGCGGCTTGCGAGGCTTCTGCTGGCCGGGGCGCGGCATGGCGTGCTCCGTGAGGCGTCGGTCGCCGCCGCGATGCTTTCCGACCGCGACCCCTTCCGTGCGGGAACCCACGCTGCAACCGGCCCGAGGGACCGCCAGACGGTTCGCAGCCGCTCCGACGTCGTCGATCGCGTCGTGGCCCTCCAGGCATTCCATGCCGGTGTGCCGGCCCATTCGCTCGGCATGGATCTCCACGCCGGGGCGGCCAGCGGAGTTCTCAGAGCGGCCGAGCAGCTCTACGGCCTCGTGGAATCGCCGCTCGCGGCACGGGCGGACGATCCGGCGGCAGGCCTCGCGAGGGCGCTCGTCGAGGCGTTTCCCGACCGGCTCGTCCGGGTCCGGGAGGGATCGCGGGACCGCGGCGCCATGGTCGGCGGCCGAGGGATCCGGCTCGACGCGGCGTCACGGGTTCGCGACGAGCCGCTCCTGCTCGCGGTCGATCTCGACGACGCCGGGGGCGAGGCCCGCGTGCGGATGGCTTCGGCCGTGGAACGGCCTTGGCTCGACGACGAAACACTCGCGGGCAATCTCTCCACGACCACCGAGCTCGTGTTCAACCCGTCGCGTCGACAGGTCGAGGCCCGCAGGCGGACCCGATGGCTCGACCTCGTGCTCGACGAGTCGCCAGTCGCGATCGAAGATTTCGACACCGCGGCCCGCCTGCTTGCGGCCGAGGCGTCGCGGGACATCCACCGCTGGCTGCCGCCGGCCGACTCAGCGGCGGGATCGCTCCTCGCTCGGCTGCGGTGGCTGGCGACGGCGGTGCCTGATTCCGGCGTGCCGGCGATTTCCGAAAGTGACATCGGCGAGATCCTTGGCGAGCTCTGCGTCGGCCTCCGGTCGCTCGACGAGATCCCTTCGGCCGATTGGAGACACGCAATCGCCTCGCGGATCGGCCACGAGAAGCTCGCGGAGATCGACCGTCTCGCTCCGGAACGCATCGACCTTGCTGGAAAGAATCGCCCGCTCGCCTACGAGCCCGGCCGGCCTCCCGTGCTCGCCGTCAAGATCCAGGAGCTGTTCGGCGTCCGCCAGACGCCTCGGATCGCGGGTGGACGGGTCGCCGTCCTCCTTCACCTGCTCGGGCCGAACATGCGGCCGCAGCAGGTTACCGACGACCTCGAGAGCTTCTGGAAGAACACCTACCCGGTCGTCCGCAAGGAGCTTCGCCGCCGCTACCCGAAGCATGCCTGGCCCGAGGATCCCTTTGCCGTCAGCGGCGGCGCCACGCGGTGAACTCGGCGATCGTGTGCTGGTGCTTGCGGGCCGTCTCGCGGATGACGAACGGGAGGTCGCGGCGGTCGATGAGTTCGAAGCGGCCGCAGAGCGCTGCCGTGAGGCCCTCGAACGTCGAGATAGGACGCCCATCGACGAGCTTGCCGCCGATCCACTTTTCGATCGGCGTGTACGCCTCGAGCCAGGTGTAGGGGGAGGTGATCGCCAGCACGCCGCCGGGAACGATCCGACCGGCAACGTCCGAAAGGAACCCGGCGGGGTCATGGAGACGATCGATCAGGTTCGCGGCGAGCACGAGGTCGTAGCCGGAAAGATCGCCCGCAAGCTTGCAGGCGTCACCTTGAAGGAATCGAACCCGGTCCGTCGGAACGGTCGGCACCGTCGCGGCCCGCTCGATGGAAAGCAGCCCTTCGGTCGGTGCGTGCCATGCGACTCTGCCTTCGCGGGCGAGCCGGGATGCCGCCTCGATGAATCGGTGGGAAAAGTCGACCGCATCGACGTGGAGAAAGTCGCGAGCAAGCTCGAACGACGATCGGCCGACGGCACAGCCGACGTCGAGGCAGCGAGCTCGGCCTGCATGACCAGCCCGCAACGCTGCCGCGACCGCTGCTTCCGCACAGGCTCTCGGAAAGTTCGGCACGCCGAGGCATTCCGGACCGTAATGAAACTCCAGATACTCGGCGACCGACCGGTCGGTCTCGTAAAGCCGTGCCCCCTCCGCGAGCGGTCGTGAGTCGTCCGGACCGCGGCCGCTCATGCGGTTCCCCCTGCCGCTGCGGGCTGCTTCCGTCGTTCGTCGAAGCAGGCACGAACCCGGCCGGCCACCGCCAGGCCCTCGACGAGATCTGGCGGAATGTCGCCGGCAGCGCCGAGCAGCGATCCGACGACCGCGCCGCGATGGCAGTTGTCGCCGCCGACGCAGGCGTTCGCGCAAACCCCCTCACGGAAATCATCCGCATGCCTCCAAGCGAGAAAGAGCGCTGCGGGGAAGGCGTCGGGAATGTAGCAGGCGGGGCTCAGGATCCTGCCGACGACGAGGCGGTCGGCGTGGTCCTCCCACTGTCGGAGCTTCGCCTTCGAGATCCAAGCCGCGCCGTGCTCGAGGATGCTCTCGCGAAGCGGCGTGCCCCGTTCGATATCGAGCAGCATCTTCACGAGGGCATCGGCGGCCGCGAGCACGCCCGCGTCCTTGTGGGTGAGGCCGACGTGGGACTGGACGATGCTTCGAAGCTCCACGGGAGACATGGATCCAGCGAGTGTCGCCACGATCACCGGCACCGGCACGAGGCCGCCGATGTGGACGTCCGCCCCGCCGCAGGCGAGCGGCTTCACGCCCCGGGCCAGGTTCGTGAAGAAGATCCGGTGATACTCCTCGACGTAGGTGTCGCGGTGGCGGCCCGGCGTCCGCATGAACTCGATGTAGCGTTCGCACCAGGCCGCGGGGTCGTAGCCGCCGCGGGCGAGCACGAATTCGGCGAGCTCGACCGCGAGCTGCTGGTTGAGCGTGTTCTCGCCGGCGTGGAGGAACTGGTGGTAGTGGATGCCCCGCCTGCCCCAGTAGGCGGCCTGATCGTGGAGGATCTCTCCTTTCTCGTTCGCCGCGACGTAGCTTGACCGCCAGAGAATGCTGTCGGGATGGGGCGACTTCGGCTCGCGGTACCCGTCGATCCGTCCGTAGTCGCGGTCGAGGGCCTCGCGGTCGTAGTACCAGTGCACCGGCATCGCGACGGCGTCGGCCACGAGCGACCCCAGGAAGGCGTTCGGAAGCGGGAGCAGCGGTGAGCTCATGCGAGGATCCTGTCGAAAAACCGCCGCACGACCGGCGGGGCGTCGTCCGAGAAGATCGTAGCGGCGGGGCCGTGGGCGGCCACCTCGCCCGCGGCGATGAAGGCGACCTCGTCGGCGACCCTGCGGGCGAAGGCCATCTCGTGGGTGACGAGCACGAACCTGGTGCCGACGGATTTGAGCTCGCCGATCATCGAGAGCACCTCCCCCCGCATCTCGGGGTCGAGGGCGCTCGTCGGCTCGTCGAGAAAGAGCATCCTCGGCCGCACGACGAGGGCCCGCAGGATCGCGATCCGCTGCTTCTGCCCGCCGGAAAGCTCGCTCGGCCGCTTGTGGGCGTGGTCGGCGAGGCCGAACCGCGAGAGCGGCTCCCGCACCCGCTCGATCGCCTCGGGCCGCGTGAGCCGGTGGACGTGGACGAGCGGCAGGAGGAGATTTTCGAGGGCCGAGAGGTGCGGAAACAGATTGTAGGCCTGAAACACCGTGCCGACGGTCGCCCGGTAGGCCCGGAGCGACTCCTCGTCGCGGGGCAGGGGCCGTCCCTCGAACCGGACCTCGCCCGCGACCGGAAGGTCGAGCCCCGCGAGAATCCGCAAGAGCGTCGACTTGCCGCCGCCGCTCGGCCCGATGAGCACAAGCGCGCGGATGTCGCCGGTGGCGAGCGAGCAGCCGCGGAGGATTTCCGCGTTGCCAAACCGCTGCCGCACGTCGATGCACTCGAGCCTCATGAACCGCTCCCAACCGCCTCAGGCCATCTCGAACTTCAGTCGCCGCTCGAGCCATCGCGACAGCCAAGAGAGCGGCAGCGTGAGGATGAGGTATCCCGCGGCGAGCGGCAGGTAGCTCTCCAGGGATGAGTAGGTCGCGGCGTTCACCTCCTGCGCCGACTGCGTGAACTCGTTGATCGCGATCACGGAGAGGAGCGACGAGTCCTTCACGAGCGACACGAGCTGGCCGGCCACGGGGGGCACGACGAGCCTCGCCGCCTGCGGCAGGATGACGAGCCGCATCGCCTGCCACGGGGTGAGGCCGATCGCGCGGGCCGAATCCCGCTGAGTCCGCGGGATGGCGTCGATCCCGGCCCGGAAGATCTCGGCGAGGTAGGCACCGCTGAAGAGCGACAGCACGAGCGTCCCGACCACGTAGCGGTTCTCGAGCTTCGCCGCGGTCGCCACGACGTAGAAGCCGACGAGCAGCTGCACCAGGAGCGGCGTCCCCCGGATGAGCTCGACATAGACGCGGCCGATCGCCTCCACGAGCCGGAAACGCGAACCGAGCGCGAGCGCCGCCACGAACCCCACGACGCAGCTCACCGCGAGTGCGGCGAGGCTCAATCCCACCGTGAAGAGCCAGCCCTTCAAGAGCAATCCCCGATAGTCCCATACGGCTTGCCAGTTCCAGTCGTAATCGATCCGGGAAAAGGCGACCGCCGCAAGAAGCACGAGAAGGGCGACGGCGATGACGTGGGCGGCGGGCTTGCTCATCGGCCTTGGATTCACTCGAGGGAGAATGGGATGCCCTGCTCGCGGAAGGCCGCCTTCTGTTCCGCGAGGAACTCGTCGCCGAGCCGCTCGAACCCGCCGCGTGCGCGAAATTCCCGGAGGAAGGCGTTCACCTGCTCGCGGAGCCCGTCGTCGCCGAGCCGCAGCCCGACGGCCCAGGCCTCCTCGTGAAAGGGGCGGAGGAGGGCACGGGTGGTGTCGGGATGCCGCTGGTGGTGTTTCAAGACCGACAGCGGATCGTAGATGAACGCGTCGGCCTTCCCCTGCACGACCTCCATCACGGCGGCAGCCTCCTTGTCGAGGACGAGCACCCTCGCCTGCCGCAGCTGCTTCGTCGCGTATTGGTGGCCGGTCGTCCCCTTCTTGACGGCGATCGAACGCCCCTTCGCGTCGAGATCGTCCGGGCCCTTGACCGTCGAGGAGCTGCCGACGAGGAGCGCGAGGCCGGTCTTCGCGTAGGGCTCCGAGAAGGCGATCGACTTCGCTCGCTCCGGCGTCGCCGTCATCGAGGAGATGACGCAGTCGATCTTCCCGGTCTTGAGGGCCGGGATGAGGCCGTCGAAGGCGATGTTCTCGATCACGACGGGCCGCTCGAGGTGGCTCGCCAGCGCCTTCGCGAGTTCGACGCTCACGCCCGCAGGCCGGCCCCGGGCGTCGACCATCTCGAAGGGTGGATAGGAAAGCTCCATCCCCACCCGGAGCGGTTTCGGGGAGTCGGCGGCGGCGCTCCACGCAGGCGGTATGGCCGCAATGGTGATCGCGATGGCGGCGAGGAAGCGGAAGCGGGCGGGGATCATGCCCCAGAGTCTACCCGGCGATCACTTCGGGCGGACGTGGATCGCCTCGGCCGTCACCTGCACCACGGGCATCGGGAGCTTCGTGTTGTAGGTGGCCGTGCCTCGGACGACGACTTCCCGCCCCTTCGCGAGGCCGAAGAGCTTCCTGGAATCGAACAGGATCACCTTCCCATCGCCGTCCACGAACTGCACGGCCGCCAGCGGCAGCTTCGCCTGCCGCTTCTTGCAGAAGGGGCAGTTATCGGCGTCGTGCCCCGGTTTCTTCGCGTGGCCGTCGTCGACGATGTCGATCATGATGAACGACGCCTTCCCCTCGAGGAAAGGGTCGTGCTCGCGGGCGCCGATCTGTCCGACGATGAGCACCGGCTGCGGCACGTCCGGCTGCTTCTCGAGATTTCCTTTCGCGACGACGATGCTCGTCGCTCCCTCCGGCTCCGCCGCGAGGACGAACTGTTTGCGGACCGAATCCTCCGTCATTGCCTCCTTCGCGGTCGCCGGGAGTGCGGCGGCCGAAGCAACGGAAGCCACGACCGTGAGGAGAATTCGTACCAAGCCACGCGGTCCATCCTGGATCATCTCACACCTCCTTGCAGGGGGGATCACTTGCCCGAAGAGCTTGTGTGTTCGCGGAGCGATTCCACAGCCGAATCGATCTTCTTCTTGACCGCCTCGTACGCGGCCTTCACGGCATCCTTGTCGTCGCCTCCGGCGTGCAGTTTCTCGTCGACGTCGGCAAGACAGTCGCCAAGTTCGTTCCATGCACCGCGGGCTTTCGCCGCGACCGCCTCGGGAGCCTTGGCCAGGAGTTCCTCGCCGTCGTCCAGCAGGTGGCCAATCTCGTGTACGATCGCGTCCGCCTCGTCGTGATCGTGGTCCTTGAACGCCTTTTCGAGCGACGCCAGCCGCGAGTGGATCGCATCGACGGCCCCGGCGAGGGTCGTCGGATGACCGTGGCCGTGATCATCGTCATGGTCGTCGTGGTCATGGTCATCATGATCGTGGTCATGGTCGTGATCGTGCGCCGTCGTCTTGCCGGCCGCCGCGGGAACGCCAGCGGGCTGGCTGCAGCCGATCGCAAGGCCCATGACGGCCATCGCCGCGGGAAGCATGGCGAGCAGCGGGAATCGAGCCGAGAGGCATTGCACGGCATCGGAATGGTCGGGGCGGCTGCGCATCGGCATATCTCCTTTGGGATGTCCGGGAAGGATAACAGTCACGGCCGGCGCGGCAAAACCGGTGGCCTTGATTCGGTGAGGGCGGGGGCCGCATCGGCGATCATGCACACCAGCGACCGGGGCGGCAATTCGATCGGGCTTGCCACGTCCACGACCGGGCCGGAGCCATCGGGGAAGATGTCGTCCGGTGCGCTCTTCCCCGTCGCCACGAGGATTCGCCAGGTGAGCGACGCGATCGACGTCGCCTTCGGGAAGTGGAACGTCCGCGGCAGGGAACCCGCGTGGGTAAAGATGAGGACGTGCCGGGGGGTTCCTGCGGTGCCTCCCGCCTCGTCGTCGTCCCGCGCGAGGGCAGATGCGTCAGGCGCACCGAAGAAGCAGACAAGGCTTGCGTCGGCCGCGTACCAGTCGACATGGATTCCCTCGGGCGAAAACCACTCCACGTCGGGCAGCGGCCCGCCGTCGCTCGTGCCGCCGACCAGGAACGACCGGCGGCGGAGCGTGGGGTTGTCGAGGCGGAACCTCACGAGCCCCTGGACGAACCTCACAAGGTCCTCGTTGCGTTCGACCATATTCCAATCGAACCAGGAGATGGCGTTGTCCTGGCAGTAGGCGTTGTTGTTGCCCTGCTGGGTGCGGCGGCACTCGTCACCGGAAAGGAGCATCGGAACGCCCTGGCTCAGGAAGAGCGTGGCGAGCATATTGCGAATCTGTCGGGCCCGCAGTTCCTCGACCTCGGGCCGCTTCGTCGGGCCCTCGACGCCGTAGTTGTCGGAGAAGTTGTTGTCGTCGCCATCGCGGTTGCCCTCGCCGTTGGCCTCGTTGTGCTTTTCGCGGTAGCTCACCAGGTCGTTCAAGGTAAAGCCGTCGTGGCTCGTGACGAAGTTGATGCTGTGGTAGGGCTGGCGGCCGTCGTCGCCGTAGAGGTCGCTCGAGCCCGCGAGACGCGTCGCGAGGTGACCCGTCTGGGCGTAGTCGCCCCGCCAGTACCGCCGCACGTCGTCGCGGTAGCGGCCGTTCCACTCCGCCCATCGCAGGCTCGCGAACGAGCCGACCTGGTAGGCGCCGGCGGCGTCCCAGGCCTCCGCGATGATCTTCGTGTCGGCGAGCATCGGATCCTCCGTGATGAGCTCGACGATCGGCGGGTTGGGCACGATGTCGCCGTTGCGGTCGCGCGAGAGCACGCTCGCCAGGTCGAATCGAAAGCCGTCGACGTGGTAGTTGTGGACCCAGTGCCGCAGGCAGAGAAAGATCAGCTCGCGGACGATCGGGTGGTTGCCGTTGATCGTGTTGCCGCAGCCGGTGTAGTTGCGGTAGTAGGCGCCACCGTCGCCGAGCATGTAGTAGACGCGATTCTCGAGCCCCTTGAACGAGAACGTCGGGCCGAGTTGGTTGCCCTCGGCCGTGTGGTTGAAGACGACGTCGAGGATCACCTCGATGCCCGCGGCATGGAGGGCGCGGACCATCTCCTTGAATTCCCTCACCTGGCAGCCGGGCTCGCTGCCCGCGGCATACCCGCGATGCGGCGCGAAGAAGGCCATGGGGTCGTAGCCCCAGTAGTTGTCGCGGCCGGAGCTCTCGCCGGTCGGGGCCTCCGTGGGAAACTCGTGCACCGGCATCAGCTCGACCGCCGTGACGCCGAGTGACTTGAGATACGGGATCTTCTCGATCACGCCGAGGTAGGTGCCGGGATGGGCGACGCCGCTCGACGGGCTTTGCGTGAAGCCACGGACGTGCATCTCGTAGATCACCGTGTCGGCAAGACCACGCCGGAGGTGACGGTCTCCCTGCCAGTCGAAGGCTTCGTCGATGACGACGCTCTTGGGCGGGCGAACGATGCCGTCCGTGCCGGGCAGAAACCGGCCCGCGAGCGCCTTGGAGTAGGGGTCGATGAGCCGGGCAGAGCCGTCGAACCGCTGGCCCCGCTCGGGGTCGAACGGCCCGTCGGCCTGGAAGTGGTAGAGCTGGCCGTGGCCGAGCCCCGGCACGAAGATGCTCCAGAGGTCGCCCCAGCGGTCCTTGTCGGGGTCCAGGGAGATCACCTCCGACGGCTCGGGGTCGTCGACCGCGTCGTAGAGCAGCACCCGCATCGCCTTTGCCGAGCGGCTGTAGACGACGAACTGCACCCCCTGCTCCCGCGGGCTCGCCGCCCCGTGCAGGACCGCCCCGTAGGGCAGGGGCGAGTTGAACTGCATCGGCGGGAGCGGCTTCGCGTCGTGTGCGCGGGTCGCAGAAGCCTTGGTTTTCCGGGCTGTCATGCCCCGAATCATACCAACGACGCGGCCGCCACGTGCGGGCTTGCGGGACCGCGAAGGCCGGCGAAGATACTGTGGTGAGCGGAGCCACCTATTCCAGCGCGGGCGTCGACCTCGAGCTCTACGCCGAGGGAATGGCGCGTTTGCCCGCGCACCTGCGCCGCACGCAATGCCCGCGTGTGATGAGCCCCGAGGGGGGGTTTGCAGCGGTTTTTCGGCTCGACTTCAAGGGACTTTTCGCCCGCGGCTACGAAGACCCGCTGCTCATCTCCTGCACCGACGGTGTCGGCACGAAGCTCAAGGTGGCGGTGGCGGCAGGTGTGCACGACACGGTCGGCATCGACCTCGTGGCCATGAGCGTGAACGACGCGCTCTGCACCGGCGCGGAACCGCTCTTCTTTCTCGACTACATCGCGATGGCGAAGGACGATCCCGCGCTCCTCGAGCAGGTCGTCCGGGGCATCGCCGACGCGTGCGTGGAGTGTGAGTGTGCCCTCGTCGGCGGCGAGACGGCGATTCTGCCCGACATGTACCATCCCGGTGAGTACGACCTGGCCGGCTTCTGCGTTGGCGTGGTCGAGCGAAAGCGGCTCGTGGACGGCAGCCACATGGAGCCGGGCGACGTGGCCCTTGGGATCGCCTCGAGCGGCTTCCACTCCAACGGCTACAGCCTCGTCCGCAAGGCGGTCATGGAGATCGGCGGCCTCGGCATCACCGACCGCGTCGCGGAGCTCGAAAACCGCACCGTCGGCGAGGTGCTCCTCACACCGACGCGGCTCTACGCCCGTCCGGTGAAGGCGGTGCTGCGGCACTACCGCGTGAAGCAGGTCGTGCACGGGATCGCCCACATCACCGGCGGCGGTCTTGTCGAGAATCTTGCCCGCATCGTGCCCCCGCAGGTGCAGGTGAGGCTCTCCCGCGGCTCGTGGCCGGTGCCGCCGGTGTTTCCCTGGGTACAGCGGCTCGGCGGCATCGCGCACGACGAGATGGAGCGGGTCTTCAACATGGG
>JBBAVU010000035.1:0-1787 GCA_040397565.1 Pirellulales bacterium | reverse complement strand
TGGTGGTACGTCCGGCTCGGCAGCAGGTTCATCGCGTTGCAGCCCACGGCAGGCAAGCACAGTGCGACTGCCATGAGCGGCGCAGGCGAACGCATAGGCTCACTCTGCCTTCTGCTCGGCCTCGGCCTTCTCGCGGGCCTTGCGCTCCGCGATCTCGGCCGCCATTTTTTTGTCATACGTAGCGCCGGACCACGAATCCCACCTCGCGATGTCCGCCTTCGCCTTCTCGTACGACTCCCCGTGATCCTCGAGCCATTTAATGACGGCTGCACGGTCCGCCTGCATCTGGGGAGTCAAAGCCTTCAGACCGACAGTGCCAAACTCTTGACGGACAACCATATGAATCAGTCGCTGGCACTCATGCCGATCGTATGCCCGGAAATTCGCCCCGGCATCGAGCATGGTCAGCACCAGGTCGTTCTGTTTGAACCAACTTGCCGCTTGCATCGGTGGCGTGACTCCATCGGACAACGTATTCATGTCGGCCCCCGCCGCAATCAGTCGCTTCACTTTTTCCGCTCTGTTGCGGCCGCCCGCAAATATGACGGTGAACAGCGGGGTGGCATCACGCCCTCTTTCCCCGGTCCGGCGCAGGTTCGGATCACCGCCGTGATCGAAGACGGCATCAAAGTATCCCGGGAAGGGTGTCGCACACGCCATGTGCGTGACCGAGTCTCCGGGGAAGGTTCGATGCCCGGTATTAAAATCGCTCTCGACCACGACGTTCGGATTTGCACCATGCTCCAGCAGCCACTTGAACCTCGGCAGTTGGTTGTCCGGAAACGCCCACATCAGCGGGGTCATCTTGCCCTTGCCCAGGGCGTTGACGTCGGCCCCAGCCTTCACGAGCCGCTCCATTTCGGCGAGATCCTTGGCCTCGATCGCGCGGCAGAGCGCGATCACCTGCGGGTCGGTGAAGTAGTCCTCGGCCGTCCAGCCGAATCGCTCGTGGGTCGTCCTTTCAGGCAGGAGGTTCATCGCGCCGCAGCCCGCGGCGGGCAACAGCATTGCGATCGCGATGGTCAAGGCTAACGGCTTGAGCATGAGTTCTAACTGCTGCACGGCAAGTGCGGCTTCCGTTATTAGTTAACAAACGTGTAGCCAAGCATGTCTATCTTGGGCCCGATCATACCGACAGGATCGACGTAAACCTCCGTGACCAGTAGCCCATACAACACGACGTCTATCTTGTGGCATTCCAGCATTGTCCTAATCCCATCAGCGCCCGAACCGAGGGCAAGAATCGTTGCCGCCGGACCGCCTGCAACCAGAGTCGCCATTCCTGCGGCTGAAACCGCCATGCTTGAATCATACGGACTGTCGAGCTTCTTGGAGGATCCTGCTACCGCTATCGGCATCTTGTCCAAAATACCAAATGAAATCTGTTGCCCTCGCGTGAGGATGTCGTAGTCGACGAAGTACGCGTCTATCGTAGTTGCGGCGCTGTAGAAATTGTTCAACGAGCCCGGATATTTCTCGTAGCCGGCCAACGTATAAATCGGGTACCAGGAGTGGAACTGCGTTCCGTTGTCATCGGGCTGCAGCAAGGTACCACGATTGAGCCCGCTTGCGTTGAAGGTGTCCGCGCGAGCGCCTGCGACAACCGCCGCCGCGCTTGCCAATCCTCCGCCGAGCGAGTGGCCGGTCACGACCAAATGGCCTTGGGGGATTTTTGGATTCCGGGCAAGACTGTCGGCGATCCTCATCGCCTCGTCGTATTGAGGAATCTCGCCTCCAAAAACTTGGTTCCAGTTATTCGTCCAGTCTCCGCCCCCCTTTATGGCTTC
>JBBAVU010000034.1:0-20181 GCA_040397565.1 Pirellulales bacterium | reverse complement strand
CCGGCGGCGAGCATGACGAGCCGGTCGAAGCCGAGCGCCGCGCCGACGCCCTCCGGCATCGAGTCGCCGTGGGCCGCGACGAGCTTCGCCGGCATCGGTAGCGGGCCGCGGCCGTCGGCCGAGCGGATCCTGTTGGCGGCCTCGATCCGCGCGACGAGCCCGCTGCGGGACGTCTCCTCCTCCCAGCCGTTGGCGAGCTCCACGCCCTTCACGAACAGCTCGAAGCGACGCGCGACGCGGGCATCGGCGGGATCGAGCCTCGCGAGCGCCCCCTGCGAGGCGGGCCAGGCCTCGAGCATCGTCGGCCTCGCGTGGCCCAGCCGGGGCGAGACGACTTCCGAGAGCAGGAACTCGAACCAGGCGTCCCAGTGCTCCGGGTGCGACTCCGGAAGCCGCAGGCCCGCTCGGCGTCCCGCCTCCCGCATCGCTTCGAGCGGCGCCTCGAGCGGATCGACGCCCGCATGCTCCCGAAAGGCGTCGCGGCAGGAGACCCGCTCGATGCCACCGAACTGGCCGTCGCCGGCATAAACTCCGCCGACCGCCTCGCGGCAGAGCGTCGCGAGGAAGGTTGCAGTGTCGTCGAGCGACGTGCCCGGGGCGTACCACTCGAGGAGCACGAACTCGACGTCGTGCCGCTCTCCCCGCTCACCAGCGCGGAAGGCCCGGGCGAACTGGTAGATCGGCCCGGAGCCCGCGGCGAGCAGCCGCTTCATGAGCGACTCCGGGCTCGCCTGGAGGTAGTGAGGCGTCGCGCCAGGGCCGTCGAGCGACAGCGCGAACGGATCGATGTGCGGCTCCGGCAAGATCTCCGACGAGAGCACGGGTGTATCCACCTCGAGATACCCCGATGCGTCGAACACCCGCCTGATCGCACCACGCACACGGTGCCGCAGCGCCAGGATCTCGCGGTCAGTCATCACGACGCGCCTCTCGTCGTCGGCACACCAACTTCTCGCCCGTCTTGCGTCTCAAACGACCGTGAAGTGGCATTCCGTTTGACTGTTCGGGGTTGCCCGTGTGCCCGAGACGGCGTAGCTGACCAGCGAAGGCATGGATGCCGAGAGCGCAGGCAGCTCCGAGCGAGTGAAGGCCCGGAGGGCCGTAGCGAGCGTCCGGCGAGCGGCACACGGGCAGCCCCGAACCAGCACGTTTGACGACCACAAAGAGCGACGAACGACACGCTACTTCGTCGCCTCCCCATCGACGAGCCTGGCCGACTCGCGGTAGACGAGCACCGGGCAGGGGGCGCGGCGGACGACGCCCTCGGCGACGCTTCCCATGAGGAGCCGCGAGAGGCCGGTGCGGCCGTGCGTGCCGAGCACGATCGAGTCGACCTTCTCCTCTCCGGCGATCCGCACGATCTCGCCCGCGGGATCCCCCATCACGAGCCGGTGCTTGAACTTCACCGCCGAATCCTTCGGCTGCACGTCGGCGAGCATCTTCTGGATGCGGTCGGAGGTCGGCTCGGGGAGCCCGTAGTAGAGTTCGCCGCCGCCGTAGGCGAGCGGCGGCTCCTCGACGTGCACGATCAGAAGTTCCGCTCCCGATTGCTTCGCGAGCGCCTCGGCGTGGGCGAGCGCGGCGTCGCTCGCGGTGGAAAAGTCGGTTGGAAAGAGGACGGTCGCCATGGCGGTTGCTCCTTGGAATCCTCGGAATCGCCTTCGATGGCGGAAGTCACGGTGGCGTCCTGGCCCCGCACGGTCGTGTCATTGTACCGGACGGCCAAGGGGGGAGACGACCTCGTGCCGCACGACGCTCCATCGTTCGAAGCCGGTGGAGCGGTCGGACGGCTCGTCCCGATGGACGACGACCCGCACCCGCGCTTCCCCGGCCTCGACGCCGACATCGCCCGGCCCGCAGGACACGGTCACGACGAACGCGTGCGCCGTCGGGAAATCCTCCGGCGGCGGCTCCGAGGCCATCGTCGCCTCGGCGGAGGGCGGGCATCGGGCGAGCAGGGCCACGGCGGGCAGAGCGTGGAAGTTTTCACGAACGGGCAGGGCCGTCGGGCCACACATGTCGCGGGCGTCGGTGAACCTCGACTCCCTCGCGGCACGCACGAACTCGCGGGCGGCCGTCGCGGCCCGGTCCCGGACGAGCCAATCGTTGACGGCGCGATACGCCACCGACTGCATCCCGAAGCCCACCGCGAGCGCGAGCCCGATGATCGCGGGAATCCGGCCCACCTTCACCGATCCCTCGCGGCCAATCTCGCGGAGCGCCGCGACGGCGAGGGCGATCGCCACCAGCGGCACGATCCAGAGAGCGGGGCTCACGAGGCATCCGGCCGAAAGAACGCCCGCCGCGGCTGCCGCGACCGCGAGGCCGCTGATCGAGCGGTACGAGCCGGCGTCGGTTTCCCCGTCGGCCCCCGGAATCGATTCCATGCTCTGGCCCCGTCTAACGATTCACCCGCAACGCGGCTTCCCGATCGAGGCCGATTCTCCGCTGGGAGTGCCGGACGAGGAAGTCGGCCTTTGGGTCGAAGGGGCTCGATGGAGCCGCGAATGGTCCGGCCGCCGAGGAGCCACGGATGAACTGGAGCCACTTCCTGTCCGGCGCGATTCCGAACAGCATCCGCGACTCGGGCGTCCGCTGCACGGCGGCGACCGGCCACGGGGCGGTCTGGATCGATGCGGCCGTGAACGCGACCATGATCCAGGCCGCGACGGCCGCCGCCACGGGCGAGCCGATCCTCTCGACGAGCGGCGGAAACGCGACGCGATGCCGCGACACCCGGTCGGTCACCTCCCGCAGGACGAGCATCACCAGGGCGAAGATGCCCCAGACGGCGAGCAGGTCGAGCAGGTGCGTGTAACTGCCGAGGTAACCGTCGATCCACGCGGCGACCACGCCGTGCCAGGCGGTCGCGACCGCTGCCGCGGCGAGAAGGTTCGGGATCGCCACCAGGCCCGTCCAGAGCCCCTGGAGCGAGAGCAAGACCGCCACGGCGGCGAAGAGGCCGACGAGCAGGAGCGACGTGACGAGTTCTGCGGACATGATTCCTCCTCTCTCGCGAGGCGAGCGAGCCTACTTCTTGCCGGGACTCCTGAACGCCCGCTGGAGCTCCTCGAGCGACGTCACCCCCTCCGCCACGAGCCGCATGCCGGCCTCGGAGAGCGGACGCATGCCGTCCCTCACCGCCGCCTTCTGCATGACGGTGCGGTCGGCCTTCTTCCTGATCCCGATCCGAACCGTGTCGCCGCCGGCGAGTTCGAAGACGCCACTGCGTCCGCGATACCCTGTGCCGTTGCAGAGGCGGCAGCCCTCCTTCGAGGCGACGTGGACGGTGGGCATTTCCTCCGGCGTTTTCTTCAGCCGGACGAGCAGCTCCGGGGGCGCCGGGCGTTTCTCGCGGCACTTCGGGCAGAGCTTCCGCACGAGCCTCTGCGAAACGACGCCGAGGAGCGACGCGGCGAGCTTCTCCCGGTCGGCTCCGAGCGCGAGCAGCTTCCCGATGCCGTCGATCGCATCGGCCGCGCCGAAGCCGACGACGACGAGGTTCTCCGCCTCCGCCCTCGAGACCAGTTCGGCGGCGAGCTCCTGATCCTGCAGGTCGGCCGCCACGAGCACCTGCGGATACTCGCGAAGCGCCTGCTGCAACGCCGCCAGCGGCGTGCCGCCGGTTCGCCGGTCGAACCGAAAGGGCTTCACGTTCTGGATCTCGCGGGGCGGCGAGGCGGCATCCTCGACCGAGATGAAATTCCGCAGCAGCCTGTCGGCGGCATTCACCGCCCGGTCGAGCGTCGTCGACCGCCCGGACGACGCAGGCGACGTGACCGCGATCAGTCCCTTCTCGAGCGCGAGCATCCCCGTGAGCCGACCGGCCAACTCCTCGCCGATGCCGAGGTCGCCGAGCGACTTGAAGGGGATCGCCTGCGGCTCGAACCGGACCACGAACGTCTCCCCGGCCGCGGACCGCTGCGTGGCGAGGCGTCCGAGCCACGGCTTGCCGTCGACCTTCAACGAAAACCGGCCGGAGGACTTCGCCCTCACGGCCCTCGGATTGACTCCCACGAGCACGAGCAAGGCGTCGTGGATCCCGGCGGCCTTCGCCTTCGGTATCGGCGGCGCGGGCATGCACCGCTCGACCCGCCTCCGCTTCTCGCGTTGCCACTCCCACGCCTTGAGCGGGTGCCAGACGCCGTCGATCTCCTGCCTGACGGGCACTTCCTCACCGACGAGATCGAGGAGCACGGCCGACGCCCCGACATTGACGGCCTCGGCGATGATCGTCGCCGCGTCGGCGAACCCGGGCAGTGCGGAAGCCGCCTTCAGCCGCCTCGCCTGCTCTTCGGCCGGAGCGGCTGAATCGCCGGCGAGCGACACCAACGGGAGCGGCACGGACGAGGCGGACTCGGAACCCGGCAGCGAGATCCCGAGGCTGCCGATCGCCTCCCCGAGGAACCGCCTCGCGTGCGAGATCGTCAGGATGGTCTCCTCCGGGGGGAGCTTGGCGTTGCGGGTCCGCGCGTAGGCGAATACCGGCCCCCACCAGGCGACGAGCATCACCGGAATCGCCACCAGGAGAGACGGCAGCCACCAGGCGAGCAAGGCGGCCGCGAGGAAGGGAAAGGCGAGGATCATGCCCCACGTTCCCGCCGGCATTCCCCGCGCCACGGCGTCCCGCGAAAGCCGGTCGGTCGTCGCGACCCATCCGAGCACGAGGATCCACCAGGCCGCGAGCGGCACCAGGGCGAGCCCGCCCGGGTCGCGGGTGAACGGTTCGACCAGTTCGGTCGGCCAGGGCTGGTTCGCGACCGCCGCCACGATCATCCCGAAACCCCGATCCCCTTGAGCGCCATCATGAGCGCCTCGCGATTCGGGGCGATCTCGAGGGCGTCCTGCCGGTCGATGAGCTCCTGGTCGATGAGGCTCTTGAGGCTCATCGTGAAGTCCTGCATGCCGTCCTTGGCGGATTTCCTGATGTGGTCGGCGAGCAGGTGGTCCTGCCCCTCGAGCACGTACTTTCGCACGAGCACGTCGAAGAACATCATCTCGACGACCGGCACCCGGCTCACGCCCGGCTTGATCGATTTGAGCAGCTTCTGGGCCACGATCCCCTTCATGTTGAAGGCGATGGCGCTGCGGATCGCGGCGTGCTCCTCCTGCGGAAAGAGGTCGAGGATCCGCGTGACCGTGCTCGGGGCGCTCGCCGCGTGGATCGTGCCGAAGACGAGGTGGCCGGTCTCCGCCGCGTGGATCGCGGTCTTGAAGGTCTCCACGTCCCGCAGTTCGCCCACGAGGATGATGTCGGGATCCTCGCGGACGGCATGCTTCATGCCGATCTCGAAGTTGCGGACGTCGGTGCCGATCTCCCGCTGGTTGATGAGGCACTTGTCCTCGGTGAAGATGAACTCGATCGGGTCCTCGAGCGTGAGGATGTGCTTGCGGTAGTTGCGGTTGATGTAGTTCAGCATCGAGCCGATCGTCGTGCTCTTGCCAGAGCCCGTGACGCCCGCGAGCAGCACCATCCCCTGGTCGAGCTGGCAGAGCCGCTCGATCGCCGGCGGCAGGTAGAGCTTCTCGAAGTCGGGGATCTGGTCGTTGACCTTGCGGGCGACCAGCCCCATCGCCCCCTGCTGCGTGAGCAGGTTCACGCGAAACCGCCACTTCTTGCCGTCGACCGTCGTGGTGTAGGCGAAGTCGGCCCCGCCGTCCTTTTCGAAGATGTTTCTCTGCCGCTCGTTCAAAAGCGGCATGCAGAGCCGCCGCATGGTCTCGTCGTCGATGCGGTCGGCCTTCAGCGGCTGGAGGGCCCCCTTCACGCGGACGATCGGCGGCTGGCCGACCTTCAGGTGCAGGTCGCTGCCGTTGAACTTCACGAGTGCCTGGAAGAAGCGGTCGATCTCGAGCCTCGGCCGGGAGGGCGGGGCGAAATCGTCGGCCGGGGAGTCCTGGCTCGTCGTGGCGGCGTCGGTCGACATGATCCGGCGGAATCTCGGGAGGGAGCCGATCGGCGGGATGCGGGCGGGGACGAACTGCGAGGAGTCAGGCGGGAACGGGGCGGACCGCGATGCCGCGGCGGGAAAGGATCTCCTTGACCTCCCGGATCGTACACTGGCCGAAGTGGAAGATGCCAGCGGCGAGGGCGGCGTCGGCCCGGCCGAACTCGATCGCGTCGGCCATGTGCTCGCCCGATCCCGCACCGCCGCTGGCCACGACCGGGATCCGCACGGCCCTGCTCACGGCCGCGGTGATTTCGAGGTCGTAGCCGTCGCGGGTCCCGTCGCGGTCCATGCAGGTGAGCACGATCTCGCCGGCGCCGAGCGACTCGACCCGCTTCGCCCAGGCCACGGCCTCGAGGCCCGTCGGCACGCGGCCCCCGTTGACGAACACCTCCCACGTCTCGCGGCCGTCCCGCACGACCCGCTTCGGGTCGATATTCACCACGGTGGCACAGCTGCCGAGACGGTTGGCGACCGCCGTGACGAGTTCGGGGGTGCGGACCGCGGAGGAGTTGATGCTGACCTTCTCGGCGCCCGCCTGGACGAGCGCGCAGGCGTCGTCGAGCGTGCGGATTCCGCCGCCGACCGTGAACGGCATGAAGACCGTCTCGGCGACCCGCCGGACGACGTCGAGCATGATCGAACGCCCCTCGTGGCTGGCGGTGATGTCGAGGAAGACGAGTTCATCGGCCCCCTCGCGCTCGTACCGCGCCGCCACCTCCACCGGGTCGCCGGCATCGACGAGGTCGAGAAACTTCGTTCCCTTCACGACCCGACCCTTTTCGACGTCGAGACAGGGGATGATCCGCTTGGCGAGCATGGGCGAAGGCTCTGGATACGGGGACCGGGAATGTACCACGCCGCGGCTCGAGCCGCCGTTCGCCGCCGGCCCTCAGTCCTCTTCGAGCCCGGCTCCGGCCGCCCGTTCGCGGAGGAGCATGGCCGCGGACCCCGCGACGGCGGCGGCGGCGAGCGCGGCGAGCGTCCAGAGCGGCACGATCCTCCGCGGTGCCGCGGCGTCGCGTTCCATCGCCTCGTCGGCGAGGTCCACCGGCGGCAGGCCGGCCGCCCGCCGCGACCGCTCGATCGCCGCCCGCTCCCGCCCAAGGAACCGCCCTTCCACCTGCCGCTGCCGCACGTCGAACTTCGGCGCGATCAGTCCGATGCCGGCCAGCGACATGAGCGAGAAGACGAGCCCCCAGAACCACGGGCTGTCGGCGAGACGGACGCTCCGGCTCACGGCCGCCTCGCGGTCGGCGCGATCCGCCCCTCCTCGGGGCTCGAGGCCGTCGCATAGAGCCGGCGGGGAATCCGGCCCGCGAGAAACGCGTCGCGGCCGGCCTCGCAGGCGGCCTTCATGGCGCGGGCCATCCGCAGCGGATCGGCCGCATGGGCGATCGCCGTGTTGAGCAGCACGCCGTCGACGCCGAGTTCCATCGCCGCCGCCACGTCGCTCGCCGTGCCGACTCCCGCGTCGACGATCACCGGGTAGTCGCCGTCGCCATCCTTGAGGTATTCGAGGCAGATCCGCAGGGCGTTGGCGTTCAGGATCCCCTGCCCGGACCCGATCGGGCTGCCCGCGGGCATCACGCTCGCGGCGCCGAGATCCTTCAGTCGCTTCGCGAGAATCGGGTCGTCGCTCGAGTAGACGAGCACGGTGAAGCCGTCGGCGACGAGCTTCTCCGTGGCCTCGAGCGTGCCGACCGGATCGGGCAGGAGCGTCTTCGTGTCACCGAGCACCTCGAGCTTCACCCACTCGGATCCGGCGTTGCCGAGGTCGCGAAGCAGCTCACGCCCGAGCCTGGCGACCCGCACGGCGTCGGCGGCATTGAAGCAGCCGGCCGTGTTCGGGAGGATCGTGATCCGCGACGGATCGAGATGGTCGAGGATGTTCTCCCCGGCCGCGTTCACGAGCCGCTCGCGACGGACCGCCACCGTCACGCAGTCGGCGGCCGAAGCCTCGAGGCACTCCCGCATGAGCGAGTAGCTCGCGTACTTGCCGGTCCCCACGACGAGCCGGCTGCGGAGCGTGCAGGGGCCGATCCTCAGCGGCGAGTCGGCAGCGATCGCGGACGTCGTGGTGGCCGGGGCTGTGGAGGCGATGGTCGCGGTGGTCATGGAATCGATTGTATCCCTACCCGCCGCCCACGAGCGTGACGATCTCGACACGATCGCCCGCGACGAGCGGCTGTTCGCCGAGCCTCGCCCGCGGCACGACCGCCTCGTTGACCTCGACGGCCAGCGGCCGGCCGGCAAGGCCGAGCGATTCGACCAGATCGAGCGCCGTCGAGCCCGCGGCGACGGGCCGCGGCTCGCCGTTGATCGTCACGGAAATGTCGCCGGTCGGGTGCACCGCGCCGGACGTCGCACTCTCGAACGCCATCTCGCTCACCGGGCCGGTCGGGCCGGCCCGCCGCCGCGTGGCTTCGCGATGTCGAGCGGCAGGAGTTTGGCCACGATCTGCTGCCCCGCCTGGGCCTGCTCGGCGTTCCACGGGATGCCGTAGACGACCGTCGCGCCCGTCGTGGAGTCGGTGACGTAGAGCACCGACGGCGCGATTGGCACCGGCGTCTGTCGCAGTTCCATCACGCCCGAGACGAGCAGGAACTTCGGGTTTTTCACCTGCCCCGGCTTGAAGCCGAGGTCCGCAAGCACGTTGTGCTTGTACGACGCGCCGAACCGGCCAGTGGTCGGATTGAGGATCGCCCCGGAGAGATCCCCGGTCTCGAAGTCGAGGATGAAGACGCCCTCGTTCGCGCTCGTGCGGTCGAGAGGCAGCGTGCAGACCGCGAACGCGTCGTTGGCGAGCGACGTGAGGGCCTGCACCTGCCCGACCGGCCGCAGCCATCCGGCCACCGCCACGCCGACCGCGACGACCGCGACGAGCGGCCACGCGCCGCCCCGCGACACCGCCTTGCCCGAGCCCTCACCGTTCAAACCATCACCGATCGAGCAACTCATTTCGCCCCCTCCTGGATCACGGAAATCCTGAACTTGCCGATGGCGTGCTTGCCGTCGGGATGCTGGTGGTCCAGCAGGATCGTGAGCGGCGCATTCTCGGCGATCGTGACGTCCGCGGGGACGTCGAACGTCGCCGCCTGCGGCTTGCCCATCCCGCCGGCGATCGCCCACCCGGTCTCGGGCTTGTCGTCGATCGCCCCGGCGATGCCGTAGCTGGGCTGCTCGAAGTCGGCCTTCGCGGCCGCGAACTTGACCGCCGTCGGGGTATCGGCCCCGCCCGCCGGTCCGAACGAGACTACGAAACGGCTGAGCACGAAGTTGCCGTTGTCCGAGCGGCCGGGCCCCTGCCCAGGAAGGCTCGGGTCGGCCAGCGTCTCGAGCCGGATGCCCTTGATCCTGCCGCCGCCCGGTGCGACGCCCTTGAGCGTGTAGGTGTCCTTCATGAGCGGGCCGGTGACGGTCACCGCTCCGTCGGCCGCGATCGCCCCCGCGGCGCCGGCGGTGCTCGCGAACGACTTCGGCACCAGCGGCATCGTCTTCACGGCCGGAGCCTGGGCTGGAGCGGGAGACACCGCCGGCGAAGCCGGGGCCTGAGCGGCCGGAGCAGGAGACGCGGGCGGGGCCGGCGGCGTTGGCGGAGAAGCGGGCAGCGGGGCGAGCTTCGGCTCGGGCGTGGGCACGAACCGACCGCCCGCATGGCTGCCGATGAAGAGCCGCTTGCCGTCCGGCGTGAAACCGACCGTCCAGACGCTCGACTTCACCGCCTCGGGCCCGATCTGCTCCGCCTTCGCGGCGACGTCCCAGAGCTTCACCGTGCCGTCGAGGCAGCCACTGGCCAGCCGCGAGCCGTCGGCATTGAAGGAGAGGCTCGTGGCCCAGTCCTTGTGGCCGGAGAGCGTCGCGTATTCCTTCGAGTCGGACGTGGTCCAGAGCTTCACGCTGCGATCAGCCCCGCAGCTGGCGAGCTTCGAGCCGTCGGGGGAGTAGGCGACCGCCCAGATCGCGTCGCCGTGCCCCTCGAGCTTCCCCTTCTCGGCGCCGTCGGCCGCATTCCAGAGCTTCACGAGCTTGTCGCCGCCGCCGGTCGCGATCGTCGCGCCGTCGGGGGAGAAGGCCACGGCCGTCACGGGGCCCGCGTGGGCGGTGACCGTCTTCACCTCCTTGCCGTCGGCGGTGTTCCAGATCACGACCGTGCCATCCTCTCCGGCCGTCGCGAGCTTCGAGCCGTCGGGGGAAAAGGCGAGCGACCGCACCCAGCCCTTGTGCTTCTTGAGGTCGTGCTTGACCGCCTTGCCCGCGACGTCCCAGAGCTTCACGAGACCGTCGTAGCCGGCCGTCGCCGCGAGCTTCATGTCCTTCGAGATCTTCGCGGCCCAGACGGCGGTCGGATGGCCCGTCATGTCGGCCACCCGCTTGCCGTCGACAGCGTTCCAGAGCACGACGTCGCCCGGACGGTAGAGGAGGCTCTCGCCTCCGGCGGTGAGGAGCAGGTTGCCGTCGGCCGAGAAGTCGCCCGCGATGATCCATCGCTTGAAGTCGGGCAGGCTCGCCGCCGGGGCGGGGCCGGAAGGAGCGGCCGCAGCGGGAGGAGCGGGGGCCGGATCGGCCGCGGCGACGAGGCCGCAGGCGATCGCCGTGAGACAGCCAAGAACGATCGGGAAGCGTCGACGCATATCGCAGACTCCAGGGAGACCGAATTCCGGACGCGGAGCCGAGAGTATAGTTGCGGGCCTGCCGTCAATTCCATCGTCCCACGCGAGCGGGGTTTCCGAAATGGCGCGAACTTCGTCGAACGCCCGCAAGGCGGTGCTCGTCGCCAGCGGCGACCTCCGCGAGGAGGCCAACCGGGTCTGCTGGCCGGCGCAGCAGGCGATGGAGCGGGCGCTGTGCGACGCCTTCGGGCGGGCCGGTTGGAGTCTCTCCCGCGGCCACGCCCCCTCGAAATCCCGCGGCCACGGCTTCATCGCCTCGGCCCGCGAGGGGCTCGACGTCTTCGCGTCGATCGATCCCGACATGCCGCTCGTCGTCGCCGAGGCGGTCTGGCAGTACTCCAACCACGTGCTGCCGGGGCTGACGACCCACCGGGGACCGATCCTCACGGTCGCGAACTGGTCGGGGCAGTGGCCGGGCTTGGTCGGCATGCTCAACCTCAACGGCTCGCTCACGAAGGCGGGCGTCCCCTACTCGACGCTCTGGGCCGACGACTTTACGAGCCCGAGCTTCACGCGGCACCTCCAGGCCTGGCTCGATCATCGCGCCGTGCACCACGACACGAGCCATGTCGTGCCGATGGAGAAGGTGACCGTCCCGCCGAAGATCGAGAAGCTCGCGGCCTCCATCGCCGGCGACCTACGAAAGAAGAAGGCGCTCATGGGCGTCTTCGACGAGGGCTGCATGGGGATGTTCAACGCGATCATCCCGGATTCACTCCTGCACGCGACCGGCGTCTTCAAGGAGCGTCTCAGCCAGTCGGCGCTCTACCACGAGACGACCCGCGTCTCCGACCGGGAGGCGAGGGAGGTTTTCCGCTGGCTCGAGAAGGCGGGCATGACCTTCCACTTCGGCAGGAACGACGCCATCGACCTCACGCGGGAGCAGGTGCTCGCGCAGTGCAGGATGTACGTCGCGACGCTGCGGCTGGCCGACCGGTTCGGCTGCGATCTCGTGGGCATCCAGTACCAACAGGGCCTCAAGGACCTGCTCCCGGCGAGCGACCTCGTGGAGGGGATGCTCAACGACTCGAGGCGGCCGCCGGTCACGGCCGAGGGATCGAAGCGGGTGCTCTGGAAGGGCCGACCGCTCGTTCACTTCAACGAGGTCGACGAGTGCGCCGGGCTCGACGGGCTGATCACGCAGCGGGTCCACGAGGCTCTCGGTCAGCCGGTCGAAAACACACTCCACGACATTCGCTGGGGAGACTGGGACCAGTCGCGGTCGACCGACCAGTGGGTCTGGGTGTTCGAGATCTCCGGGGGAGCGCCGCCGTCGCACTTCGACCGCGGCTGGAAGGGCGCGCACGGCCACCGTCAGCCACCGATGTACTTCCGGCTCGGCGGCAGCACGCTCGCGGGCGTGAGCAGGCCGGGGGAGATCGTCTGGAGCCGGATCTGGGTGGACGGGACCCGCGGCGACGACGGCGTCGTTCGGGAGAAGCTCTGCATGGACATCGGCCGCGCCGAGGCCGTCCGCCTCCCGGAGGCGGAGACGCGGAGGCGGCTGGAATCGACCACGAGGCAGTGGCCGATCATGCACGCGGTCACCTACGGCATCTCGCGGGACCAGTTGATGGCTCGCCACAAGGCGAACCACATCCAGGTTGCCTACGCCTCCGACGCCAAGTCGGCCGACCGCGCGGCCCTCGCGAAGGCGGCCGTGGCGAGAAACCTCGGCATCGAGGTCTTCTTCTGCGGCACCCGCGGCCACGGCTCATCGTCGGCCACGAGTTGGGCATGAACACCGAGGAATCCCTTGCCGAAGCCCGTGGCGAAAGACCGCTCGCGGTGGTCGTGATGGGCGTGTGCGGTGCCGGCAAGACGGAGATCGGCCGGCGGCTGGCGGAGTCGCTGCACTGGACCTTTCTCGACGCCGACGACTTCCATCCGCCGGCGAACGTCGAGAAGATGCGGTCGGGCACGCCCCTCGTCGACGCCGACCGCTGGCCATGGCTCGACACGCTCGCGGCGGTGCTCCTGGATGCGGTCGACGGCCGGGGCAACACGGTCCTGGCATGTTCTGCGCTCGCCCGCCGCTACCGCGATCGGCTCGGGCTGCCCCACCCGCGCATCCGACTCGTGCACCTCGACGACGGCGGGGACGTGATCCGGCGACGGATGGGGAGTCGGGCCGGCCACTTCATGCCGGCCTCGCTGCTCGAGAGCCAGTTGGCCCTGCTCGAGCGACCGGCCGCGGACGAGCATGCGATCGTCGTGGACGTGGCGGACGAGCCGGAAACGATCGTGCGGGAAATCCTCGCGCAGCTCGGGTGACACGGTGGTCGGCCGGTTTCCGCCGCGTTCACTTCGCGGCCGCGGCCGTCGAGAGCGAGCGGGCGACGAGCGGGGCGAGCACGTCGAGCTTCACCGACTCCTTGATCTCGTCCGGCACCCGCCAGGCGAGCACGGTGCAGAATTCCTGGCCGCGTTCGGCCGACAGCCAGATGGCGACCGAGCTGTCGATCGACTCCTCGACCGGCCCGTTCTTGCCGACGAACCGGTCGACCCGCTGCGGTGCGCGCATCTCGAGCACCCGCCACGTCCTCGTCGCGCCGGCGCGGTCGGTCACCTCGCGGCTCTGCCACTCCGGCTTCGCACCCTCGAACGCCTCCTCCTTCTTCATTCGCGCCGATATATCGAGCTGGATTTGTGCCTCGTTCATCTCGGCCGAGGGAACGATGTTGATCGAGAGCGTGGCGGGCAACTTCGCGTTGGCCCCGTAGACCCCCTCGTAGGCCGACGCCCATCCGGCGAAGCCCTCGAGGAAGGGGGGCCGCAGCCGCCTCGCGGGGATCTTCCGCACCTGCCCGTCCTCCCCCGCGGGAAACCTCGGGTCGGCGACGTCCTCCGAGAGCAGGTCCGGCAGTTCCTTCGGCGGATGGAGCCGGATGCGGCCTTCGGCCAGGTCCGCCGGACTCTCCTGGAGACGGGAGAACTCCGCCCGCATGCGGAACTCGGCGACCGCCTTCGCATGGTCGGCGTCGTACTTCGCCGACGTGCAGCCGGGAACGACGGGCAGGGCGAGCAGGCCAGCGAACACAGCGAGCCGGCCGGCGGACAGCCGCCGTCGTTCGCGGGAATCGGCGGATGGGCGAGGTGGAGCCATGCGGCCGCAGAGTATATTCGCCGGCCTCGTCGGCGGCTTGCAGGATCTCGCTTCCAGGAAACACAGGGTCCAGAAAAAAGACAAGGGACGATCACGCCATGAAACGCCAGGGCTATCTCGGGATCGACGCAGGCACACAGGGGCTGTCGGTGATCTTCACCGACCTCGATCTCCGGATCCTGGCCGGCGGCGAAGGCTCGTACGACATGGTGCCGGGGCTGTCGGCCGAGTGCTCCGAGCAGCACCCGGCCGACTGGGAGGCGGCCCTCTCCACCGCGATCGGGCAGCTGCGGAGCAAGCTCGCCGCAGGCGGCATCGAGATGGACGTCGTCGCGATCGGCATCTCCGGCCAGATGCACGGCGAGGTGCTCGCCGACGCCGCCGGAAGGATTCTCGGGCCGGCGCGGCTCTGGTGCGACGCGAGGAACGAGGCCGAGGGGCACGAGCTCACCGAGAGCCTCGGCACGAAATGCCCGAAGCGGCTCACCGCGTCGCGGTGGCTCTGGACGCTTCGCAACCGGCCCGAGGTCGCGAAAAAGGCCGCGCGGATGACGACGCCCGCCGGATGGATCGCCCACCGGCTCACCGGCCGATGGGATCTCGGCATCGGCGACGCCGCCGGCATGTTCCCGATCGACCAGGCCTCGCTCGACTACGACGCGAAGCTGCTCCAGGACTTCGACGCGATCGCGGCGCGGGCCGCGAAGGGCTTCTCGCCACCGCGGCTTTCGGAGCTCCTCCCGAAGGTCCGTCGGGCCGGCGAGGACGGTGGCACGCTCGACGCCGGCGGCGCGATGCTGCTGGGGCTCCCGCAGGGGATCCCGGTGGCCCCGGCGGAAGGGGACCAGCCGGCGGCGCTCGCCGGCTCGCTCATCGCGGAGCCCGGCATGGTGTCGATGAGCTTTGGCACGAGCGTCGTCGCCAACTCGGTCGGCGACCGTCCCTTCCAGGGCGTGTCGCGGGCCGTGGACCACTTCTGCGCCCCCGACGGCCGACCGATCAACATGGTCTGGCTCCGCAACGGCACGACCTGGATGAACACGGTCGTGAACATGTTCGGCAGGATGCTCCCCGAGGGATCGCGGGGCGACGCCTTCGCCGCGGTGATGCCGCAGGTGGTCGCGGCGCCGGACGACTGCGGCGGCATCCTCTCGCTCCCGTTCACCGACGACGAGCCGGGCCTCGGCGTCTCGCGGGGCGGCACGGCGCTCTTCGTCGGCATCGACGACCGCAACGCCACGCCCGGCAACATGGTGAAGGCCGCGCTCCTCGCGACCGTGTTCAACCTCCGGCTCGGCAGCGGCGAGCTCGACCGGCAGGGCTTCCCGCGGACGGAGATCGTGCTCTCCGGGGGCCTCGTGAAGACGCCGGCCCTCGGCCAGGTGATCGCCGACGCCTTCAACACGCCCGTCTCGATCCTCGAAGGCGGCAGCGAGGGCACGGCCTTCGGTGCGGCGCTCATGGCGAAGTATCGGGCCGAGCGGGCCGCCGGCGCGACGAGCGAGTCGTGGGCCGCCTTTCTCGATCGCCACTCGAGCGGCACGCCCAAGCGGTTCACCCCACGCTCGGAGTCGGTCCGCACGCTCGCCGGCGTCTTCGAACGCTACCGCCGGCTCGTCGCCGCGCAGCCGACCATCGACGCCGCGGTCGCACGCGGCTAATCTCCCGCGGTCTTCCAGAGGGTCGTTTCGCTGCGCAGGTAGAGGCTGCCGTCGGCGACGGCGGGGGTGGCGGTGAACGTGCCGGGCAGTTCGTTCTCGGCGACGATCCTCGGCTCGCCGTCGAGCGACACGAGGAACGTCTTCCCCTCCTTGTTGACCGCGACGACCGTCGTGCCGACGACGATCGGGCTCGCCCAGAAGGAGCCCGCGAGCCGCAGCTGGCCGCGGATCGACCCGTCGGCCGAGTTGCCGACGACGAGCACGCCCGCGCGGTTGAGCGTGACGACCGCATCGCCGAAGGCGACGGGGCTCGCGATGCCGCAGGAGAGCTTCGCGGATGTCCACGCAGGCTCCGATTGCCCGCCGCGGGGATCGATCGCCGTCATGCCGTCGCCGGGCACGAGCAGTCTGCCCGCGTGCTCGGTCGTCATCGGGATGCCCGAGCATTCCCCCTTCCACGACCAGGTGATCTTCCCATCGGCGGCGTCTCGCAGCTCGAGTCCGTTCGGATTCTGAAAGAGCACGCCGCGGGCCGGATCGGTCTCAGGCCGGCCCGGAAGCCGCACCGCCAGCGGCGACGACCAGCTCGCGATCTTCTCGCGCGGCGACGTCCAGCGGTCAACACCGGTATCGAGATCGATCCCCGCCACGAACGCGTCCCCCTGGCAGTCGATCTGCACGGCGACCGTGCCGTCGATGATCCTCGGGCTCGACCCCATGCCGACGTCGTTGCCGCTTCGCGGATGCTCGACCGCGAGGTTCCGCTGCCAGACGAGCCGCCCCTCGAGGTCGAGGCAGAAGAGGTCGCACGACGAGTAGAGGGCGACGATACGCCTGCCGTCGCTCGCAGGCGTGCCCGCGGCGACCGAGCTCGTCGGATGGCAGAACGTCCGGCCCGTGGCCCAGAACGTCCGCTGCCACCGCGGCCTGCCGGTCGCGGCATCCAGCGCGATGACGTGGAGCCTGTCCTGCTTCGCGCCGCCCGCGGCCGTCACGACCACGAGATCGCCCACGACGATAGGGCTCGACGCGCCACGGCCGGGCAGGTCGGCCTTCCAGGCGATTCCCTCCGACTCGCTCCACCGGCTGCGAACCGTCTCGTCGGCCGCCACGCCGCGGCCGTCGCCCCCGCGAAACTCCCTCCAGTCGGCGGCCGTCGCGGTCGCCGACGCGAGCAGGCCGCAGAGCACCGCCGCCACGCGCAGGCCGGCCATCGTCGCTTCGTCCCGCAGGCTCATGGGCGAGCCTCCCCCGGCTGCGAGCCGAGCGGCGCTCCGAGCCGGTCGCAGACACGCAGCTGGAACTTCCAGTCCGCCGCCCAGGCCTCGGTCTGCTCATTCTGGCAGCACTTCACGAGGATCGTGTTGGTGCCCGCGCGGAAGTCGGCCGTCGCGACGTACTGGTCCACCGCCTCCGACGCGTGGTAGATCTCGTGGGCCATGACGGGCGTGCCGTTGAGCCACACCTTCACGGCGCAGGGGCTTCCAATGCGTATCTCCGCCGGGCCGGGCCTCGGCATGTCGAGCTCGGCCACCACGTAGGCGAGCACCCCCTTCTTCGCGGCGATCGCGGCATTGAGATCGACGGCTCCCAGCCGGTCCGTCGAGACGACCTCCTTCCAGCCCGCCGTGTCGGTGGCCGGTTCCTCGGGAGGATGGGCCTTCGCGAAGCCGGCGCCGCCCGCGTTGTCGAACGTGTCGCTCACCTTCCATCGCCGCACGAACCCGAGCACTGCGGCGAGATCGACCGTTTCTCCGTGCTCGGTGAGCCACTGTGCGATCTTCTCCACCTGGTCGACGTCACGGGCCGCGGCGAGGGCCTTTCGGTGGGCCTCCTTCATCGCCGCCTCGTCGGATTTTTCCGCCGTGGTGAGAAATTTCTCGACCGCCTCCCGCCGAAGATCGAGCGACGGGTCGTCGAGCATGCCGTCGAGCAGCGACCCGGCCCGCGGCGCGTCGCGGGCCGCGAGCCAGGCATACGCGAGATTCCGCCCCTTCGCCGGACGCTTCGTGTCGGTGACGTACTCGGCGAGCGCGTCGGCAGAGAGCGATGCCCCGAGCCGGTCGGCCGCACGGTCGAGACCGCTTCGCAGCCAGTTGGCCCCGGCGGGCGTCGCGTCGCCGAAGGCCGCGAGGCAGGGAAGGACGCACGACGCCGGGATGCCCGCGAGCGAGTCGGCCTTCGCTGCAAGCGCCGCCTGCCCCGCGATGCCGTCGGCCCGCGACAGCTCGACGGCGATGGCGACCGCCTCCGACACGCTCGCCGGCGGTGACGAACGGCCATCGTCTCCGACGAGCGACGCCACGACCGGCACGAGCCACTCGCGGCGGAAGAGATGGCGGCCGACGTGGCCCCCGAGCATCTCGAGAAACTCCGCGGCCGTGTGCCTCGCACCGAGCTCGAGGCGGCTGCCGATCGCCCCCGCCGGAGGCGGTTCGTCGACGCCGCGGAGCACGATCGCAAGCTCCCCCGCGGAGGCCTGGTCGGCTCTCGGCGCTCCATCGTGGATCGGATAGCCCCTCACCGTCGCTTCCGGGAGCAGCATCCGCTGACGCTCGCACGATGCGAAGAAGTCCTCGGGCGCCCAGACGACCTTCCCGCGGGCCGCCTCGACCGTGCTCGCATCGAAGCCGCCGGCCGGCGGATCGAACGCCGTCATGAGGCTCGCGATCGAAAGGTAGGCCAGCAACACCGACGGCACGGCGACCGCGGGCAGCCACGCTCGCCGCGCGCAGGCGGCCAGTGGCACGAAAATCCCCGCGACGACGATCGGCCAGTGCCACCACGGCAACGACACGCCGACGCGATCGACCTCGACGGCAAGCCAGCCGGAGAGCCACGCCACGACGCCCGCAACCGCGGCCGCCCCGACCGCGGTCGTCGCGAAGGCACTCGCGAGGAGCCGCCGCCAGTGGATCGCCATGAGCACCGCGACCGCCGGCATCGCGTCGAGGAGGTAGCGGCCCGACCGCTGCGTCGGGATGCAGTAGAAAAGGAAGGTCGCGCCGCAGAGCAGCCAGAGCAGCCTCTCTTCGTCCGAGGCCTCGCCGCGGTGCTGCCAGCCGCGGATCATCGTGCCCAGAAGCGGGAAGGCGAGCAGCCCCGCGTTCGAGAACCATCCCGCGAAGAGGGCCCAGACGCTCTTCGAGCCCCAGAGCATCGCGGCCGGGTAGCTCGGCGCGCCGTGGTCGAGCTTCGCGAAGTTCTCGCCGATCACGAACCGCTTCCAGATGCGGCCGGGATCGGGGTCGAGCAGGAACCAGAGGCCGAAGATCGCGAGCGCCACCGTGGCTGTCCAGACGAGCCCCGGCAGCGACCGTGTTGCGAACGCCCGCAGGTCCCACCTGCGTTCGGCCAGGTGCCACGCCGAAAGCGCGAGGCCCGCGGGCACGAGGATCGCGAACGACTTCGCGAAGAGCGCGAGCCCCACGCACACCCCCACGAGCGTCGGCACGAGAAACCGCGAGTCGAACGACCACGGTCGGAAGAGGAGCAGGATCGTGAAGGCGAGAAAGAGCCAGAAGATCTCGGGAGGGTTCGTGAGGAACGGCCGGCCGTAGCGATACGTGCCGAGGAACGCGAGGTAGATCCCGGCGGCGAGTAGCCCCGTGCCGCGGTCGCCGCCGCAGCTCCGCCACGCGACGACGCCGACGAGCGCCGCCGTCAGGCCGGTCCAGACGAGGCTCGGCCACCGCAGCGACCAGAGGCTCCAGTCGGTCCCGCGAGAGGTCGAGAGGATGCCCTGCCAGAAGATGAAGGGGGGCTTCGTGTCGACGATTTCCGGGATCTCGCACGCCAGCGGCAGCCACTGTCCCGACGCCGCCGTCATGCGGGTGATGTGCGCGTAGATGAGTTCGTCGCCGTTGGTCATGATGTGGAGCGACCCAAGCCCGAAGACGTAGGTGAACGCTGCGAGCAGGAGCGTGAGCATGCCCGCGGTCATCGGGGGTGGATCGGCGTCGGCACGTCCGGACTGTGGCATGGAGCGGATTTTACGGGTGACTGGGACCACGTACGGGTCCCACGCTACCATCCTCGGGGCTCGAGCGCCTTCCGCCGGCTCCGACCCGAACGCTTTTCCCACACCGAGGAGAATCCCGCATGCAGATCGCCATCATCGTCGGAAGCCATCGAACGGCCAGTGAATCGAGCCGGGTCGGGGCGTTCATCGCCAAGCAACTCGCCTCGATCGACCCCGCCATGACGGTCGACACGATCGACCTCTCCGGCAATCCGCTCCCGCTCTGGGACGAGAGCCTCTGGCAGGGGGACAGCACGCTCGCCGCGACGTGGAAGCCGATTCGCGACCGCCTGCGGAAGGCCGACGGCTTCGTGATCGTGACGCCCGAGTGGGCCGGCACCGTGCCGCCGGGCCTCAAGAACCTCCTGCTCTTCGCCGGGCCGAAGGAGGTCGCCCACAAGCCCGCCCTCATCGTGGCGGTTTCGAGCGGCCGCGGCGGCAGCTATCCGGTGAACGAACTCCGCACGAGCGGCTACAAGAACAACCGGCTGCTCTACATCCCCGAGCACGTCGTCGTGCAGGACGTGAACGACGTGCTCAAGGGAGACTCCCCCGCAGGCGAACGCGACGCCTGGATCCGGAAACGGATCGGCTTCGCCCTCGCGATCCTGCTCGAGTACGCGAAGGCCCTCGGGCCGGTGCGATCGAGCGGCCTCACCGACCATGCGGATTTCCCGTACGGCATGTGATCTCGGTCGCGGCTGTGTTCCTGCGGGTCAAGCGTGCTGGGTTCGGGGCCGCCCGTGTGCCGCTCGCCGGACGCTCGCTGCGC
>JBBAVU010000033.1:0-20213 GCA_040397565.1 Pirellulales bacterium | reverse complement strand
CGGGCAATGGGCCGTCGGCCGTCGCGTCGCCCCATCGCCATGAGCAGGAGATCTGGCAGGGCCTCGACCACCGGATCGCCCAGTTGGAGGCGACCGTCGCCGAGCTCCTCGAGCGGATCGCCACGATCGAGATGGAAGGCGGCCCGGGCCGCGAGGGCTAGGCCGGCTGGATTCATCATGGCTGGAAGCCTGCTCCTGCTCCTTGACGATATCGCCGGCGTTCTCGACGACGTGGCGACGATGACGAAGGTCGCCGTGAAGAAGACGGCGGGCGTGCTCGGCGACGATCTCGCCCTGAACGCCAAGCAGGTGGCGGGTGTGCGGCCGACGCACGAGCTCGCCGTGGTCTGGAGCGTGGCCAGGGGCTCGGCCTTCAACAAGTGCATCCTGGTGCCGGCGGCACTCGCCATCAGCTGGGCGGCTCCGTGGGCCATCCCGCCGCTCCTGTTCGTCGGCGGCGCGTTCCTCTGCTACGAGGGGGCCGAGAAGATCCTGCACCGTCTCTTGCATGGTGGCGATACCGGGCACGAGCGGACTCACGACGGCTCTGCCATGGAGGCCGGCCATGATCCGGCGACGCGCGAAGGGGAGCGGGTCGCGGCGGCCATCCGCACCGATTTCATCCTCTCGGCCGAGATCATCGTGATCACGCTCGGCGTGGTGGCGGGCAGGCCGCTCGTCGTGCAGCTGGCCGTGCTGGCGGCGATCTCCGTCGCGATGACGATCGGCGTCTACGGGCTCGTCGCGGCGATCGTGAAGCTCGATGATCTCGGGGCCATGCTTGCAGTCAGTGGCAACCCTTTCGCTCGGGGCCTCGGCCGTGGCATTCTCGCCGCCGCGCCGTGGCTGATGCGGGGCCTGTCGGTCGCCGGCACCGCGGCGATGTTTCTCGTGGGAGGCGGCATCATCGCGCACGCCCTGCCCGCGTTCCATGCATTCCTCCACGATCTCGCGCCGGAAGGCTGGCTGACGCTGCTCACGCTCGCGGCCGACGCGGCCGTCGGGCTGCTCGCGGGATGCCTGATCGTCGGCGTTCTCAAGGTGATCCCATCGCCAGCCGGCCGGGCCTGATCGCCCTTCTTCATGCTCGGCGGCTGCTTCAAGCTGCCCGTCGAGCGCCGCCGATCATCGCCGCGTCGAGGCCCGGGCACGGATCTCGGCCTCGATGGTCCGGCTGCGGGGCAGGGGCGTGAGGCCGTGAGCGAAGTGGACGAGGCGGGCCGTCTCCCATCCGGGATTCGAGTAGTCCTTCACGAACCGGTCGTCCGTGTAGGGAATCACCGAGTTGTATTCCGGCCGCACCCGACGCAGGAGCGTCATGTCGTTGACGTCGTCGATGTCGCGCCTGTACTCGTCGAGATGCTCCACGATGTGGCGGAAGGAGTCGAGGATCTGCGTGTAGTGATCGGGGGTGAGGAGGCCCATCGCGTTGGCGGCCGAGATGAGCGACGGGAGCTTCGTGGCGAAGAAGGGCGTCGCGTCCTCGGGCGTGAAGCCGAAGTTGATGACGTCGAGATCGGCGAAGGGAAGGCCGGAGGCCGCGTAGGCGAGCCACCGCATGTAGCAAATCCGGCTGTAGCGGGGCGGATTCACGCTCAGCGCGTAGAACCAGTCGAGCCCGTCGAACCAGGGAAAAAGCGGGTGGCTCCTCGCCGCCTCCATCCCCACCTGCACGACCCGCCAGCCATGGGCGGCGAAGGTCTCCGAATGGAGCTCCAGCGTCCGCAGGATGTCGATGCGGTATTCCCGCTCGCGATGGTTCCGATCCCCCACGAAGTCGATGTCCTCGAAAAACGTGGCGATCTCCCGCGGGCCGGTGCTCATGCGAACAGCCTCTCGACATCGTGTGAACAGGATAGTGTGATCGGGGAAATCCGCTTATGAAGCGATTTCCCCGGCGCCGCAGTTTGCCCAGAGGACGCCCCCGCGCCCATGTCACTTTGCGACCACGAAGATCCGGCGGATTTTCTGCGTCCCTTCGAAAAAACCGTCCGATAGCTTCCGGGACAGAAGCCTTCTGTCCCGGGGCAATTTCCGCCACGACGGTGATGCATGTTTTCGGTCATCGTTCACGCAACGGGTGAGCCCGATCTCCTCTTCGAGACGATCCGCCGGACCACGTGCGGAACATCCGGCGACCGGGAAGTGGTCGTCGTCGGTACGGTGGGCGACCTTCCCGCCCGGATCGGCCCCGGGGAGCTTGTCGACCGGATCGTCTGGATCGACCGGCCCGGGATCGGTCGAGCCGAGGCCGTGAACGAGGGATTGAAGCGGACTCGCGGGGAGTTCGTTTCGACGCTGTCCGCGGGAGACTTCCATTTCGAGGACACCCTCCGCATCGTCGCGGAGGCTGCCACGCGGCAGCCGTCCGCGGACTGCTTCTACGGCGACGCCATGCTCGCCGATGCGGCGGGCCGGCCGTTCGCCGAGTTCAACGCGCCGACTCGGTCGAACCGGCGCGGCTGCCGCCATCTGAGGCTCTGTCCGGCCTCGGTGTTCCTTCGCCGGGAGGCGATCGAGCGGGTCGGGCCCCTCGACCCTTCGGTTCGCCACTGGGCCGATTACGAACTGTGGCTCCGGCTCGAACGCGCGAACGCGGCGTTCAAGCAGATCCACCGTCTGCTCGCGGCCCGACGAACGAAGACGCACGAGCCCGCTCCGAGCGATTTTACGACGATGCCGGGCCCCGACTCGCTCGACGAACTGATGAGCGTTCGCCTGAACGGCTGGGCATGGCGGCTGTCGGTCTCGAAGATGGCGTGGTACGGCGTCGGCCGAACGATGGTCGAAGCGGCGGGCGAACGATCGCGGATCGACGTCGTCCGGGCGATGCAACAGGCCCTCGAGGCCCACCGCCGTTGGGGCGACGGCCGTCCGTTGTCCACGCCTCGCCGGCTCCTGCTCGCCGCAAAAATCACGAGCCTTCTCGTCGGCGGCAGGTTCCTGAAGGAGTTCGAGGTGAAGCCGCTGCGGCAGACGGAGATCAAGCGATTCCAGTTCCTGCGGAGGAAGGTCTTCCGGCTGCGGAACCATGCGCCACGGCCGCTGTCGTTGCCACGGCACTACGCCCTCCCCCGAATCCTTCGGTCGCCCCCCGCGATCTCGATCGTCACGCCGAGCTTCAACCAGGGGCACGTCCTCGAGCAGACGCTCAAGAGCGTCCTCGACCAAGGCTATCCCTCCCTCGAGTACATCGTGCAGGACGGCGGTTCGACCGATGCAAGCGTGGAGGTTCTCCGGCGATACGGCTCGCGGCTCACGCACTGGGAGTCGGCGCCGGACGGCGGGCAATCGGCGGCCATCAATCTCGGCATGCGGCGGGCGACGGGCGACATCATGGCGTACCTGAACTCGGACGACCTCCTGCTCCCGGGCAGCCTCGCCTACGTCGCCGAGTATTTCCAGTCGCATCCCGAGGTGGACGTCGTGTACGGACACCGGGTGCTCATCGACGAGGGCGGCCGGGAGATCGGCCGGTGGGTGCTTCCGCCCCACGACGAACGCGTGATCGCCTTTGCCGATTTCATCCCGCAGGAGACGATGTTCTGGAGGCGGCGGGCCTGGGAGCGGATCGGATCACGGATCGACGAGTCGTTCCGGTTCGCGATGGACTGGGACCTCATCCTGCGATTTCGTGACGCCGGGCTCACCTTCCGGAGGCTGCCGAGGTTCCTCGGGGCGTTCCGCGTCTGGGAGGATCAGAAGAGCCTGTCCTGGTGGCTGCCGATCGGCAGGCGTGAGACCGAGCGGCTCACCGCGCGGACGCTCGGCGTCACCCCGAGGCGGGAGCGGATCCGCCGCGAGATCGCCGCCTACGTCCGCCGCCATTGGGTGCTCGACAAGCTCTACCTGGCGGGCCTCGTCCGCTACTGAGCCGCCGGCGTGGCGAGAGCGGTGACTGCATGACCGAGTCGAGTTCCTGTCTGCTGATTCACGACCGGGTCGAATGGTACGTCCTCGCGCTTGCGGAGCACCTGCGACGCCAAGGACGACCGCTGTTCATCTTCGGTCCGCGGGAATACGACTCCTGGCCGGCCGTTCGTCGAATCGGCGATGCGAATGCAGGCTCCCTCGAAGGTGAGTCCGCCGTTCTTCACAGGAATTTTCTTCAGCACTACCGTCATCTCAGCGTCAATGAGCAGCCGTACGAACAGTTCTGCTACGAACGATGGTTTCTCATCCACAGCTTCGCGACAACACACTCGCCGTTCTGGTACATCGACTCCGATTATTGGCTCGCCCCTTCGTTCCCCACCCCCCAACTCCCGGCCGACAAGCTATGGGACACGGCTTACGTGACTCCTGTCAGCAGCGACGCGACCGTTCGGGGCTTTCTGGACTTCCTCATCGACATCTATCGCTCGGGCGAATATCGAAAAATGGCCGAGGGCCACCCCGTGGCGGGGCGGCCGCACATGTCAGACATGTACGCGCTCATCCACTACGCCGAAACGAATCCGGGTCTCTGCCACGTGGTGAGGCGACGTAACGGGTCACTGGGAGTGTGCAACAACATCAACCACTCCCAGGGGCACGTGACGAACGATGCCTGCAAGAGCGTGCTGATGGATCTTCTCGACACAAAGTACTATTGCATCGATCGGGAGAGCCGTGGTCTGCGGCAGTTTCACAGCCTGCACTTTCAGGGCAACGCCAAGATCCTTCTGCCGCTCTTCATCGACCCGGACATCATGGCCATGGAGTTCGAGGGCGTGGCGATCGTCGATATGTATCACCGCTACCTGCGATCCAAGGAGGAGTGGCTCCGAAGCGATCCGGGGCGGGCTATGCTGGCGATGATACGTTCCACCTCAAGTCGCTCTCTTCTCGAGGAATCGTAGCGCAAAGCGGGGAGCCGCCGCATGGTGGAAGCACCGACACGACCTGTCGAAAACTCCAACGCCGATCGCCGTCGGATTGCCTTCCTGAATCCCGACGCGATGGGTGATCTTGTCCTGCGACAGCCGCTTTTTGAGGCCGTCGCCGCCGAGGGGCACGACCTCGTGCTCGTCGTGAGGCCCGGGTTCGTGACGCTGGCGGAACGGTTGGTGCCCGACGCGATCGTCGTCCCGCTGCCGACCGACGCCTATGACCCGGTCGTTCCACCTGCATCGTTTCACACGGCCCAGGTCGTGGAGGAACTGCGGGACCTCCAGGTCGACATGGCCGTCGTCGCCCCCTTCCAGCGGACGCGGTTCGACGAGATCGTCGTCGAGGGGCTCGCCGGCGTGGAGAGCGTCGGATTCGCCGGTGAACGTTACCCGGCGGGCACCGACGCCGCCCAGGATCCGTCATGGGTCGGCCGGCTGTCGCGGGTGGTGGCGGCCGAAGCGGATGAGCACGAATGGCTGAAGAACCATCGGCTCGCCGAGGCGATCGTCGGTCATCCGGTTGCCTGGACGCGACCGCACCTCGCCGCCACCGCACGGGAGATCGACGACGCCCGTCGGCTGCTGGCATCCCACGGCGTCCAGTGGCCGACGTTTCACGTCGCCTGCCTCGGCACGAGCGATCGACTGAGTCGCCGCAGTTGGCCCGCTGAACGATGGGCCGCCGTCCTGCGGCACGCCGCGCTGAAGTGGGGCTGGCGATTCGTGCTGGTCGGGACCCCGGACGAGCGGTCGGGGAACGAGAGGATCATGGAGTTGCTCGGTGGCGAGGGGGTTGCGTTCATCGATTCCGTCGTCGCGCTGGAAGCGCTGCTCGGTCTCCTCGCCCTCTCGGCAGGCTACGTGGGCCGTGACTCCGGCCCCATGCACCTCGCAGCCGCGGTCGGCAGGCCCGTGCTGAGCGTCACGGGAGGAGGGACGTGGCCGCGATTCGTGCCGCTCACGTCGGCCGGTGCGATGTTCAGCCTGGAAGTTCCATGCTCGGGCTGCGGCTGGTTCTGCCACCTCGACGAGTTCTACTGCGTGACGAACGTGCCGGTCGAGCCGGTGCTTGCCGCGGTCGACTCGCTCGCGGCGGGCACCTCGACCGAAATGGCGGTGCGGTCGCTGCCGCGGAGCGAGCGGCTCGGGGAACACATGGAGCGGGTCGCGGCTCGGAACGGTCGCAGCCACATCTGGCAACTGCATCGGGCTTCCCAAACGGAGGCCTCGCGGCGGGAGGAAACGCTGCGTGCCGACGGAGCCAAGCTGCGGCGACGGGTCTTCCTGGGCATGCCCTTCTACGGCGCGGGGAACATCGGTGACGATCTGGCGCTGGCGGGGTTTCTCGAGGCGTGGAAACAGCTCGGCAGCCCGGCAGACCTCGTGGCCGCCATCCCGTTTCCAACGGCGTCGCAAGCCCGACGATTTCCCGAAATCGAATGGCTGGCCGACGGGCCGCCCACCCGGGAGGCGGCCATCCGCGATTGCGACGCCTGGCTGGCACTCGGCGGGAGCCCGTTTCAAACCGACTGCGGCCCGTGGATGCTCGACCACCTGGCGCGCGACACCGCCATCTGCCGGCGGCATGGCGTGCCGATGTTTTTCCTGGGAACGGGCGTCAACGACCGGCAGTCGCTCGACGACCCACGGGCACGCGACGCGGTCGCGCAGGCCTCCCACCTCTGGATGCGCGACGCGGACTGCGCTCGTTGGACGGCGGACATCGTCGGTGCCGACAGGGTGGGTAGGGCCGCCGACTGCGCGCACATCTTTCTTTCGCGGGCAACGCTCGGGACACCGGAGCCGCGGCATCTCGGCTGGGCGATGTCATTCGAGGATGAGACGCGATGCTCGAACGAAGCGATCGAGCGGACGATCGCGGGGTTGCAGGAGTGGCGTCACGACTGGCTCGTGCAGGACATCCGCTGTCTTCCCGGAGGCGAACGATGGCGGCATCGGCGGCTCGGCGTCGGAATCCGGCGTGCCGCGCGGCTGTGCGTGCCGGACTACGATGCGGCCTCCGTGGACCGTCTGCTCGCCGCCTGGCCGGCGGGCGAAGTGCTCGTGAGCAGCCGTTACCACGCCCTGCTCGTCGGAGCATGGCGAGGTTCAAGGCTCGTCGCCCTGCGGCGAAACGACAAGCTCGCGGCTGCCGCCAGGTCATTGGGCTGCATGGCGGTCGAACGTGCCGACGACGCCGACCACCTGCGAGCCGCGATCGATGCGGCCACGTCCGTGGACCGCGGGGTTCTCGACGCCCTGGCCGCGGCGGCAGCCGATGCATGCCGGGCCTTCGTGGAACGCCTGCTGCAGGCGGAGCCGCGAGTCGCGGCCGGCTCCGGGGCCGCGACGGGGCACGTGGAATTCGGGACGATGTTCGAGGGAGGGGGCTGGCATGATGCGGAACGCGACGAGATCTCGTCGTTCCGTTGGATGGGCGGGCAACCGACGGCATGGGTCGACGTGGCCGTGCCGGCCGGGGGCGCGAACCGCCTCCGCTGCGACGTCGCGCACGTTGTCTCGGATGGCATCGAGAAGGGGGTGGAGGTGTGGGTCGACGGCATGCCGCTTGCGACGCAAGTGAGGCGAAGTGAAGCCGGCTGGAAGATCGATGCCGAGGTTTCTCCACTGGCGGCGGGCAGGCTCGTGCGGGTGGAATTCGTCTCCGGCGAGGCGATTCGGCCGTGCGATCTCGACCCGTCGAGCCCGGATACGCGACGCCTGGCGATCGCGGTGCGCCGGCTGCAGCTCGAACGGGCAACCGGTCACGACGAGGAAAGCATCCGCATGCTCGCGACCACGTAGGCATGGGGGACACGGGCGATCACGCATCGCTCGTCGTTGACCCCGAGGCTCACGAGCCAGTGATCCCCGTCGATCGCGGCGCCGCAGGGATACTCGACCGAGGCAACGGCTGGATTGAGTTGTGGCAGGTGTCGGAACGAACGACAGGGGCCTGCCAGGTCGAGCGTCGCGACCGGCCCGGCGAGCGGGGCGAACGGGGGATCGCCCGCAAAGCAATAGACGGCCGACTCGTACCGGTAGCCGTCGGCCCCATCGTGGATCGAATGAACGAAAGACCAGAACCGTCCTTCGTGGAAAACGGGTGGTGCCCCGCCTCGGAGCCCCCCGTGGCACGGCGGATAGCCGCCGGGCGTGAATTCCTCGCGTGCGAACTCCTCGCATCGGACGCCCTCCCCGCCTTCGATCGTCGCCCGCAGCACGCGGTGCGGCGAGATCGAATAGACGCAGTACAGTTCGCGGCGAGCATCCCGAAAAAACGTCCAGTTCTTCTCGAGCGGCCGCCGGCCGGCGCACGTAAGCTCGCGCGGCCAGCCCATGGGCGCCCAGCTGGTGGGATCGAGTTCGTGGAGAAACTGGTGGTTGGCGGGTTCGTGCCACCCCGAGTTCCAATAGAGGAACAGACGGTCGTCCCAACGGTAGAGCCGCGGATCGGCGAACCATGAATGAACCACGTCCGGGTACCGTGCGGTCGGCGGAAACCGTATGTGATCGGAGACCGCGTATGCCGATCCATGCACGACTCGAAGCCGGTCGTCGAGCAGGCACATCGCAAGCCGGCGCACCTGATCAGGCAGGATCATGCGGTAGGCCATCAGCCAGCCTCCGCCCGCGCGGATCAACGCCGGATTGAACGCCCATACGGGGCCCGCGGCTGCGGCCGGCCGCCAGGCATCGGGCAGAAGCTCGTCGGAATCGAATTCGACACGTTCAGCGGTTGCGGTCATCGGTCGCCCATTATGGAACCGCGGGAGGCCCATGGTGGAAGCCGAAAACCGCGTGGGCAACGACGTCCGGCCCGGTTATCCTCCGGCATCCCCGACGGCACGCCGGCTTTGAAGACATGCTGCATCCATTGAAGCGACTCCACTTCTGGTGGTCTCGCGAGCGAGCGGCTCGTGCGAGTGGCTCCAGGGACGCCGACGGCATCTCGTCGGGAATCGCCCATCTGCGGTCGCTCTGCCCGGTCGACGACCCCGAGGATCGGGAAGAGCCGATTTTTCTCCTCTCCGCCGGCTGGCGGTCGGGCTCGACGTTGCTGCAACGCTGCATCATGTCGGATTCCCGCGTCCTGATGTGGGGGGAGCCCTATCAGGAGAGCGGGCTTGTGCAGAATCTGGCGGCGGCGACCCGGGCGTTCCGGACCGATTGGCCCAAGCCCAAGTGGTTCCATCGGGACACACGTCCTTCACTCCTCGCCGCCGACTGGGTGGCCAACCTGTTCCCATCCCCGGAAGACTGGCGACGGGGACAACGTGCCCTGTTCGACGTCGCGTTCTCCAAGCCGGCGATCCGATCGGGCGCAACCCGGTGGGGCATCAAGGAAGTTCGTTGGACGAGCGATCATGCGAGGTATCTCCGATGGCTGTATCCCAGGTGCCGCCTCGTCTTCCTCTATCGAAGCCCGCTTGCCGCGTACCAGTCCTACTTGAAGCGAGGGGGTGGCTGGTACGACACCTATCCGCACGGGCCCGTATTCACGCCCATGTCGTTCGGCAGGCACTGGAGGAAATTGGCGGAAGGCTTCGTCCGCGATGCGGAAGAACTCGATGCCATGGTGCTCCGGTTCGAGGACATCGTGGGCGGGCGGGAATGGATCGGGAGCCTGGAGCGTCACCTCGATATCCAGATCGATCGGTCGATTCTCGATCTCAAGCTCGATGGCGCCGAGCAGGGCGCGCTGCCGGTCACCCTGGGGCGTGCGGAGCAATGGCTCTTGAGGCGATCGGTCTCACCCCTGGCGAAGAATCTGGGCTACACGTGGTGAGCGAACGTCGGCCCCTCTTTTCTCGGCCGCCATCCCGAATCAAAGGGTGATTCAGCAACTCTTGCGACCGCCGTACAAAAGCTCGAACGCACGGCCACGCAGGGTGTGTTGAAACAACAGGCGACCGGCGAACAGATCGTCTCGCGACTCGAACACGCCGGCGTCGCCGACCACGAATCCCGAGAGGTCACATGCGCCGGACGCGCAGTCGGCGGTCGCGCCGCCGAAATCGATGGCCGCATGGTCGATGGCATCAAAGAGCGACTCGCCGTCATTTGCGAAGGCCTGCGGATTGCGCGACGCAAGCCGCGAGGGGGAAGCAAAAAGCTCTTCGACGCCGATCCACGTCCCGTCGAGATGGAATTGTGGCCACGCTAGCAGGATTCGCGAAGGGATGAACGGGGCGGTGAAGCGGAACCGTGGATTCCAGAATCTTCCCGCCACCCACAGCCCGTGGACTCGTGTTCCGATGCCTGCGGCTCTTGCGAGCGACTCGAGGCAGGCAAATCGTTGGCTGCACGACCCCCGACCCTTGGAGATGGTGACCGACGTCGGCTGGAGTTCGTCGACGGTGTAGATCGGACGGACTTCGTCGCGGAGAAGCAGGTAGGCGGCCTGGAGATAGTCGCGAGAAGCCTCCTTGGGCTTTCGCATCCTGCGGACGATTGCCCGAACGGGTTCGCTCGCGTGGTCGAGGATCCGTGTCGGCCGTAGATTTTCGACGCTGATGCCCGACGCCGACACGTCGCTGCGTTCCAAGGATAGGTCCTCCCCTTGAACCCCTACCCCCTTTGCGAGCAACGGGTTGGCTGCGGAGGAAGACGTGGTCGTAAGTGCCGGAGGTGGGACTTGAACCCACACGCCCTTGCGGGCAACGGATTTTGAGTCCGCCGCGTCTGCCATTCCGCCACTCCGGCTCGTGAGAGGCGTTTCTTCCGGTGCAGAGTACGGCCGGCCGTGGCGTTTTGCCAGCACCCGCCGCCGTGCCGGCCAATCGCCCGGGATCGCGTCTGGATCGGTGCGCGAGATCAGGGAGCGAGCGGTAAACGGCAGGCCTGGAGCAGGGTGCGCTGAACCTCCAAGTCATGCCGGTATGAAAAGTCGGTCGACTTCTCACCGCGGATGACCTTGGCCATGTCGACGGCATCATCGACGTATCGAACGTAGCGGGGCATGGCGATCTCGTGCGTGCCCGTGCGAAAGTCGCCCCGGGGCTTGGCGAGTGTCAGCCGGACCGAAGGGTTGTCGAGCGGTTGGATGTGAAAAGTGCCTTCGGTTCCGCAGACCACCAGATGGCGACGATCGCCCCCTTGCACTTCGATGGCACTCGATTTCACCGTGGCCAGGGCCCGGGGGTAACTCAAAACCGCCAGCATGTTGTCCAGCAGGGAATCGTCGGTCTCGGCCGAATGCTTGGCAAACCCGGTCACCTCCGAGGGAGCCCCGAGGATGTTGATGACGAGGTCCAACAAGTGACAGCCGAGCTCGAACATCATCCCGCCCGGGTATATCGCGAGCCGACGGCGTTCCTCCGGTCCCACCACCTTGCTCATCACCGCGTGAACTTCGAACACGTCCCCCAACCAGCCGTCGTGGAGGTGTTTTCGCAGGAGCACGACCGCCGGGTTGTAGCGATACATGTAGCCCATCTGGACCATCAACCGACGCCGGGCCGCCTCTTCCAGGATCCGCTCGAAGTGGGGCAGCGACTGACCGGCCGGCTTGTCGAGATGGACATGTTTGCCGGCGGCGACGCATGCCTCGGCCGCATCGAGCGAGTCGCAATTATGGGTCTCGATCAGGACGGCTTGCAGGTCGGTCTGGTTCAGCAGTTGCTCCTGCGTCATCCAGGGAAGGTCGCGAAAGACGGCCTGCGATTCGGCACGCTTCCTCAGCTCGGCATCCGGCTCCACGATGCCCACGACCTCGTAGTCCGGCGACTCGCGGTAGACCGACAGCTTTGTCGCATGACCATGCCCGACCCCGATTTGACCGATTCGAATCGGCGTTCCTCCGCCCGGTCCGGCATCCACCCGGACGCCTCGTGAGAGCAGGGCGAACGCCGTGCCGGCGCCGACTCGTGTGAGCAGCTGACGACGGCTGTCCATCCCCATGCGGCCTCGACGACGAGAGGTTGATTCAAAGGTTCATGCCGAGGTAGCCGCCACCGGCGTCGATCGCCGCCTGCTCCTTCGCGAGCCGCTCGAGCGTTCGCGAGAGGTCGCCCGCTGCGATGTAGCGGTCGAACTCGACCTGCACCGCCCGCTCGGCCGTTCTTGCGAGCCACTTCACGGCGGGCTCCGTGAGCCAGTCGCAGGTCTCCCGGACGAGCTTCACCTCGAGATCGCTCCCCACCGTGCGGCTGTCGAGCTCATCGGTGATCAGGGTCCCCTCGACCGCGAACTCCACCATGCCGATCGCGGGATCGTTCGTGAGTTGAAACGTGCAGGAGGCGTTTGTGAGATAGTAGGTGTTGCGGGTGCCGTGCCGGGCGACGGCCCGCTGCATCCGCTCGAGCCGGGCCCGGAACACGGGCGAAGCGTCGATCGGGATGTCGAGCCTGGCACAGCCGCGGAGCGGCGTGCAGTCGAACGTGATCCTGACGGCGGGCCGGGAAGGTTCGGCGGTCATGCGGTTACCGGAGCGAAAGTGTAGCTGATGGAAGCATCGGGAACGCCTTGCAACGTGTCCTCCGGCAGCGGCATCGCCCGACGAGGGGTTGTCGCGGCGGCGGCAGGTCTTGCGGCCCTCGTAATCCCCATCATCGGCGGCTGCCGCGGCGAACCGTCGGAAAAGCGATCCGACTCGGACAAGCGGCACGAGGCGACCCGCCGGCTCATGGGGACGGCATGGACGATCACGGCGTACGCCGCGTCGAAGGAGCGTGCGGAAGCGGCGATGGGGGCCGCCTTCGACGAGGTCGCGAGGCTCGAGCGGATTCTCTCGGACTACGACCCGGCGAGCGAACTTTCACAGCTTTCCGCCCGGTCGCCCGTCACCGCCGTGCTCGGAGACGACCTCTGGAACGTGCTCGAGCGGGCGGTCTGGTTCCGCGACGCAAGCGGCGGCGCATTCGATCCGACGGTCGGTCCGCTCACGACGCTCTGGCGGCAGGCGCGACGCGCGGGGCGGCTGCCCGATCCGGGCAAGCTCGCCGCGGCACGGGTGGCGGTCGGGCCCGCGACCCTGCAGCTCGTTCCTGGTGAACGAACGGCGGCGCTGCGAAAGCCCGGAATGCGTCTCGATCTCGGCGGCATCGGCATGGGGCATGCCGTCGATGCCGCGATGGACGTCCTCGCTCGTCGCGGCATCCGCTCGGCGATGATCGACGCTTCGGGCGACATCGCCGTGTCATCGCCGCCTCCGGGAAAAACCGGATGGCGGATCGCGGTCGAGCCTTTGGAAGACGGGATGGACGATGGCGAAGCCGTCGAACTCGTCGATGCCGCCATCACGACCTCGGGCGACGCGTTCCAGGCGGTCGAGATCGACGGCGTCCGCTACAGCCACATCGTCGACCCGCGGACCGGCCTCGGCGTCGTTGGCCCGGCTGCGGTGACCGTGATCGCGGCCGACTGCACGACAGCCGATGCGGCGGCGACCGCTGCGAGCGTGCTGGGACCCGAGGCGGGCAGCCGCTTCATCGAGGGCCTGCCCGGGGCCGCAGCGAAGTTCCAGTGGGTAGAGCGGGGGCAAATCCGCACGCTACCGACCAGCCGCTGGCCGGGCCAATCGTCACGAAATACCGGCAGACCGTGACCGCAGCCGGCGTTTTTCGCCTCGCCCGACCGCCCTGCTTTCCCAGGTTGCCGCGGGGCCGTCGGTTGGGCGGATTGCTCCAAGTTTGACGGTCGGGGGGCCGATACCACTTCCGCTGTCGCTGCGCCCTGGTGCACCGACTGCGGCATCGGTCGGGGGGCTCGATGCCGGGATGGGTGCCATGCGCAGCCGTCCCCCAGGGCGCGGCGACGGCCTTTGAACGACGACACACCGAACACGCCCAAAACAACTACGAGAACCTGGAACGTGCCCCCCCGGCTGCTCCGACAACTCTGGGTCGCTTGGACGAGCCTCTCGCTCGTCGCGGTGGGCTGCGCTCCGAAACAGCCGTTCTACTTCTTCGAGGACGGTGACCTCTCGCATTACGTCGGTGCGATCCAGAAGCTCGAATATCCCGACGCCCAGGACAAGCCGCTCGACGAGGCGGCCGGCACGCTCGAGCCACTCACGCTCTCCAACGCGAAATTCGACAACATCTGGGAGCTCTCGCTGGAGGAGGCGATCCGCACGTCCCTCGAGAATGGCAAGATTCTGAGGAACCTCGGCGGCCGGTTCGCGAGCTTCGGCGGCCCGCGGCCGCAGACGGGCGAGCCGCCTGTGTCGCTCCTCACGGCGCCCGACCTCACGCCGACGGTCTACGACCCGGCGATCGCGGAGACCGACCCCTTCCGCGGCGTCGAAAGCGCGCTTGCTGCCTTCGACGCGCAGCTCTCCAGTTCGCTGACGTGGGATCGGCTCAACCGGCCGCAGAACGTCGGCGGCCAATTCACCGCACTCTTCCAGCAGCAACTGCTGGGCGACCAGGGGAACTGGACGACCGGCATCCAGAAGCGGACGGCGACCGGTGCCACCTGGGGCTTCGCCAACTCCACCATCTACGACAACAACAACAACCCGACCCGCCAGAACAACGGTCTGCCGATCACGGACCCGAACTTCAAGGTGCTCGTGCCATCGACCTGGACGACCAACTACGACTTCACGTTCAGCCAGCCACTCCTGCAGGGAGCCGGAGCCACCTACAACCGTATCGCCGGGCCGGATGCGTTCGAGAACATCTTCGGGCGTCCGAACTTCCGCGGCGTGCTCCTCGCGAGGATCAACGCCGACATCTCGCTCGCAGAGTTCGAGGCAGGGGTGCGGAATCTCGTGAGCGACACCGAGCAGAGCTACTGGGAGCTCTACTTCTCCTATCGCAACCTCGAGGCGAGGAAGGCGGGCCGCGACAGCGCCCTCGAGGCCTGGCGGAAGGTGCATGCACTCTACGTCGAGCAGTCGCGGGGCGGCGAGGCCGACAAGGAGGCGCAGGCCCGCGAGCAGTACTTCTTCTTCCGCAGCGAGGTGGAGCAGGCGCTTACCGATGTCTACCGTTGCGAGAACCGGCTGCGGTACATGATGGGGATCACCGCGAGCGACGGCCGGCTCATCCGGCCGTCGGACGAGCCGACGACCGCCCGAATCACCTTCGACTGGCAGCAGGCCCTCGTCGAGGCGCTCTCGCGGTCGGCGGAGTTGCGAAAGCAGAAGTGGCGGATCAAGCAGAAGGAGCTCGAACTCACCGCGGCGAAGAACCTTCTCCTGCCCCGGCTCGACATGATCGGCCGCTGGCGTTTCCTCGGCATGGGGCAGGACCTTCTCAACCAGAACTACCAGGCCTACGGCGCCGACGGCGACGATCCGCTCGTCGGCACGGACGCCTATTCGACGCTCTTCTCCGGCAAGTTCCAGGAATGGCAGGCGGGAGCCCAGTTCCAGATGCCGCTCGGCTTCCGCCGCGAACTTTCGACCGTGCGGAACTTCCAGCTCCAGCTGGCGAGGGAGCGGGCTCGGCTCCAGGACGAAGAGCTCGAGGCGTCGCACGCCCTCGTCGAGGCCGTGCGGAACGTCGACACGAACTTCTCGCTCGCCCAGACCAACTTCAACCGCCGGGTCGCGGCCGAGAAGCAGGTGGACGCCGTGCAGGCGGCCTACGACGCCGGCACCGTCACGCTCGACCAACTGCTCGACGCCCAGCGCCGCCGTGCGGAGGCCGAGAGCTCCTACTACCGTGCCCTCGTCGACTACAACCGCTCGATCGCGCAGCTCCACTACCGGAAGGGCTCGCTTCTCGAATACAACGGCGTCTTCCTCGCGGAAGGGCCGTGGCCGGGGAAGGCCTACTTCGATGCACACCGCCGGGCCCGCCAGCGGGACGCGAGCACCTACCTCGACTACCGTCATTCGCGGCCGGGAGTCTTCAGCCGAGGGGCCATCACGCAGGACTTCGAGTCGATCGGGGCCGATGCGAAGCCGATGCAGCTGCCGCCGCGGGATCCGGCCACACGCGAGCCGGGCGAGGCGACGCCGCAACCGTCGACGCCGGACCTGCTGCCGACCCCCGCCGAAGGCTCCACGACCGTGATTCCGTCACCGCTGCCGACGGCCGCCGATACGGCAGGCATGAACCGAAGCGGGTTCTTCTCGGCCAAGCGGCCCTTGCCGCCGGGCCACGAGGTCACGACCCCCGACGCCGCCTCCGCCACGCAGCTGCGGTAGGGGCAATCACCGCCCGGGGAGCGACGCGGCCGTGATCGCCTCGCGAAGGCGATCGGGATCCTGCGACCGGATCGATTCCAGAAGCTCCTTCGCTTCCGGACGCGGGCAGGCGACGAGATAGCCCGCGACGGCGCGTCGAACGAGCGGGTCGTCGCCACCGAGCGAGTCCCAGAGCGCCGCGACAGCGCGGGCGTGATCCCAGGCGCGGTAGCGTGCAAGATCGACCGTGGCCTCGGCGGCGACGACCGACGAGGCAAGCAGCCTCGCGGTGGCGTTGGCGATCCGTTGCCGTGGAATCGAGTCGCCCAGGCTTTCCCATGCGAATCGGAGTGCGGAAAGCAGGTGTCGCTGATCGACCGGCCGGGCATCGGCCGCGAGAAGCCCGGCCCGTTCGATGACGTCGAGCCCGCGCTGTCCCTCTGCCACGAGCAGGCCGGCGAGGACACCGTCGTAGCCCGCCCGGAAGTCGTCGGCCGGCGCGAGGACGGCCTTCCGCAGGACGTCGACCATGGCATCACGTTCCACCGCATGCTTGTCGATGGCGGCGGAGAGCCCGAGCGCGAGGGCGTAGAAGCCGCGCCGGCGCTCGTCGATCCCAGGGCCCGCGACCCACTCCTGCAGCTTCGCGGGGTCGAAGCCGTCGGCGACCTTGCGGACGGCCTCGAACGGGGCGAGGCCGAACTCGGTGAAGGCGTCTTCTGCGATCGCCAGCTCCGGGTGCTCGAGCCTCGCCGCGAACCATCGCAGCCTCTTTTCGGCGGGATCGCTCGTGGCGGGCGCCGCGACGACGTGGCCGATCAGCGTCTCGTCGGCGGCGATCGCCGTCCATCGCACGGGCTTCCCCGCGGCCAGATCGTCCGATTCTCCGAAGAGGATCGCGGTGCCCTTCACCGGCGATTCGATCCGGGCCGTGGCGGCCTCCGGCGGATCGGCCCCGCCGTGGAGCTTCGTGAGCACGCGAAACGGCTGGGTCGTGATCCCCGCGGCGTCCTTTCCGGGAGGGCCGTCCGGCTCCGCCACGACCGTCAGGTCGGCCGCATCGCGGCGATCGGCGAGCGACCGGCCCACGACGCCGCAGAACGGGCAGGCCGAGGCATCGACCGAAACCACCGCCATCATCACCGCCGCGACCATTCCTGAACGGATCGCGAGTCTCATGGCGGCTCGTGCTAGAGGTAGGCCGACGCGGATCGCTCGCGTTGCATCCGCTGCCGCCAGTAGGGGGTCGTGCAGAGCAGGAGCGTCCCGGTTCCACGGTAGACGAACGCCCGCTTCTGACCCGAAAGCCAGAAGGCAAGGAGCGATTTCGCAGGTCTGCCGATCGACAGCGAGATGCCGTCGGTCCGCGCGATCACGAACGGCCCGTCGGCCACGAGCTGCTCGTTGTCGAGCGTCACCTCCTCAACGGGGCCGTCCACCTGCAGCACCGCCTGCCCTTCTCCCTGGAGCGACGTCTTGTACCAGAAGAGTCCCTCCCCGGCCCAGTAGCTCGTCCAGAGCCGCTCGCGGTGGATCGAGAGGTTCACCTCGCCGTCGCTCGCCCAGAAGCATTTCGTGTCGAGGATCCACCGCTCCTGCGGTTTCACCCGCAGCATGTGGTAGCCACCGAGCGTCGAGTCGAGGTAGACGTGGCCCGTGCCGGAATAGCGGGGCCGCATCACCGACTCGTCGGAGAAGAGCGACACCCACCAGCTGGAAAGCGACGGCAGGGGCACGTCCATCGCGATCGCCCCCTTCATGTGGTTGAGGGCGCCGCGCTCCGTGCGGACGTCGTCGTCGTCGAGGCCGACCTTGATCCATCGCATGCCCTCGGTGGACTCGACTTCAAACGTCGCCATCGATGTCCACCTCTTGCCCGCGCTCGATGCCGCCATTGGTCCAGTCGCACTTCCAACCCGGGAAGGCGATCTCCGGGTACGGATCCGGCGGGATCGGCGCCCCCGAATCGTGCACGACGTCGAACTGTCTGTCTTCGCGGATGCGGCCGATCCGGAAATACTTCGAGCAGTGCTGCGTCTTCGGGTCGAGGTCGATCCGGCCGCCGGGTGCATCGAAGGAGAGGCCGTCGCGGAACGCCTGCCGCACGGCAGCCGTCTCGAACGAGCCCGCCTTCTCGACCGCCTGCCGCCAGAGCTCGACCAGGCACCAGCCGGCTTCCATCGCATCGCCGGTCACGCGGTCGTGGCCGAACTCCTGCTGGAATCCCTTGATCCACTCCCGGTTGTCTTCTCCCGGAAGGCTCTGGAAGTAGCTCGACGCCGCGTAGTGCCCCTTCACGTGCTCCGGCAGCATCCCACGGAGTTCGTCCTCCGCGATGCTCGTCGAGACGACCGGGAGCCGCGAGGCTGAAAGCCTCTCGTTGGCGAGCGCCTCGAAGAAGCCGATGTTGGAGTCGCCGTTGATCGTGTTGAGCACGCAGTCGGCCTCCGAGTCGGCGATCGCGCGGACGGCCTCGCCGAAGTCGCGCTGGTCGAGCGGATAGTAGGCCTCGCCCGCGGGCTCGAGGTTCTTCGAGGCGAGGTACTTCTTGGCGATGTAGTTGGCCGTCCGCGGATAGATGTAGTCGGACCCGATCAGGTAGATCCGCTTCCGGGTGCCTCCGGCCTCCGAGAGCAGCCAGTCGATCGTCGGGAAGATCTGCTGGTTGGGGACGGAGTTGCCGTAGACGACGTTCTTCGAGGACTCGTTCCCCTCGTACTGCACGGCGTAGAGGAGCAGCTTGTCGGCCTCCTCGAAGACCGGCAGCACAGCCTTGCGGCTCGCGCTCGTCCAGCAGCCGAAGACGGCGGCGACCCCGGCGTCGACGAGGCCGCGGGCCCGAACTGGGAAGAGGTCGTTGCGTGACCGCGGATCGGGCACGTTCAACTCGACCTCGTGCCCGAGGATGCCGCCTGCGGCGTTGATCCGTTCGAAGGCGTGGATCTGGATGTCGCGGAGCGACGTCGCGCTGATCGCGAGCGGGCCGGTCTGTGAATGGAGCAGCCCCACCGTCACCTTCCTCGCCTTCGGCGGAATGCCGAGCGAGCAGCCGGCGAACAGGACCGGCGCGAGCGTCCTCGACGCCGCAAGCGTCGCCGCCAAGCCCGACCCGATCGCCTTCCGCCGCGAGACCTTCATGTCAGCCCTCGTTCATCCTCCGGTAGAGCAGCTCGAACGGCTCGGCCGTGATGCTCACGTCGCCGCGGAACGGCTGGTTCATGTCGACGATCAGGTAGATCATCGTGCCCAGGTACGCCGCGAGGATGCCGCCGAGCAACAGCTGCGTGATGAACCGCATCTCGAAGAGCCAGCACATCGCGACGGTGAATACCGCTCCCAGGATCATCACGTACCACATCGACGGCGGCAGCCCCGACTTCACCGAGTAGAGCCGCATCCGCCTGCACTCAAGAAAATGATTGAGCTGCCGCAGCGCCTCGGCGTGGAGAATCTCCTCGGAGGGGTTTTTCGGTTGGAAGTCGAGCAGCCGGTCGTGGAACGCCTCGGCCCGGATCGTCCCCTCCTGCGGAATGATGCCCCGCTGCTGGAGCGGCCAGGCGTACTTGATCACGTACCGCGTGTAGTCGCGAAGGAGCCAGCGGAGGTTCTGCCCGAAAGGCTCGGGGTAGCGGGAGACGTCCTCGTAAAGCGCCGAGAGCGCGGCCGCCTCGCGGGTGACGTTCGAGCCGGCCTCGGAGACGTTCTGGTAGGCCGTGACGGCAATGAGGCCGAGCAGCAGGCCGTAGAAGACGCAGAAGCAGGAGAGCACGTAGCCGACGATGTCGTTCGACCCCGGCATGTGCTTCACGAACTGCCGGAGGATCGGCCGCAGGAAGATCGCCCCGATCCAGTAGAAGCCGACCGACACGACGATCGCGAGGATCGCAAGCGTGTGCGTGGGGATGTCGTAGATCCAGAACCAGTCGGCGAGCGGAAGCGTCATGGGATCGATGGTACCAACGGTCCGTGGCCGTTGCAGGGCGAGGGGTTTTTCTGGAAAGACGGCTTTCTGCCTCGAAAACCGCCCCACGAGGGGTCCGTCAGCGGACCTCCTCCCCCTCCATCGCGTAGATCGCGAGGTGCTTTCCGTCGGGGCCGAGAAGCTCGTCCACGCGGAAGGTTCCGGCCACTGCCACCGGTCGCACCGAGAACTCGGCAGTCCTGCCAGGCCGCATGCGGACGACGATGCAGTCGTGGAGCGCCGCCCCCGGGCCGAAGCAGCACTCCATGTTGTCGCGGACGAGCACGAACTGCGTGAG
>JBBAVU010000032.1:5295-20319 GCA_040397565.1 Pirellulales bacterium | reverse complement strand
TGGGTGCCGTTCACGAGCGAGTCGAAGGAGGCGATCGCCTCCTACCCCGAGATCCAGAAGGAGATCCGGCTCGCCCTGCAGGCCGTGGGCCGGAAGCTCGGCATGTATCTCCGCCGGAGGCTCCGGGTCGCGCAGGAAGGGCAGCGGCGGAGCATCTTCCTGCGGTATCTCGGCGAGGTGGCGACGGCGGTCGCAAGCATCAACGGCGTCGACCGGCAGAAGCTCTACGACCAGCTGCTTTTGGTCGCGAAGAAGAAGACCGCCGAGGCCGACGTGAAGCTCGACGAGCGGGGCCGGCCGATCGAGGAGGAGGACGATCTCGATCTGGGCGACAACTGCATCATCGTGTCGCCGACGCAGCCCGCGGCTGCTTCGGGCTCCGCGGACGACGACGAGGAAACCCCGCCGAAGAAACGGGCCAAGCGTTCGCGGGGGAAGAAACGGCGGTGAGCCCCGATCCCGCGCTCGTCGACTTCGGCGACGGCCGCAGGCTCGAGCGGCTCGGCGGCATCCTGGTCGATCGGCCGCACCCGGCCGCGCAGGGAAGAAAAAATCAGCCCGGTCTCTGGCGGGAGGCGGCCGCGGCGTTCGATGACGCCGGCGGCGGATCGTGGCGGTTCACCGGCCCGCTCCCGGCGCCGTGGCTCGTGACGGTGCCGCTCGGCGAGGCCGACGCCGCCGCCGCCGCGATCCGGCTGCACGTGCGGCCCGCCCCATCGGGACAGCTCGGCATCTTTCTCGAGCAGCTGCCTCTCTGGCGGCGGCTCCATGAAACGTGGCGAAGCGTGGCCCGGCCGAAGGACGATGGTCGCGGCGTGCTCTCGCTCTTTGCCCACACCGGTGGCGCGACTCTTGCACTTTCGGCCGCGGGCGCCGAGGTCTTCCACGTCGACGCATCGCGTCAGGCGATCCGAACGGCCCGCGACAACGCCAGTGCCTCGGGCCTCGCCGATGCGCCGATTCACTGGGTGGAGGAGGATGCCGTGCGGTACGTCCACCGTCTCGTCCGCCGCGGCGAACGGTTCCGGGGCATCCTCCTCGACCCGCCCTCCTGGGGCCACGGGCCCCGCGGCGAAGCGTTCTCGATCGACCGCGACCTCGAGCCGCTCGTGTTACAGCTCGCCGGCCTGCTCGACGCCGACGGCTTTTTCGTGGTCACCTCCCACTCTCCCGGCTGGGACGGCCGGCGGCTTGCATCGCTCATCGCAGCCGCCTTTCCAGCCGCCTTCGACCGGATCGAGTCGGGCCCGCTCTTCTGCGAGGACGGCCACGGCCGCCGACTCGCTCTCGGCTGGCATGCGATGGCCGGCCTGCGTTGACGCCGCGGGCGGTGGAAGGGGTCGCCGGCCGCGGGTATTCTGACCTGCCTGATCTCCCATCTTTCGGAGGCTCCCCATGCAAGCGACCCGACGCGGATTTCTCACCTCGTGCGGCACGACGGCCGCCGCCGGCGCGGTGCCCTACTTCTTCTCGACCCCGCGGACGCTCGGCGACGAGGCGAAGGCGAAGAACGACCGCGTCGCGCTCGGCCTGATCGGCTCCGGCAGCATCGCGAATGCCAACATCGGCGTCGCCAAGGACTGGATCGACCTGGTGGCCATCGCCGACGTCGATGCCGACCGGGCCGAAAAGTTCAACGCGAAGTTCGCCGATGGCAAGGCGGCCATCCATTCCGACTACCGCAAGATCCTCGAGCGGAAGGACATCGACGTGGTCCACGTGGCCACGCCCGACCACTGGCATACCAAGCCGGTCGTCGAGGCGATGCTCGCCGGGAAGGACGTCTACTGCGAGAAGCCACTCACGCTCACGGTCGACGAGGGGAAGCTCATCCGCAAGATCCAGAAGCAGACCGGCCGGATCGTGCAGGTGGGCACGCAGCAGCGGAGCGACTTCCCGCGGTTCGTCACGGCGATGGCGCTCGTCGCCGAGGGACGGCTTGGTCGCATCAAGTCGGTGCAGGCCGCGATCGGTGCGTCCCCCTCGAGCCCCGCGATCCCGGTGGCGGCCGTGCCGAAGCGGCTCGACTGGGACCGCTGGCTCGGTCCGGCGCCGGTCGCCGAATACCGGTTCCTGAACGACCCGGAGATCGTCGGCAAGGAGGGGAAGGAAAAGACCAACTGCCACTACGAGTTCCGCTGGTGGTACGAGTATTCCGGTGGCAAGCTCACCGACTGGGGGGCGCATCACGTCGACATCGCGACTTGGGCCCTCATGCTCAACGGTCAGACGGCCGGCCCGACGGGCATCTCCGGCACGGCCACGCATCCCGTCACGTTCAAGGACGGCGTGCCGGTGGAACGGGACCGCTACAACACGGCAACCGCCTTCCTCTTCACGGTCGACTTCCCGGGCGGCACGCAGATGGTGATCCGCCACGACACCGACAACGGCGTGCTCATCGAGGGTGACAAGGGAAGGATCTTCGTGAGCCGTGGAAAGCTCTCCGGGGCGCCGGTCGAGGCCCTGAAGGACGACCCACTCCCCGAGGGAGCTCTCCAGCGGGTCTACAAGAACCTGCCGATGCAAGACAGCGAGCGGAAGGGGCACTGGGCGAACTTCCTCCACTGTGTGAAGACGAGGCAGGAGCCGATCTCCGATGTCCACTCCCACATGAAGATGCTGAATATCTGCCACTTGGCCGGGATCTCCGCCCGCCTGGGCCGGTCGCTCGCCTGGGACGCGGCCGCCGAGCGGATCACCGGTGACGAACAGGCCGACGCGATGCTCGCTAGACCGTATCGCAAGGGCTACGAGATCGAGCATGCCGCCTCGTGACGCGATCACGAGCCCGTCCAATCCGCACATCCGCGCGACGGCCCGCCTGCGGTCGGCCGGGGCACGCCGGGAGACGGGACTCGCGATCGTGGACGGACGGCGGGAGATCGAGCGGGCGGCGAACGCCGGCGTCGAGATCGTCGAACTCTTCGTCGCGGCCGACGACGCAACCCGGCCGCCCGAGGAGTGGATCGGGGGAATCGCGGCCCGCGGGGCGACGGTGACGGAACTTGCACAGCGCCCGCTCGAGCGGATCGCGTTCGGCGAGCGGAACGAGGGCGCGGTGGCCGTCGTGAGGTGGAAGGGCATGGCCCTCGCGGAAACAGCCCATGCGACGGGCAGCCCCTTCTTCCGGGCCGACGCGCCGCTCCTCATCGTGGAAGGCATCGAGAAGCCCGGGAACCTCGGCGCCATTGTCCGCACGGCCGACGCCGCGGGGCTCGCCGGCGTGATCGCGGCCGGCGGCCAGACCGACGTCGCCAACCCGGCCTGCATCCGCGCGAGCCTCGGCACGGTCTTTTCCGTGCCGGTGGCGGAGGCGACCACGACCGAGGCGATCGCCTGGTGCGCGGCGGCGCGGCGGCACGTGGTCGCGGCCACGCCCACCGGATCGCGGGCCTGGCACGAAGGCAGGCTCGCCGGGCCTGCCGCGATCGTGCTCGGCAGCGAGGCGCACGGGCTGTCGCAGGCGTGGAACGACGCAGCCGCCTCGGGTGAGATCGATCTCGAGACCATCCGCCTGCCGATGCTCGGCCTCGCCGACAGCCTCAACGTGTCGGCGACGGCCGCCGTGCTCGCGTACGAATCCCTCCGTCAGCAGGCATGCCGATGACCACGCACGACACGTCGTCATCCACCCGCGGTCCCGCCGGCGACGAGGCGGCCGTCTTCGACCGCCTCGAGCGGCTCGCCGCCACCGAGGGCGTCGCTGCGACGCTCGAGTCGCTCGCGACGTCGCTCGCCGAGGGCGGCCGCTGGCATGCGGTCTTCGACGTCCGCCTGCTCGAGGCGAGGCTCTCGCTCGGCCTGCCGATTTCGGGCGATCTCGGCGGCGTCGATCGGGCGACCCGCGAGAAGCTCGACGAAGCGTCGCTCGCCGCCTGCCGCGAAGCGGGCTGGCCGCTGCTCGAGGAGGGTCGGCCGGCGGCTGCGTGGATGTATCTCCGCGCGGCGGCGGAGCCCGCGGAGGTGGCCGCGCGTCTCGAGGGGTTGCTCCGCCGGGAGGATCTCGCCGACCGCGAGGAACTCCGCACGGAGATCATGCAGTTGGCACTCTGGGAGGGGATCGACCCGGCCCTCGGCCTGCGGCTCGTCATCGAGGACCACGGCACGTGCAACGCGATCACCGCCTACATGCAGGCGGTGGCGAGGCTCCCTGCCGCGAGGCGACGGCCCGCGGCCGACGTGCTCGTCGACCATCTCCACGGCGAGTGCATCGAGCGGGGTTCGCACGTCGATCTCTCGCACCTCCACAACGTGCTCGAGATCGGGAGGGAATGCACCGATCCGCAGCGGATCGCGAAGGCCCTCGCCCTCGCGGGCTACGCACGCGGCATGCCGGAGGATCTGCTCATGGCGGGCGACCCGCCGTTCGGCGAGCTTGCCATCGCGTCAGAGCATTTCTTCGGGGCCCAGCTCGGCGAGAATCCCGAGGCTGCGGTGGCCTACTTCTCGGCCCAGGTCGAACAGGCTCCCGGCGACCCCGGCCCCCTCGAATGGCTCGCGATCCTGCTCTGGCGGATCGGTCGGGCGAAGGAGTCGCTGCGGTTGCTCCTCTCGCGGCAGCCTGGGTCGGAAGGCTTCTCGACCGGGCTCCTGCCGTCGATCGTCGATCTCGCCGTCGCGGCGGACGACCTGCCGTCGGTCCTCGACGCCTGCCGCAGGTGGAACGATCCGGTGACGTTTGCCACGGCGCTCGCCGCTCACCAGAACTTCAACAGACTCCAGAAGCCCTGACCGGAAGGCCCGCAGGCGTGGCATTCCTCGCAGGGCCCGTGCGTCGCCCAGCCGAGATGCTCCGGTGGCTCGAAGCCGGCATTCGGCGGCAGCTGCCAGGGAGCGAGGCGGTCGGGCATCTCGCGAGCGCCGTTGCAGCCGACCCAGCGATTACAGGAATCGCACGGATCGGGACACCAGCCTTGCGCGCGCTGCTCGCCCCAGTATCGCGGGCCGCATCCCGTGCAGGGCCATTCGGGCGGATGGACGAGATCACCGCCCGCGACGGCCGGACCTACGGCGATCGCCGTCGCCAAGACACACAAGCTGCGAAGGATGCGATGCATCGAAAGCCCCCGACCGTGACGAATCCACCGGTCGTATCGGCAGAAGCGAACGGCAGCTTGAGAGAAGAGATCGCAAGGAACGCGAGAAGCTTCCAAGCACATTTTGGGTTGAAAGCGACGGATTCTGGTTTGGAAGCGACAAATCTCGCGTCGTTGCTTGACGCCACTCGACCTGCCCTCGCATAGTCGGCCTTTTCATTCCAGGAGCAAGGCCATGTCGCGATTCCGCTCGTTTCTCATGTCGGTCGTCGCGCTGGCGATCGTCCTGCCGGCGTCCGCCGCCGACGTGCCGCTCATCCGCGATGGCAAGCCCGTATGCGTCGTCGTCGTGCCGCCCGGCACTCTTGCGGCCGACGGCGACGAGAAGGCCTACCGCAAGCTGCCCGCCTGGGAGCAGATGCCGGAGATGAAGCGGCGGCTCCTCCGCGACTCGGCCCGCGACCTCGCCCGCTGCCTTGGCCGCATGGGCGCCTGCGAGATCGAGGTCGTCGAGGGCCTGCCGGCCGGGGAGCAGCGGCTGCCGATCCTCGTCGGCGCGGTCGCCGAGCCGGTCTTCGGCCCCGTCGGGATCAGCAAGGCCGGCTTCTACGGCTTTCGCGTCGTCGCCGACCCCCAGAAGGGCGTCGGACTCTACGGCGAATCGGAGCACGGCACGAGCTACGCCGTCTACGAACTCCTGCACCGGCTCGGCTGCCGCTGGTTCATGCCCTCCGAACTGGGCGAGGTGATCCCCGAGGGAAAGAACGTGGTCGTGCCGGCCCTCGACGAGAAACGGGCCCCCGCCACGGAACGGCGGGGCATGACGGCGCGGACGGGCGATGCCGACTGGTTTCGCCGCAATCGGTTCACGGCATACACCGGCGGAGGGATGCTCGCGTGCTATGGCCGCACCCTGGAAGTCGGCGGCCCGCAGGGCAGCCTCGAGCGGCTCGTGACCGCGAAGCAGCGGGAGGAACACCCCGAATGGAGGCTCCTCGTCGACGGCAAGCCGCATCCACACCTGCTCCGGTGGACGCGGCCCGACGTCGCCGACGCGATGGCCGACGCGATCATCGCGAAGATCGAAGGCGAATTCGCCACGGCCAAGGCCGCGGGCTACCAGCTCTCGTTCGGCCTCGTGCCCGGCGACTACGTGCTGCCCACGGAGGATCCTGAGGAGCGGAAGGCCGACCCCGAGCCGCGGGTCTGGGAGAAAGCCGCCGGCCGCTGGTCGGTGACCGACCGCTACGTGCTCCTGGCAAACCGGATCGCGGAGCGGGTGGCGAAGAAGCATCCGGGCGTCACGATCTCGCTGCTCGGCTACGTCAACTGCATCATGCCCCCCGCTCGGTACGAGCCGCGGCCAGACCTCTTCATGACGCTCGCCCCGATCGACTTCCACCGCCACCAGCCGATGACCGATGCCGCCCATCCGCTCGGCTCGGCGCTCCTCGATATCGTGCAGGGCTGGGGCAAGCAGCCCTGCCGGCTCGGCTACTACGCCTACGGTATGAACCTCGCCGAGCTCACCGCCCCCTGCCCGTTCATCACGAAGTGGGGCACCGACATCCCGATCCTCATGGAAAGCGGTCTCGTCGCCTGGACGCCCGAGACCATGAACGGCTGGGAGACGATGATGCCTGGCTACTACCTCTCCGCCCGGCTCACGTTCGACCCGAACGAGAAGCCGGTGGAGATCCTCGACGACCTCTGGCAACGGTTCTACGGCAGCGCGGCCGGGCCGATGGCCCGCTACTGGCAGCACGTCGACCGGGCCTGGACCGAGTCGAAGTGTTACGCGGGCAGCGGCTTCGGGTATCTCGAGGTCTTCACGCCCGAGGTGATGCAGGAGGCCCGCCGGCTCGTGAACGAGGCCACGGCGGCCTGCCGCACGCCGCTGGAATACCGGCGGGTCAAGCTCGTGGACGACTCGCTCACGCTCTTCGAGCGGTTCATGAAAATGCGGGAGGACTTCGCCGCCGGCAACCTGCGAACGCTCGACCGCGACCTCGCCCAGTGGAAGAGTTCGCTCGTGCACCTGCGGGCGATCTACGAGCCACAGAAGGCCTTCAGCCCGCCGGGCCTGCATCCCGACGGGATCGCCATGGCCTACATCAACGGGCAGTTCGCCCCGGCCTACGAGGACGGCGCCCGGATGGACCGTGAGTTCGCCCGGCTCGGCAAGCCGCTGCTCGAATGGAAGTGGCGACACAACCCGGGCCCGGAGGCCGACGCGGTTCCCTGGGCGGCCGCCGACTTCGATGACCGCGACTGGCCGACGACGCACGTCGTGCGCGACACCTGGGCCGATCTCGGCCACTACTTCTCGATGACCGACGAGCCCTCGGGCCGCTCTGGGCGGATGGCCTACCGCGCGACGGCGAAGCTGCCCGCGGTGCCGCCGGGCAAGCGGGCCTATCTCTGGATCGGATCCACCGACGGCCGGGCGAAGCTGTTCGTGAACGGCCGGCACGTGCAGTACGTCGTGCCGGAGAAGACGAAGCAGCACGAGGCGGGCACCGCGCTCGACGCCTTCGACGGCTCCTGCCGGCCCGCATTGTTCGACGTGACGGACGCGTTGACGGCCGGCGACAACCGGCTCACGATCCTCTGCGAGCGGTATAACCTCAACGAGCTCGGCACCGGCGGCCTCATGGGCCCGGTGGTGCTCTACCGTGACAAGTGACGCGGAGATGGTCTCGTGAACCGCAAACGATGCCTCTGGATGGCCGTTGTGGCGGCGTGTGGAGCGGCGTGCGCGTCGTCGTCACTGGCGGCGGAGCCGCCGATCCCGGTGCTCATCGTCGACGGCCAGAACAACCACGACTGGAAGGCCACGACGCCGGTCCTCCGTGAGGCGCTCGAGTCGAGCGGCCGGTTCGCCGTCGCCGTCGCCACGTCCCCGCAGGCCGGTGCGGCGATGGACGGCTTTCGGCCTCCGTTCGAGTCGAACCAGGCCGTCGTGCTCAACTACAACGGCGCCGCGTGGCCCGCTGCCACGCGGGCAGCCTTCGTCGAGTATGTCCGAGGGGGCGGCGGCGTGGTCGTCGTCCATGCCGCCGACAACGCGTTTCCAGACTGGCCCGAGTACAACGCGATGATCGGCCTCGGCGGCTGGGGCGGCCGCAACGACCGGTCCGGTCCCTACCTCGTGCTCGACGGCGGCGCGTGGAAGCGGGATCCATCGCCCGGGATCGGCGGGGCACACGGGCCGCAGTATGCCTTCGGCGTGCGGGTGTGCGATCCCGATCACCCGATCACGCGTGGCATGCCCGTCGAGTGGCTGCACGTGCAGGACGAACTCTATTCCCACCTCCGCGGACCAGCCCAAAACGTCACCGTGCTGGCGACGGCGTATTCCGCCCGCGGCCAGCGCGGCAGCGGCCGGCACGAACCGGTGATCTTCACCGTCGAGTTCGGCAAGGGCCGCATCTTCCACACCGCGCTTGGGCATGCCGACTATTCGATGCGGTGCGTCGGCTTCATCACGTCGCTGGCCCGCGGCACCGAGTGGGCGGCGACCGGCCGCGTGACGCTGCCGATCCCGGACGACTTTCCCACGGCCGACCGCACCCGCGGCCGCGGCGACACGTCGGTGTCGTCCAAGATGCGGCCGCCGCTGCCGGCCTGGCCCGCGCTGCCTGTGCCACCACCGCCGGCGAAGAATCCGCACGACGGCGACCGCGCCGGAGCCGAACGGGAGTTTGCCGGAATCAGGTTCTGCTGGTGCCCCGAGGGCTCGTTCCAGATGGGCAGCCAGGTGCAGGACGAACTCTTCCAGGGAGACGAACAGACGCGGGCGGTGACGTTTCCCCGCGGCTTCTGGCTGGCCAAGCACGAGCTGACCCGCGGCCGCTGGCGGGAGATCATGGGCACGACGCCGTGGGCCGGCGATGTCGCCGAAAAAAGTTCCACACCGGGAAGCGATGACTGGCCGGCGACGCATGTCGACTGGAACGCCGCGTCCGACTGCTGCCGAAAACTCACCGACCGCGAGCGGCAGGCCGGCAGGCTCCCCGCCGGGTGGGAGTATCGGCTGCCGATCGAGGCGGAGTGGGAATACGGCTGCCGCTCGGGCTCGCAGGCGCGGTTCAGCTTCGGCGATCGAGAGGCCGACCTCGCCGAGCATGGATGGTTCGCCGCCAACACGACCGACGAGGGCCAAAGCCATCCGCAGCCGGTCGGCAGGAAGCGGCCCAACGCCTGGGGCCTGTGCGACATGCACGGCAACGTCTGGGAGTGGTGCAGCGACACCTACGAGGGCATGAAGGCGTTTCGCGGCGGATGCTGGGCGAACATCGCCTGGTGGTGCCGCTCGGCCGACCGGGGCGCGCTGCCCGCCGGCAATGCCAACGACATGCTCGGGTTCCGAATCGTGCTCGCCCACGCGCCGGCCTCCGGTGAACCGGAGTACCGACCCACGAGCGGCACCTGGCGGCTGCCTCTGGAGACTCCTTACCTCGCCGGCTCGAACGCCGTCGAGGTGCTCCTCCCCTCCGACTACGACCGCGATCCGCACCGCCGCCATCGCGTGCTCTACGTGCTGCCCGTCGCCGGCGAGGGCGGCGAGCACGGCAACAGTCTCGAGGTGATCCGGTCCCTCGGCCTGCACGACCGTCACGATCTGATCTGCGTCGCGCCGCAGTTCGCGCTCGTTCAGCCGCAGCCGCGGGCGTTTACGATGCCCTGGTACGGCAACCATGCGACCGTCCCGCGAATGCGCTACGAAGACCACATGATCAAGGTCGTGCTGCCGGCGGTCGAGTCGCGGTATCGGACGCTTCCCGGCCGGGCCGGCCGGCTTCTCGTGGGCTTCAGCAAGTCGGGCTGGGGCGCGGTCTGCCTGCTCCTGGGCCACGGCGACACGTTCGAGGCCGCGGCCAGCTTCGACGCGCCGCTCATGTTCACCGGCCGCCAGTTCGGCGCCTGGCTGACCGACCAGACCTACGGCACGCCCGAACAGATGGAGGCCAACTGCCCCACGGCGCTCCTGCGGAAGCACGCGGTGAATTTCCGCGATCGGCCGCGGCTGGTCATCGCCGGCAAGAAGGTCTTCGGCACGCTCAACGACCGCCGCGCCGCGCATCCCTACGAGGGCCCGTCACACACCGAGGCCTTCCACGACCTGGCCGATTCGCTCGGCGTGAAGCACGTCTACGCGCTGAACGGCCACGACTCCACGGTGCTGCCAGGGTTTCCCGAGCACTCCTGGAACGCGACCTGGATGAAGCCGATCGTCGACGTGCTGGCTACGTTGGATAGGGCTGGAACGCCCGACTGAATCCCATGTCCACGAGAGCACTCAACGCAACCACCGTCGATTCGCACTGTAGCCTTGGATGATCATGCGTTTTCTCGGCATTGAGATCGGCGGCACGAAGCTTCAGTCCGCCGTGGTGGATCAGGCTGGCCGGGTGATCGTGAGCGAGACCGCCCCCCTAGCCGGAGTCTCGTCCGCCGATGGCGTCCTGCACAGACTCTCACAGCAGATTGAACGGCTCCGTTCCCGCGAGGATGACTTCGCGGCGGCAGGCGTGGGGTTTGGCGGCCCGATTGACAGGTTGCGCGGCGTCGTGACGGCGAGTTTTCACGTTGCCGGCTGGGGAGGCTTCCCGCTTCGGGACTGGATCGAGGAAGCGATCGACCGAAGACCCGTCATCGTGGAGAACGATTCGAACGCCGCTGCCTATGCGGAGGCGAAGATCGGCGCGGGCGCGTCCGCAGCGGCAGTTCTGTACTCAAACGTGGGCAGCGGTATCGGTGGCGGGTTCGTTTGCGATGGAAGGCTCTATCACGGCAGCCCGCCGGGAGAACTTGAAATCGGCCACCTCCGCGTGGGACAGTGCGGCGAAACCCTGCAGGATCTCGCCTCGGGGTGGGCGCTCGACAGGTTCGTTCGCGACCAGATCGCCCGCGATCCGGCTGGGCAGCTTTCCCGACTCGCGCTGGCCGGTGGGGCGACGGCGGCAATCCTTGGCCCGGCGATCGCGGCCGGGGATGCTGCGGCGGCCGGGATCGTAGACGCCGCGGCCCGCTTCTATGCCCTCGGCCTGTCTCACGCTGTTCACATCCTCCATCCCGATGTCTTGGTTCTGGGCGGCGGTGTGGCCGAGATGGGCGAGGCTTGGCGGTCTGCCGTTGCCCGGCACCTCGCGGGATTCGTCATGGAGCCCTTTCGCCCTGACCTCGACGTACGCCTGTCAGCACTCGGACAGCACGTCGTGCCTGTGGGGGCGGCGCTGCTCGCGGGCGTCACGGGCAGATGAAGTTTCCATCGGAGAACCCCGATCATGGCAGTTGATGACCAAGGAGCCACCACAGTGGACATGCAGTCGTGGATACGAGATTACGTCGCGGCACAGGCAAAGCTTTTGGCATCACTGTCCGTCGCAGATATCGCATCCCTGGCGGCGGTGATTTCTCGGGCGGGGGCGGAGGGGCGCCGCATCTTCGTCTGCGGCAACGGCGGCAATGCCGCCAACGCGTCGCACTTTGCAACGGATCTCGGCAAGGGCGCTTCAGCAGTGACACCGCGCCCTTTCCGCGTTCTCTCGCTCGCCGACAACACGTCGTGGATCACAGCCATAGGCAATGACTTCGCCTACGAAGATGTTTTCGTCCGCCAACTCGTGAATCATGCCGACTCAGGCGACATCCTGATGGTGTCGAGCGTGAGTGGCGCATCGCCCAATCTGGTGGCCGCCGTTCTTTGGGCACGCGAGCACGGCCTCGTCACCGTAGCGCTGTCCGGCGTGAAACGGGGCCCGGTGGCAGATCTCGTCGATCATCTGCTCGTGGTGCCCGATACCCATTACGGCAGGGTGGAGGACGCACAAATGAGCGTGCTCCACATGATTTGCTATGCATTTATGGAGGGCGTGCCGCCATCAGGACGGATGCCAAGTCTGGCGTCTGCGATGAGTGAGGAGGAGACACACCCATGATTGCTTCCTTGCGGATGGTGGGCCGGGCGTTCGTCCTCGCGGCATTCCTGACCCTCGGGCAAGTGATTGCCTTCGATGTGGTGTCGATGCCGGAAGCCGACATCGTGGTCGTCGGCGCGACGCCCGGTGGCATCGCGGCGGCGGTGGCAGCGGCCCGCGGCGGATCGCGGGTCGTGCTCATCGAGGAGCAGGCCCACGTCGGCGGCGTCGTCGCCGGCGGCCTGTCCAACATCGACAACGTCCGCAAGGAGGCGATCGGCGGCCTGTTCAACGAGTTCAAGCGGCGGGTCGTCGCACACTACGTGAAGGCCTATGGCCCCGACTCGCCGCAGGTGAAGGACTGCCGCGGCGGTACCGACTTCGAGCCGCGCGTGGCGGAGCAGGTGTTCGGCGAGATGCTCGCGGGCGAGAAGCAAGTCCGCGTGCTCCTGCGGCACCGGCTGCGGGCGGCGAACAAGCGGGGCTCACGGCTGACGGACATCGTCGCCGTGCCGCTCGCCGGCGGCGAACCCGTCACGCTCGCCGGCCGCGTGTTCATCGACGCGACCTACGAGGGGGATCTCGCGGCGGTCGCGGGCGTGCCGTGCCGAATCGGCCGCGAGTCGCGCGGCGAATACGGCGAGCGGCTCGCGGGCCGGATTTACATGGAAATGGCGACGAAGGAGGTGCTGCCCGGATCGACAGGCGAGGGAGACCGTGGCATCCAGGCCTTCACCTACCGTTTCCCGCTCACGAACGATCCCGGCAACCGCGTGCCGGTCGAGAAGCCGGAGGGCTTCGACGCCGCGGACTACCGCGACCTGCTCGCCGACGTGGAGGAGGGGCACGTGAAGCGGCTCCGCGACGTGATCCAGATGCGGCGGGCGCCCAACCGGAAGGTCGTGGTCAACAACGATCACATGGAGAACGGCCACCCGCGGCAGTCGCTCGACCTGGCCGAGGAGAACTGGGACTGGCCTGCCGGCACGCCCGAGACCCGCGACCGCATCCGCCGCCGTTACTGGACCTACGTGGAGGGCATGCTCTGGTTCCTCCAGCACGATCCGCGGGTGCCCGAGGCGGTGCGGCAGGAGGCGGCGGAGTGGGGCTTCTGCAAGGACGAGTTTCCCGACAACCGACACCGTCCGTGGCAGATCTACGTCCGCGAGGCCCGGCGGATCGTGGGCGCGGCGAACTTCACGGCCCGCGACACGGAGCCCGATCCGGCCACGGGCCGGCCGCGGGCGGTGCCCGACGCGATCGCGATGGTGGAGTATGGGTTCGACTCGCACGCGGTCCACAAGTTCGACCCCGCGCATCCCCTCGCCCGCGAGGGTTACCTCGGCATGGGGCATCCGCCCACGCAGCTGCCGTATGGCGTCGTCGTGCCGAAGGATGTCGATGGGCTGCTCGTGCCGGTGGCCTGCAGTGCAAGCCGCCTCGGCTACCAGACGATCCGCATGGAGCCCGTCTTCATGGCGCTCGGCGAGGCCTGCGGCATCGCGGCCACGACCGCCCTTGCTTCAGGCACGGAGGTCCGCGCGGTGGACGTGCCACGGGTGCAGCGGGAGATCGTGGCCCGCGGCGGCGTGATCGCCCTCGAGGATTCCGGCAAGCCCGGGCAGCCCAAGCAGCCCGCCGCGAAACCGGCTCAGTCCGCCCGACCGCGGAACATCGTCTTTATCCTCGCCGACGACCACCGCCACGATCTTTTGGGATGCGCGGGCCATCCCTTCGTCGAGACGCCGGGGCTCGACTCGCTCGCCCGCGACGGCGTGCGGTTCCGGAATGCATTCGTGACGACGTCGCTCTGCTCGCCGAGCCGTGCGTCGATCCTCACCGGTCACTACGCCCACACCCACGGCGTGATCGACAACACTGCCGGCTTCCGCCCCGGCACGGTGCTCTTTTCCGAACTGCTGCAGCGGGTCGGCTACCGCACGGGATTCTTCGGCAAGTGGCACATCGGCGAGACGACCGACGCGCCGCAGCCCGGCTTCGACCGCTGGGTGTCGTTCCGTGGCCACGGCTCCTACCTGCCCGGCTCGTCGCGGCCCGACCGGCCGCCGGCCATGCTCAATCTCGACGGCCGCACGGTGCCGCAGAAGGGCTACATCACCGACGAACTTACCGACTACTGCCTCGACTGGCTCACGGCCGCGGCGAAAGACGACAAGCCCTTCTTCGCCTACCTCTCGCACAAGGGGATCCACGGCAACTTCCAGCCGGCGGCCCGGCATGTCGGCCGCTACCGCGACAAGCCGCTCCCGCCCCTCGTGGCACACCCGGAGAAGCCCGATGCCGCATCGCGAAAGCCCCTCTGGGTGAGAAACCAGCGAAACAGCTGGCACGGCGCCGAGTTCCCCTTCCAGGACACGGTGCCACTCGCCGATCTCTACCGCTCCCAGTGCGAGGCGCTCCTCTCGGTGGACGAATCGGTGGCCCGCGTCCGCGCGTGGCTCGCCGAGCACGGCCTCGCCGACTCGACGATGGTCGTCTACATGGGCGACAACGGCTTTCTCTGGGGTGAGCACGGCCTCGTCGACAAGCGGACGGCCTACGAGGAGTCGATGCGGGTGCCGCTCCTCGGCGTCTGCCCCGGCACGTGGCCGGCAGGCAGAGTCCGCGACGAGATGGTCGCCGGCATCGACATCGCCCCCACGTTCCTGGCCGCGGCCGGCATCGCCCCGCCAGCCACCATGGCGGGCCGCAGCTTCCTCGATCTCGCCGCCGGCCGGGCCGTCGAGCCGCCGTGGCGCGACCGGCTGCTCTACGAATACTTCTGGGAGTACACGTACCCGCAGACGCCGACCGTGTTCGCCCTCCGCACCGCGACCCACAAGTTCATCCAGTGCCACGGCGTCTGGGATCTCGACGAGCTCTACGACCTCGAGGCCGACCCGCGGGAGCAGCGAAACCTCGTGCTCGATCCCGCCCACGCCGCCACCGTCGAGTCGATGCGGCGCGAGCTGAACACCCTGCTCGCGGAGTCGGGGGTCACGAGCGTGCCCTTCAGCCCCAAGCGCAGCCACGGCAACCCGCTTCGGATCGAAAGCGGCTCG